>DASZUD010000367.1:0-56879 GCA_035548155.1 Polyangia bacterium
GCCCGGCCGGCGGTACGCGCGCCAAAGACCCTTGCCGGGATCGAACAGGACGGGCGCGTCGCTCGGGCTCTGCGGGTCACCCCAGCGGGCGTGCAAGCGCACGAAGGGCTCGACGGGCGGCGCCGCGGGATCGCGCACGAACTTGCGCGCCGAGCCCTCGACGTCGATCGGCAGATCGTCGTCGGAGGTGGCCTCGATGGCGAGGCCCGCGATGTCCAGCACGAAGCCCATGCTCACGAACCCATCGAAGAGCAGCCGCCGAAATAGGAGCAGTCCGCCATGGCGGGGCCCGAGACCGCGGCCGTCTTGCAATTCCCTAGCACGGCCTCCTCGGGCCGCAGCGGGACCTCGACGATCGCCGGCTTCTCGTAAGGCTTCTTCTTCGGACGATCTTCTTCGCTCATCGCGCGCTCCCACAGGCGTCGCAGCCGCTGCCGCACGACGTGCCGCGGCCGGAGGTTTCGGCGTCCTCGCGCACGACCGGCAGCGACCGGCCGCGCGCGGGCCGCGCGGCGCGCACGGTTTCCAGCGCGCGCAGAAGGCGCGGGTGCTCGCTGCCGCCTTCGCAGAACGCGCAGTCGCCGTGCCGCGGCGGCTCGACGCCGACGGCCAGCGCGCGGAGGTGCGCGACCTCGCAGAAGTAGTCGACGGGCGCCTCGGCGTCGCCGTGCTCGAGATCCGACGTCGCGGCGCACGTCGAGCAGATTTGCCGCAGCCGGCACGTCGTGCACTTCGTGGCGCGCGTCACCGGCCGCGCGCGGACCTCCGCGAGCTCTTGCCACGCCGCCTCGACCGAGCCCGCGCGCACGTCGACGCCGTCGCGCTGCGACAGCACGCAGATCCGCATCTTGCCTTCGGGGTCGACGGCCACGGCGCTGGTGCCGCCGCCGCAGTTGTAGAGCGTGGTGGACGCCGTCGTCGCCGCCGGGCCGGCGGCGGGACCGACCAGCTTGGCCCACTCACCGGCGCGGCGCGGGTCGTCGAGGTCCAGCGCGACGAGCTCGGCGGGCGCGAGCCGGACAGAGAGCGGGCTCTGCGAGCAGTCGATGCGCGCGTTGATCATGCCGTCGAACTTGAAGCCGACGCCCAGCTCGTCCTCGGCGAAGCGCTGCATGTCGCCGATCTCGTGGTGATTGAGGCTGAGCGCCACGGTCTTGAGCGACAGAGGGACGCCGCGCTCCTTGAGGAGCCGGATGCCGCGGATGCAGCGATCGTAGGAGCCGGGCACGCCGGTGACCCGCTCGTAGGTCTCGCGCGTCCGGCCGTAGAGCGTGATCTCCACCGCGAACGGCGGCCACTCGACCAGCGTGTCGGCGATGGACTCGGTGATCTGCGTCGCGTTGGTGAACAGCGTGATCAGGAAACCGCGGCCCTTGGCGTGCTTGTAGAGCTCGAGGAAGTCCGCGCGCGCGAAGATCTCGCCGCCCGTGAAGAGCAGCCACAGCGCGCCCGCGTCGGCCAGCCCGTCGATGACACTGCGGAGCTCGTCGGTCGACAGCTCTCTCGCGCGCGCGTCGCGATCACCGACGGGGAGGTTGTTGTAGCAATGGGCGCACGCGAGCGGGCACCGATGGGTGACCTCGAGCGTGGCGTTGATGGGCAGTCGGCGGCCGCGGGCGCGGCCGTGAATGCCCGAGCTCCAGGCGCCGTAGCTCAGCGTCTCGGTCTTCATCATCGCTCCGCTCCTCCTTGCACGACGAGGCCCTTGGCCGCGAGCACGGACAGAAAGTCACGGACGTCGTCGGCGGCCTGGCCCGCCGGCACGTCGTACTCGGCCGCGACGGCCGCGGCGATCGCCGCGGCCTCGGTCTTGCCGTCGAGCCGGCCCCAGATCTCCGCCCCCACGGCGTTCATGGTGAAGATCGCCTCGAGGTTCGCGACGCCCGCCCGCACGGGCACGATGACGATCTCGTCACCGACCCTGCGGCTCACGTATCCGTCCGCGCGGCGAAGCGTGCTCACGACCGGCGCCTCCGACGCGCGCTCAAGACCAGCAGCGCGAGCGCGAGCCCGGACGCCGCGCCGCCCGCGACGCCGCCGGCGACGGCGCACCCGCCCGCCTGGGGAGCGCCGGGTTCGGCGGACGCCGCGCCGCCGGCCACGGGAGCGGGCCCGCCCGGCGCCGCGACGAACGGCGACGAGGCGCAGCCCCCCGTGGGCGACACCGGTCCGAACCAGTGGGAGGTCAGATCGAGATCGACCTCTTCCAGCCAGTACCGCCGGCCCGAGACGAGCGCACCCGCGTCG
The DNA here is from genome assembly GCA_035548155.1 of Polyangia bacterium. Lineage (GTDB taxonomy): Bacteria > Myxococcota_A > Polyangia > Fen-1088 > Fen-1088 > DASZFV01. The sequence continues at coordinate 2,248 of DASZUD010000367.1, forward strand.
ACGAGCTGATGGTCCTGTCCCGCGCCGCCCGTGAACGCCGCCCCCGGCAGGAGCTCGGCGTTGAGCTGCACGCGCGTTCCGTCCGTCTCGCGGAAGACGTTCCACCCCAGCACGCTCGCCTCGAACCCCGTGCGCCAGGCGAGGACGGTGTCGGCGCACGAAGACGCCGCCGCGAACGACAGCAGCGTCACGCCGGTCTTGACGTTCGTGGCCACCTCGCCGGCCGAGCCCGTCACGTACCCCGTGAGGCAGCTCGCGCTCTGGCAGTTGTAGTCGGTCGTGATCCAATCGATCGAGCGGACGGTGCTGGACGCACGAAACTCGTCCAGCGTGCCCGACAGGTATTCGTTCGAGGCCATGGTGTACGAGTCCTGGACCCAGCGGCCTTCTCGACCCATGTTGCGGGTGTCCATCGTGAACGAGCCGGACGACGTGGTCGCGGTCCCCGCCGAGGTCTTGTCGAGGTAGAGCTGCATCGACGTTCCGGAGTGGGTCAGCGTGAACATGTGCCAGTTGCCGTCGTTGAACGTGCCCGAGGCGACGACGTCGGCGAGACCGCCGCCCGAGTCATCGCGCAGGAGCGCCATCAGCTGACCGGAGCCCGTGCTCTTGCCGTCCATGCCGACCATGACGTCGATGACCTGGTTGGAGTTCGCGCTCGAACGCAGCGAAAAGATCGCGCCGAAGGTGTCGGCCGTCTTCACCCAGCCCGAGTACGTGAACGAGCCCGAGGCGGCCGTGTCGAGGGACGTGCCCGAGTTGACGGCGATGTAGCTGGTCGAGCCGTCCATGGCGACGCCCGCGCCCACGCGCCCGGTGGCGGTCGTCACGCCGGTCGCCGTGCCGTTGTTCCCGTACGACGTCCCGTCGGTCATCTGCGGCGCCGCGCCCGTCGGGTCCTGGCCGAGGTGCCAGACGCCCTTGAACGACGAGTCCCACGTCGACGCGAGCTCGGTCGACGTGGAGATCGCCTGGTTGCCGAAGAGCATGCTGAAGGACGTGTTCGACGAGCTCGTCTGGGTGTTGAGGATGGGGATGTTGACCCACGCGACGAGCGAGCCCGTCGTGGGATCATACGTCTCGATCTGGTGGGAGAACGTGCAGGCGAGGACACCGCACGTCGTCATGTCGCCGCGGAAGATGATGTCGTATCCGTTGGCGCTGCGGACGCGACCGCCGTTCGCGACGCTCTTGAGGCTCGTGTCCGTCACGCTGATGAGCATCGGGTAGTTGGAGAGGGTCGTGGGCGCCGAGGCCGTGCCCACCTGCATGCGGTCGATCGTGATCGTCTTGTAGTACGCGAACTGCGCGAAGGTGCAGGTGCTGGGCGAGCCCGCGCAGTGATACAGGCTCTCGACGGTGCAGGTGCTGCTGCACCCGTCGCCGTTCATCGTCCCGCTGTCGTCGCACTCCTCCGCTCCGGCGACGACGCCGTCACCGCAGGTCGTCGAGCAGACGCTGGGCATCGTGCCGGTGCAGCCGTAGCCAGCCTCGACCGTGCACGAAGGGCTGCAACCGTCGCCGCTGACGATGTTGCCGTCGTCGCAAGCCTCGCCCGCGATCACGGTGCCGTCGCCGCACGAAGCGAGCAGCTCCCCGCCCAGCGAGAACGTGGAGGCGGGCGCGCCCTGCGTGTTGTAGTCGGTCTTGATCCAGGCGGCGGAGAGCAACGCCTTCGAGATGCGGAACTCGTCGAAGGTGCCGGCGAGGTATTGCTGATCGGCGGTGCCGTAGCTCGGAACCCAGAGCCCCTCGCGGCCGATGTTCTGGAAGTTCCCCGAGCCGCTCGTCGTGATGTTGCCGCTCGCGCCCGTGTTCGTCGCCGAGCCTATCGACGTGCCGTCGACGTAGACCTCGATCGTGCCGCCCGTGCGCGTGACCGCGAAGTGATGCCAACTGTCGTCGTTGACGGCGGCCGACCCGTTGACCTGCGCATAGGTCGTATTCCCGTCGTCACGCACGAGAACCGACATCTTGTTCGTGTTCGTCGTGGCACCGTTGTAACCGATGGTGATGTCCAGCACCGGCCCGCCGCCCGTGGTGCGCTGAGAGAACAGCGGCCCTGCCCCGTCGGTGGTCTTGAACCAGCCCTGGTACGTGAACGCGTCCGTCGACAGCCAGTCGAACTTCATCGACCTGTAGTCGAGGTACCCCGCCCCCGTCGTGCCGCTCGTGCTCATGCCCGAGCCGATGAGCCCCGTGGCCGTCGCGGGCGTCGGCGTGCCGTTCGAGGACGCGTTCGCCGGCGTGGCCGTCGAGTCCGTCTGCGGCGAGGTCGCCTGGTTGAGGTGCCAGACGCCCTGGTAGCTCGAGTTCCACGTGCCGTTCTGGTCCTGCGTGGGCGACGAGATCGAAGCGTCGCCGTACATGACGTAGATGATCGTGTTGGCCGTGTTCGCCGTCGTCTTGAGCACCGGGATGTTCACCCAGGCGATCACACGGCCGGTCGAGGCCGCGTAGCTCTCGATCTCGTACTTGAACGTGCACGTCGACGGGCCGCCGCAGGTCGTCGAGTCCGCGCCCTGGAAGCTGATGTCGTAGCCGTTCGCGTTCTGGACGTGGCCGCCGCTGCCCGCCGTCTTCAAGTTCGTGCTGGTGAGGTCGAGCAGCAGCGGATAGCTGGACAGCGTCGTGGGCCCCGTGCTGGTTCCGATGCGCGTGCGATCGATCGTGATCGCCATGCGATAGCTGAACGCCGCCTCGGCGCGCGCGGCGGTGATCAGCGCGCCCAGCACGATCGCCAGCTGCCACGAGGCGCCGAGGCGCGCGCGGCGGCGAACCGAACGCCGGCGCGCGAGCGCGACGAGCGCCAACAGCAGCCCGCCCGCGCCCCATCCCGACGGGACGCTCGCGATCGAACAACCGCCGCCGGACGCCGGGAGCGGCGCGCCGTCGCCGCCGGCCATCGCGGCGTCGCGAGCGCCGGCGGCGTCCGAGCCCTGCCCGGTCGCGCCCACGTCGTTCGCGCTGGTGTCCCCGGAGCCCGCGCCGTCGGAGGCGGCGCCAGCGTCGGCGGCGTCGACGGAGACCGCGCCACCCTCGGCGGCGTCGGCTTGCGAGCCACCGGCGTCGCCGCTCGATCCGTCGGGAGCCCCCGCGTCGACGTGGCCCGTCGGCGCGCCCAGCAGCGTCGGATCACCGAACAGGATCCAGCTCCGGCGCGCGTCGAGGTCCGCGACCGCCGCCTTCGCGCCCCGCGCGGCTTCACCCAGCGAGGTCCGCGCGAGGGCCGCCAGGAACGCCTGGTCGTACGCCGGCTGTGGGTCGTACTCCGCCAGCGTCGACGAAGCCCACACGGCGACGGCCCCGCCGGCGGGCGCCGCCTGCAGCGCCTCGGCCAGGCTGGTGGTGTAGAGGTCGTGGAAGAAGCCGTTGAGGCAGTTCATGACCACGTAGATGGACGGGTGAGCGTTGGTGAGCGCGGAGGCCTGCGCGCTCGTCAGAAGTTGATCCCAGACCTCGACCGAGCCGTGACCGACGTAGTTCACGAGGAAAGGCCCCGCGTTCAGCTTGGCGACGAGCGCGTCGGACGTGGCGCCCGCGTCGGCCCGCGAGAAGAGCGCGGCGGGCGCGAGCCCCGACGCCGCCGCGGCCGCGGCGCTCGCGGCCCCGAAGTCGAGATCGACGCCGTCGACGTCGGACACGAACAAGCCGCCGCGCGTCGCCTCGGCGCGCCCGCCGTAGCCCAGCGTCTTGCGCACGATGGCTGCCGCCTGCTCGGCCGTGCGCGCCGCGAACCGACCGATCGCGATCTCGGGGACGCCGTCGAGGTCGTCGTCGACGAACCAGTCGTCGGACGCCGTCTCCATCGTCGCCGCGTCGACGAGCTTCGTCGGCGCGAGGTCGAAGTCGCCTTTGCCCAGGAAGTTGCGCGGATCGAAGCTGGCGTCACCCACGAGCAAGACGAACCGCGGCGGCGTTCTCCACGCTCCGCGCGCGGCGTCGATGAACGCGCGCACGGCCTCCGGCGACTTGTCGCCGAAGCCGCGCTCGTCGTAGACGTCCTGAAGATCGACGACCTGCACGCTCCATCCCTCGGCCGCGCGCCGCGCCGCGAGGGGCGTCACGGCGGCCTTCAGCGAGGCGTGCGTCAGGATCAGGAGCTCGCCGTCGATGTCCGCGGCCCCGTACGCGCTCGGCTGATCGCGGAGGATCGCATCGGGGGCGCGCACGGCCGACCGGCAAAAGACGTAGAGGGTTCGCGTGCCGCCCGCGGGCACGTCGAGGCGCGCGGCGTACGCGGCGCCGTCGGGCGTCGTGGTGACGGCGAGCTCGACGGGATGCGCGGCGTCCGTGACGTCGACGGCGCGGATGGTCGCGTCGGGGAAGCCGGTGATCGTGAGGCGCGAGGCGCCCGGAGCTGCGAGGGCCAGCGCGTCGCCGTCGGCGACCAGCGCGTGCGCGTAGTCGATCTCGAGCTTCGCCGTGGCCGAGTAGTCCGCCGCGGCCTTCGCCGTGAGGGTCACCTCGTTGTCGCCTTCGACGACGCCCGGCGCCGCGAACGAGCAGGTCTTCGCCTCCTGCGCCGCGAGCTCGCACGTGCCGAGCAGCCGGCCGCCCAGCGCGACGTCGACCGCATGCGGCGTCGCCGTCACGCCTTGCAGGCTCACCGCCAGCACGGACTGGCCCGCGCCCGCCGGGTCGAGGTGGCGGACGGCGATCGTGCGTTTCGTCGGCGTCGTCGACACGGCCGCGCCGTAGAAGTTGCTCGCGTCGCCATTTCGGACCGACGACAGATAGACGTTTCGCTCGACGAGCGAAGCGACGCGCACGAAGCTGGCCGGCGCCGCTTGGCCGTCGGGTGGCGTCACGACGGAGATGCGCGCGCCGCCGGCCTGCCCCGCGACGAGCCAATACGTGCGGGCGTCCGTCGACGGCGTGTCGCGGCCCACGCCCCAAAACTCGATCGCGGCGTCGGCGCCGCCGCCGGTGACGGCGATCGCCTGCTCGACGCCGTCCGCGTAAAGCCGCAACGTCGCCGGGTCGGCGCCCGCGTCGAGCCCCGCCGCGATCAGCGACGAGCGCGCCACGCGCACCCACCCCTGCCCCCGCACGACCAGCTTGAGCGCGCCCGCGCCCGCCAGGGTCCGCTGCTGATCGGCTGGCGCGGCGGCCCGCACGGACGGGGACGACGTGAGGCCCGCGAGCGCGGTCGCCGCGAGCGAGAGGCGTCGCCATCTCGCGGCCCTGGTTGAACGCCCGTCGACACGTCGCATGGATCGTTCAGCCCATCGGCCGATCTGAAGGCCCCCTGAAGGAAATGTCGGATGCTGTGCGGTGAGGCCCCCAAGGTGAATTCCCCAGGGCGGCCGGCCGAGGTCAGCGCGCGGCCGGCGAAGCCGGCGCCGCCAACCAGGCGTCGATCTGGCCCCGCACCTCCGCGTCGCCTCGATAGTCTTCGCGCGCCGCCTTGGCCAGCTCGAGCGCGCGTGGGCGCTCGGCGGGACGGGCCCAGAGGGCCCGGGCGAGCGCGAACCGGGTCTCGCCCACGAGCCCGGGCGCGAGGTGCTTCTCGAGGCGAACCGCGAGCGCGGCCTCGAGCGGCGCGACGGCGTCGGCGCCGCGGCCCTCGGCGAGCAGCGCCCGGCCAAGCCCAGTCTGCGGGTACGACGCGAACGACGCGTCGCTCCCCGCGCGGCGGAAGACGTCGATGGCCGTCTCGAACCGCGCGCGCGCCTCGGCGTACCGCCCGAGACCGTTCAACGCTTCGCCGAGGTTGCTCGCGACGACGCCATTTCTCGGATGCGACGCCCCGAGCAGCTGTCCCGTGGCGTCGAGCGCCTCGACATCGATCTCGGCCGCCTCCCGGAACCGCTTGGCCTCGCCGAGGAGGTTGCCGAGATTCTCGAGCGAGATGATGGTGTCGGGATGCCGCGCGCCGAAGATGCGCCGCTTGACGGCGAGGCTCGCGCGCGCCCCTTCCACGGCGCCTGCGTAGTCCCCGATGGTGGCTCTCACCTCCGCTTCGGACAGCAAGAACCAGGACTCGAGCCGGCCGCCGCCGCCCGAGCGCTTGACCGCCGCGCGGGCAATCTCCACCCAGTCGCGCGCCCCCGAAACGTCGCCCAACCGACGGAGGAGGACCGGCACCTCGATGGCCGCCTCGGCAGCCGTCGCGTCGCTGCGGCCCGCCACCGCGGCGTTGTACGCCGCCTTGAGGCGCGCCACCGCGACGGCGCTGTCGGAGCACACGTCGCCCGTGTACCCCGTCGCCGCGAGGACTTCGGCGCGCAGCGGGTCGTACCCCGTGGCGTCGGCGCCGGCGATGAGCGAGTCGGCGACGGACGACGCCCGCGCGCACTGCCCCGAGTCGCGCAGTGCGATGAAGCGGGCGAGCTCGCCCCGAAGCTGCGCGACCCGCGCTCGCCTCGCGGGATCCGTGGGCAGCGCGACGACCGTGCGAAGCGCGGCGACGTCGGCGCACTCGGCGACGTCGGGCAGGGCGGCCGCCGCGCTCACGGCGTTCTCCACGACCTTCACGTCGGCGCTCACCAGCACGTCCGTGAACGCCCGGAGATTTCCCAGCCGGGCGCGCAAGCAATCCATGCGCAGGTCGAGGACCTCGGTGGCCTGTTCGCCACGCACGTGGGTCGCCTCGCAGGCGTCCGTGTGGCCGGCAACCCAGCGCGTCGCGTACCCGTCCAGGAGCCGCGTCACGCTCGCGAGGGCGGCCTCGGCGTAGGGAGCCCCCGTCGCGAGGAAGGCCCGGCGAATCCCCTCCTTGCGTAGCGACGGCGCGCCGCCCGGCTCCCACACGCCCGCGAGCTGGCTCGCCGCCCCGCCACAGCGGGAGCTGGGCCCGCCCACGTGGCGCGCCCCCACGGCGACGACGACGAGCAGCGCGACGACCCCCGCGAGCGACAGCCACCTTCTCCGGCGGACCGCCGGATCGTCGGACAACGCCGCGAGCAGCTCCGCCATCGACGGATAGCGCTCTTCGCGCCTCGCCCGCAGGCCGCGCAGCACGATCCGGCGCACCCACAGCGGCACCGCGCTGCCCGGAGGCGGCGGCGAGATCGCGCCCGCGCCGACGCGCAGCGTGAGCTGGCCCGCGTTGCCTTTGCCGAAGGGGCGCTCGCCGTAGAGCGCCTCGTAGAGCGCGACGCAGAACGCGAACTGATCTGCGCGCGCATCGATCTCCCCGCCGGGGATCAGCTGCTCGAGCGCCATGTACGCGGGCGTGCCGACGCGCATCCCCGTGCCCGTCAGATCGGCCTCGAGGTACGGCATCGCGGCGGGCTCGTCGTCCGCGACGGTCTGGCGCGACTCCGACAGGTCGGGCGCCCCGTCGGGCTGCGAGCTCGCCGCCCGCGCGAGCCCGAAGTCCATCACGCGCACCCGGCCGTCGGGCGTCACCATCACGTTGTCCGGCTTGAAGTCGCGGTGCACGAGCCCTGCGTCGTGCGCGGCCGCGAGGCCGCGACCGGCCGCGACGAACACCCTCAGGATCTCGCGCCAAGACTGCGGCGACGCCTGCAACGTTCGCATCCAAGCGCGCAGCGTCTGGCCCTCGATGAGCTCCATCGCGATGAAGACGCGTTCGTCGTGCGTCCCGACGTCGTAGATGACGACGACGTTCGGGTGCTGCAGCTTCGCGGTGGCCTGCGCCTCGCGCAGCAGGAGCGCGTGCTCGTCGACCGAGAGGGAGAGCCCCGGATTCAGGAGCTTGATGGCAACCTTGCGATCGAGCTCGGGATCGTAGGCGGCGTAGACCTCGCCCATCCCGCCCTGGCCTAGCCGCGACAGCACGAAGAAGCGCCCGATGCGGTGACCTCTCTCCAGCGTGGTCGAGGGCACCTCCCCGGTCGCGCCCGGCGCGGGAACCGTCGTCTCCATGGGCGCTAGAGCTTCGCCGGACCGTCGTCCGGCTCGCGCTTCGCTCGCGATCGCTGCGCGGCCGTCATCTTCGTGCGGGGGGCGGCCTTGCGCTCGAGCGCGAACTCGAGCGACTGGTCCACGTCGAGGGGAACCTCGCGCGTGGCGCTGGCGTAGCCCTCCTTCTCGAGGCGCACCTTGAACGCCGCGCCGCGCGCGCGCGTCACGGAGAGCGGCGTCGTGCCCAAGAGGGAGGCGGCCGAGCCGGCTTCGGTTTCGAAGACGCTGGCTCCCGCGGGCGCGGACGCGAGCCGCACGGTGACCGTGGCCTTCGCCGCGGGCTCGGGCGCGGGCGGCGGCGTGGGCGCTGCAGGCGCCGCCGTGACCGCCGGCTGGGCGGCCACGGGGGCGCGCTCGGGCGGCGCGCCGCCCAGCATCAGGAACGCGCCCGCGCCCAGCGCGGCGACGCCGACGAGAGCGCCGGCGATCTTGCCCCAGCCGCGCGAACGCATGTGCAACGTCTCCTCGCCGACGCCCGCGCGGAGCGCCGGGTCGCGCGCCGGCGCGCGTGCGTCGACGCCCGCAGCCACGCTGGGCGTGTGTTCGGGTGACGAACGCTGCGCCGAGAACGGCGGTCCCGCCGCCAGCCGCAGCGCGCCCGAGAGCGACGCCATGTCCGGGTACCGATCCTCGGGGTTCTTCGCGAGCATCCTGAGGATGATCGCGTCTACCTGCTCGGTCACCTCGGGGCGCGCCGCGCGCGCCGAAGGTGGCGGCACGTTGAGGTGCATGTTGACCAGCTCGCCGAACCCCTCCGACACGAACGGAGGCCGGCCCACGAGCATCTCGTGGAAGATCACCCCCAGCGAATAGACGTCGCTGCGGTGGTCGACGGTCTTCGTGCCGCGGCACTGCTCGGGCGACATGTAGATCGGCGTGCCCATGAGCGTGCCCGTGCGCGTCTTCACCGAGTCGCCAGGCTGGGGCATCTGCAGCTTGGCGATGCCGAAGTCGAGCACCTTGATGCGCTCCCCCGCGGCGCCTCCCGCCGCCCCCACGACGAACAGGTTGTCCGGCTTGAGGTCGCGGTGAACGATGCCCTTCTTGTGCGCGGCGCCCAGGGCCGAGGCCGTCTGCAGCGTCAAGGCGACGGCCTCGCCGATCGCGAGGGCCCCGGCGCGACGCAGGCGCTGGCCCAGGCTCTCCCCCTCGAGCAGCTCCATCACGAGATAGGGCGTGCCGTCCGCGCTCATGCCCGAGTCGAGGATCTCGATGATGTTCGGGTGCCGGATGGCGTTGGCGGCACGCGCCTCGTTCAGCAGGCGGCCGAGGAGCTGCTCGTCGCCGGAGAACTGCCTGTGCAGCACCTTGACGGCCACGCGACGCCCGATGCCGGGGTGCTCGGCCAAGTAGACCGCGCCCATGCCGCCCTCTCCGAGGAGCGACAACACCCGGTAGTTACCGAACTGTTGCCCGATCATGCGCGGGGCCCCATGGTAGCCGAAACCTGCCCTCGAAATCTTTGAAACCCCCGAAAGGGTGTTTAGATGAGACGCGTGAGGCACTCACCGTTCTGGCCAGGCATGCCACGGTCAGCGATCGGTCGCCGGCTCGAGCGCTGGTCGCGCGCCGTCACCGAGTGGACGGGCAGCTCGTGGGCGTTCGCGGTCGCCGTGCTGGTCATCGCCTCGTGGCTCGTGACCGGCCCGCTCTTCCACTACTCGGACACCTGGCAGCTCGTCATCAACACGGGCACCACCATCGTGACCTTCCTCATGGTGTTCCTCATCCAGCGCTCGCAGAACAAGGACGCCCTCGCCGTCCACCTGAAGCTCAACGAGATCGTCGCGGCCATCAACGGCGCGAGCAACCGCCTCATCGACGTCGAAAGTCTGAGCGAGGCCGATCTCGTCAAGCTCCACCAGTTCTATCGACGCCTCGCCGCGATGGCGAAGCAAGACGGCGACATCGGCCAGTCGCACTCCGTCGAGGAGGCGAACGCGCGGCACCGGAGCAAGCGCCGCGGGGCGCCGCCGCCGCCGAAAGACCAGGCGTAGCGCGCCGTCAGCCCCGCGCCCAGACGAGCTCGGCGGTCTTGCGCCACGCCGGCCGCGCGAGCAGGCGCGAAAGCCACGCGCGCAGCGCCGGGTGCGGCGCGAAGTCGAAGCCGCCGTCGGCCAGCATCGAGAGGTGCGGTGCGTACGCGAGATCGGCCAGCGAGAAGTCGCCCTCGAGCCACTCGCGGCCTTCGAGCGCCGTCTCGAGGACGGGCAGGTAGCGGGCGAGCTCGAGGCGCGCCGCCGTGACGATGGGCGAGTCCTCGCGCACGCGCAGCGACTCAGGCATGTGCGGGCTCGTCGCGCGGATGATCGGGAAGCAGGCCGGCGTGACGTGGCCGGCCTGAAAGAACTGCCAGCGCTGCACCGCCGCGCGGCGCGCCAGCGACTCGGGCACGAGGCGCGCGCCCGGGTGCTTCTCCGCGACGTACCAGTTGATGGCGTTCGACTCCCAGAGGACGACGTCGCCGTCCTTGAGGACGGGGATCTTCCCCATCGGGTTCAGCGCCAGATACTCCTCGCGGCGGTTCGCGCCGGCGCGCCAATCGACGAGGCGCGGCTCCCACGCGGCCTCCGCTTCGAAGAGCGCGAAGATGGCGCGCGCCGAATTGCCCGAGGCTCGACCGTAAAAAAGCTCCATAAGATCCGACCCGAGCTTAGCACCCGCGGGCGGGCGCGCGGCGACGGCTATCTGCCTTTGCGCAGCAGGAGCTCGACGCGCTTCGGCTTGATGAGATCGGGCAGCCTTCCGACGCGCTGAAAGCCGAGCTTCTTGTAGAAGGACAGCGCGCGCTTGTTGTCGGAGTCGCACGACGTGAAGAGCCACGGCCGCCGCTCGAACACGCGCGCCTCGACGTGCTCCATGAGCGCGCGGCCGACCCCCTGCCCGGTCGCCTCCGGGCGAATGGCGAGCAGAGACACGAACCCGCCCAGGAGAAAGCCGTCCTGCACGACCGCGAGCCCCAGCGGCCCGGCGCCGCGGCCGGCGCCGCGCGCGACCCACACCTCACGCTCCTTGGCCATGCGGCCGAGGTAGCGGCCGAGCGGCGCGGCCGAGTAGCCGAGCCCACGCCACGGCTCGATGCCCACGATCCAGACGGCCTGCGCGCGCGCGATGGCGGGCGTCGCACGGATGATGTTCATCGGTCGGTTCCTTTCGCGGTCACGAGCGGCGGTGCCGAAGCGGGGGCGAGCGCGAGCAAGTCGGCGAGGGGCACGAACCGCAGCCCCTTGCCGCGCAGGGCGCGCAGGATCTCGGGCAGCGCCTCGGCCGTCTTCCAGCCGCGCCCGTTGATGTGAAAGATCACGATCGACCCCGGCCGCACGCGGCTCATCACGTTGCGGAACATGCCCGCCTTGGTCGTGCGCTTGCTCGGGTCGGCCGAGACGACGTCCCAGGTCACCGTGGGCAGGCCGTGCGCGCGGACCACGTCGATGACGCGCGCGCTGAGATCGCCGAAGGGCGGCCGAAAGGCGACGCCCTTCTTGCCGTAGCGCGCGAGCGCCGCTTCGGTCTTGTCGATCTCCTCGCCGATGCGCGCCGAGGGCAAGCGCGACATGTGTGGGTGGTCCCACGTGTGATCGCCGAAGCTGACCAGCGGATCGGCAGCGAGCTCCTTCATCTCCGCCGGGTGGGTCTCGACCCAGCGGCCCGAGACGAAGATCGTCGCTGGGACGCCGCCCTCCTTGACGATCTCGTACACGCGCCGATCGAACCCGTAGCCCTGTTTGCGCGTCGCGCACGCGTCGAACGTGATCGCGATGGCGGGCTCGCGCGTCTCGACGCGCTGGATGGGCGCGGGACGAGGCCCCGCCAGAGCAACCGCCGGGCCGGCGAGCACGACGACCACGAGCCCGCGCGCGACCCAACGCACGAGCGCGTCACCCGAGATCGAGCAGCATGACGATCGCGTCCTCATCATCCTCGGCATAGTAGTGCGGCCGCACGCCGACGGCGCGGAAGGCGAACCGGCGGTAGAGACGCTGGGCGACGGCATTCGAACGACGTACCTCGAGCGTGACGTATCGGCAGATCTCGCGCCGGGCAAAATCGACCATGTGGGCCAGCAGGCGCGAGGCGTGGCCGGCCCGCCGCGCCTCGGGGTGGGTCGCGATGTTGAGGATGTGAACCTCGTCGGCGACCAGCCAGTAGTTCCCGAACGCGACCGCGCCGCCCGTCTCGACGTCGCGCACGACGTCCAGGTGAGCGAAATCACGCGTCATCTCCTCGAGGAAGACCTGGCGGGACCAGGGCGACTTGAAGCAGAGCCGCTCGATCTCCATCACGGCGTCGAGATCCGACGCCGTCATGGGCTCGATCGTGAACGGCTGGGGGACCTTGCTGAGCGCCATGAACCGCTAGGCGGGCCCTGGTCCCGCCGCAGCGGACGGGTCCGTGGCGGAGGCCGCCGACAGGATCGCGGCCCACAGCTCGGGGATGCCCTCGCCCGTGTCGGCCGAGACCAGGAGCGGCGCGGCCCGGCGCGCGCCCGGCCGTCCCCCGAAGAGCTGCCGGGCGCGGTCGCGCAGCACGCCGCGTTCGCTGGCCGACAGCTTGTCGACCTTCGTGAAGACGATCTGCGCGGGCACGTTCTCGGTGCCCAGCCACTCGTAAAGCTGGCGCTCCTCGTCCTCGACGCCGCGGCGCGCGTCCACCAGCACCACGAAGAGCGCCAGCGTCGCGCGCCCGCGCGTGTAACCCTCGATGAGCGGCTGCCACGAGTCACGCTCGGTGCGCGCCACCTTCGCGTAGCCGTAGCCCGGCAGGTCGGCCAGGCGCAGCGCCGTCACGGGCGCCCCTTTGCCCAGCGCCAGCTGGAACAGGACGATGCCGCGCGTGCGCCCCGGCGTGCGCGACGTGCGCGCCAGGCCCTTGCGCGCCGCCAGGCGGTTCAGCAGCGTCGATTTGCCCACGTTCGATCGCCCGGCAATGGCGATCTCGGCCGGGCCGGGCGCCGGCAGGCTGTGGGCGTCGCGCGCCTCGGCGATGAACACGGCGTCGCGCACCTCGGGGGGCGGGGGGAACTTGTCGCGGGGCACGGCCGCGTAGGTTAGCATCGGAGCCGTGGTTCGCGGCCTCAAGGTGCTGGGCCTGACCGGCGGCATCGGCTCCGGCAAATCGACGGTGGCGCGGCTCATCGCCGAGCTGGGCGTCCCCGTGCTGGACGCCGATCAGCTGGCGCGTGACGTCGTCGAGCCGGGCCGCCCCGCCCTCGCGGAGGTCGCCGCCGCGTGGCCGGCCGCCATCGGCCCCGACGGCCGCGTCGACCGCAAGCGGCTCGCGGCGATCGTCTTCGCGGATCCCGCCCAGCGCCTGCGCCTCGAGGCCATCATGCACCCGCGCATCCAGGCCCTCGCGGGCGAGCGGCTCGCGGCGCTGGCCGACCGAGGGGAGACGCTGGCGTTCTACGAGGCGTCGCTGCTGGTCGAGAGCGGGCGCTACAAGGATTTCGACGGCCTGGTCGTCGTGACCGCGTCGCCCGAGACCCAGCTCGCCCGCGTGCTGGCCCGCGGCGATCTCACCGAGGCCGAGGCGCGGGCCCGCATCGGCGCGCAGCTGCCGCTGGCCGCGAAGGTGCGCCTCGCGACGCACCTCATCGACAACGACGCCGACCTGTCTTCGACCCGCGGCGAGGTCGAGCGCCTCGTGAGCTCGTTGCGCTGAGGACCGTGTCGACCACCGAGGTGTCTCCGGGCAAGAGCCCCGCCGGCGAAGCTCCCGCGCCTCGTCCTCCGGCGCGCCCGTGGCTGCCGATGGCCGCGGCGGCGGTCTTCCTCGTGCTGACCGCCATGGCCGGCGTGGGCCGCGGCGGCCACGACCTCGCCCACGGGTACCTCCTCGACTACACGATCGTATCCGCCGCGGGGCGCGCGCTGCTGGAAGGCGCCAACGCGTATGTCCCCTCGGAGTTCGAGCCGTACATGCGCCGACTCGCGCCCGGCGTCGATCCCGCCTCGCCCTACTCTTACCCGCCGCACCTGACGACGCTGATGGCGCCGTTCGCCGCGGCGCCGCGCGTGTGGGGCCAGGCCGCGTGGGTGCTCCTGCTGCTCGCCTGCATCGCGGTGTCCGCGCGAATCGTGCGCGACCTCGCCCGGGAGTCCGCAGTCGCGCCGTGGCTCTTCGCGGCGCTCTTTCCCGCGCTGTTCGTGGCGAACCCCGTGACCAGCCACGACCTGTGGCTGGGGCAGCCCGCGCTCATCGCGGCGTGCGGCCTCCTGCTCGTGCTCGCCGGGCGCCTTCACGAGCGCCGCGCCGTCACGATCGTCGGGCTCGTGCTGGCGGCCATCAAGCCGCAGCTTTCGCTGCTCGTGTTCTTCTACCTGGCGCTCGACGGCGCGTGGCGCGAGCTCGGCATCGCGGCGCTCGTCGGCCTCGGCCTCTCGGTGCCCGAGCTCGTCTCCTTCGGGCCTCGAGGGCTCGTGGCTTCGTACGTCCAGCGGATCGAGACCCACGGGACGTGGTGGGCGAACCTGCCCGGCAGCGAGTCGAGCATCGGCGTCCGTAGCCTCCTTTGGGTGCTGGGCGTGCACGCGCCCGGGCTCGAGCTCGTGGGCCTCGCGCTCACGGCCCTGGTGTGGCGGATGCGTGACCGGATCGCTCGCGAGGAAGATCGCTTCGCCCTCATCGTTGGCCTCACGCTGCTCTTCCTCTTCAACCAGGACTCGGCGTACGTGCTCATCGTCCCGCTCGTCGCCGCCGTGGCGCGCCACGCGAGCGGCCGGCGGCGCCTGCCCTGGGCGCTGGTCGCGCTGGGCGTCGTGTTCATCCAGCCACGCCGGCTGGTCCGGCACCTCGGTCACCCCGCGCTGTCGCAGTGGCGCACGCTGGTCGTCGCGGCGCTGGTCGCGCTGCTCGTGCTCGCGCTGCGCGCCGAGGAAAGAGGCGAGCCGCTGATGCCCAGCTTCGGACGCCGGCCTAAAACTTAGGCGTGGGGAAGCCGCGGTCGGGGCGCGCGAACAGGTAGCCCTGGCAGAGATCGCCGCCCAGGGTCACCAGCGTGTCGCGCTCGGCGGGCGTCTCGATGCCCTCGGCGATGAGGTGAATGCCGAGCTCGGTGCAGAGCGCGATGATCGATCGCACCAGCTTCTGCTTCACGGCCGAGCTGTCGATCCCGCGCACCAGCGACATGTCGACCTTCACCACCTCGGGCTCGAGCTGCGCGAAGCTGGTGAGGCCGGCGTAACCGGCGCCGAGGTCGTCGATGGCGATGCGGTAGCCGAGGGCGCGCAGGCGCGTCACGCGCTGCTGCAGCTCGTGGATGCGATCCAGCGCCGCGCGCTCGGTGATCTCCAGCACCACCTGCTTCGCGTACGGCGTGAGCGCGCCGTCCTCGGCGTAGAGCTCGGGATCCTCGAGGTCCGACGGGTGCAGGTTCACGAAGACGTCGGCCTTCGTGTCCTTCATCTGCTTGGCGACGCGCTGCCGGATGATGCGGCCGAGCTCGGGCGCGCGGCCCAGCCGCTCGGCGGCGTCGAAGAAGTCCAGCGGGCTGCGCAGCGAGGGCTCGTCCGTGCGCAGCAGCGTCTCGTACGCGAAGATCTGCCGCCCGCTCCACGTCACGATGGGCTGCGCCGCGACCCACATCTTCTCCAGCGCCGAGGCGAAGCGCGCCTCGAGGCCCGCCCGGTCGCCGATGGGCTTGCCGTCGAGCTCGCGCACGAGCATGGCCTCGCGCCGCACCTTCGCGAGCCGGTGCACGCGCGCCGCGCGCTCGACGACGTCGAGCAGCGCCGCGGGCGCGACGGGCTTCAGCAGGTAGCGGAACGCGCCGTACTCGATGGCCTGCACGGCGCTCTCGATGGCCGGGCTGCCCGTCATGAAGACCATGGGCACGTCGAGATCCGACTGGCGGATCGCGCGCAAGAGCGCGAGGCCGTCCATGTCCGGCATCGCGATGTCGCTCACGATGACGTCGAAGCCTTGCGACTTGGCGACATCGGCGGCCTCGCGACCGTCGTTCGCGATCGTGACCCGAAAGCCCGCCGCCGTGAGCGCCCGGGCGTAGCTGCGCGCCGTCACCGGTTCGTCATCGACGACGAGCACCTTGGCTTTCGGCTCGTCCTGCGCGCCTGCCGCCGCCTGTGTCGAGGCTCCCGTCCCTTGAGACATCCCCCGGGTCATCGGCGGCGCGCCGCGTTCTCTTGAGGGCGGAGAGCCCCCCGCGGTTCAGACGACGCGAATGATGCCCGCGCGCAGGAGCGACGCGGCGATGCGCAGGCCTTCCGAGGTGCCGGAGGCGTGCAAGCGGGCGGCGTCGAAGATCTGTGCGAGCGAGCGCACGCCGTCGACCTGGCTCAGGAAGGCGCGGCGGCGATCGTCGAGCCCCAGCGGCGAGATGTCCTGGAGGCGCTTGGCCATGACGGGCACCTCGTCCAGCGGCCCGACGTACGCGGAGAACACCTGGGCGAACAGCGGCCGCGCCGGCTCGATCACCTCGGCGATGCCGGGCGGCGCGGCGCGCTCGGCCTCGTCGAGCGCCTGCTCCGCCGCGACCACGGCGCCCGCGAGCGCGCCCGCCTGCATCAGCGCGCGCGCCTGATCCACGAGGTGCGCCGCGCGCATGCGTGGCCGCGCGTTCGGATCGCTCGGGAGATCGACGCGGTGCCCGCGGCTCGCGTCGCGCGGCGTGGGCGCGCGATCCGAGTCGCCCACGCGGCGCGTGAGCTCGTGCCCCTCGGGGCGCGGCGCCGCCGGATCGCGGCTCGGGATCTCCGAGACCTCCTGCATCGACTTCGCGATGAGGGCCGAGATGGGCGACGACAGCGTATCCCGTCGATCGCGCTCGAGGTTGATCTCCGCCGTGCGCAGCGTGTCGAGACGCCCCGAGTGGTCGGACGTGATGCGCTCGTTCTGATCGAGGTCCTCGTCGGCGACCGTCGGGATCGGCCCCGCCGTCCGGTTCGAGGTCGGCGTCATGTCCTCTACCAAGTCGTCACCCGAGTGGACGGTGTCATCCGCATCCGCCGCCTCGATGAGGCTGGTGTAAAAGCCGCGCTTCTTCGTGGACATGGCTCGTGCCGGGCCTCGTCAATGATGTCGGCAGGCTGACATCCCGTCTTGAGAAGGTATGGCGACTCACAAAGCTAGGGGATCAGCGCCTCGAGCAGCGCCTTCTGCGCGTGCAGGCGGTTCTCGGCCTGCTGCCACACGGCGCTCTGCGGCCCCTCGATCACGTCGTCGGTGATCTCCTCGTCGCGGTGCGCGGGCAGGCAGTGCAGCACGATCGCATCGGACGCCGCGCGCGCCATGAGCGCGCTGTCGATGCAGTAGCCGGCGAAGGCGCGGCGACGCGAGTCGGCCTCGCTCTCCTGCCCCATCGACGCGAAGACGTCGGTCGAGACGACGTGACGGCCGGCGACGGCCTCCTGCGGGTCGCGCACGATCGTGATGCGCCCGCGCTCGGTGGCGCGCGCCCTCTCGTACACGGCGTTGTCGGGCTCGAAGCCGGGCGGGCACGCGAGGGCCAGGTCGAGGCCCAGGATGCCGGCCGCCTCGATCCACGAGTTCGCCATGTTGTTGCCGTCGCCGATCCAGGCGTACTTCACGGCGCGCAGCGCCTGGCCGACGTCCCCTTGGCCCTTCGCCAGGAACCGCTGCGCCACCGTCTGCAGATCGGCGAGGACCTGACACGGGTGCAGCAGATCGGTGAGGCCGTTGATGACGGGCACGCTCGCGTACTGCGCCATCTCGGCGGCGCGATCCTGCCCGAACGTCCGCACCATGATGCCGTGGCAATAGCCCGACAGCACGCGCGCCGTGTCGCGGATCGGCTCGCCGCGCCCGAGCTGCGAGCCCTGCGTGCCCAGGTAAAGCGCGTGGCCGCCCAGCTCGAACATCGCGATCTCGAAGCTGGCGCGCGTGCGCGTCGACGCCTTCTCGAACACCATGCCGAGGACGCGCCCCGGCCGCGTCGCGTGCGGCTCGCGCAGCTGGCGCAAAAGGCGCAGCTCTTCGGCGCGGCGAATCAGCGCTTCGATGCCCCCGTCGGGCAGGTCCCAGAAGCTGAGGAAGTCTTTGCGGCGTTCCATGGCGTTCACGCGTCCGCGAGCGCGGCGTCGAGGATCTGCACGGCCTCGTCGATCTGCGCCTTCGTGGCGATGAGCGGCGGCGCGACGCGCACGACGTTGCCGCCGGCGACGGACACGAGCAGCCCGCGCTCGGCGCACTTGGCGACGACGGGCGCCGCCTCGCCGTCGAGGACGAGGCCCTGCAGGAGCCCGCGGCCCCGCGCGCCGCGCGTGCGCGGCTTGCGCCGCTCGGCCAGGCGCGCCAGCGACGAGCTGAGGTGCGCGCCCACGTCGCGGCAGCGCTCGAGCAGACCCATCTGATCGATCGCCTGCTGGACGTACAGCGCCGCGGCCGTCGCCAGCGGGTTGCCGCCGAAGGTGGAGGCGTGCGTTCCCGGCTCGAAGCCGCGCCCCACCTCTTCATTCGCGAGCATCGCGCCGATCGGCACGCCGCCGCCCAGGCCCTTGGCCAGCGTCACGACGTCCGGCACGACGCCCTCGTTCTCGAACGCGTAGAAGGTGCCCGTGCGTCCCACGCCCGTCTGCACCTCGTCGAAGATCAGCACGGTGCCCGTCTCCGAGCAGACCCGCCGCAGCTCTTGCAGGTAACCGGGCGGCGGCAGGATGATGCCGCCTTCGGCCTGTACGGGCTCGACGATGACGGCGCAGGTCTTGTCGGTGATCGCGCCGCGCAGCGCGGCCGCGTCTCCGAACGGAAGAAAGCGCACGGGCTCGACCAGCGGCCCGAAGTTCGCGCGGTACTTCGCCTGGCCCGTGACGGACAGCGCGCCCATGGTGCGGCCGTGGAAGCTGTTCTCGAAGGCGACCAGCTCGGTGCGCTCGGGCTTCCCCTTCGCGACCGCTTGGTAGCGGCGCGCGATCTTGAGCGCGGCCTCGTTCGCCTCGGTGCCCGAATTGCAGAAGAAGGCGCGGCCCTTGAACGCGCGGCGCGACAGCGCCTCGGCGAGGCGCAGCTGGTTCTCGAGGTAATAGAGGTTGGACGCGTGCACGAGGCGGCGCGCCTGGGCCCCGATCGCGTCGGCGAGGCCCACGTCACCGTGGCCCAGCACGCAGACCGCGACGCCGGCCGTCATGTCGAGGTAACGGCGGCCCGCGACGTCCCACAGCGCGCAGCCTTCGCCGCGCGTCATGACGACGGGCGCTTGGCGATAGTTGTTGAGGAGCAGCCGCTTGCCGGCGTCCACCAGCTCTTCTTGTTGGGACATGGGACGCACACTCTAGCGGATCGGACCCGGGTGGATAACCCCCCGTCGGCCCCTTCGCAGCGTCCTGCCCCCCCCCCCGCTGCGCGCGTCGCGCGCGCCCCAGCCGTGGGGCGCACCCTCCACCGGGTGCCTTGTGCGCGGGCGGTGATGGGCCCAAGGTTCTGCCCCATGGAATCCGACCCAGCCATCGTCGCCACCGCCACGGCCGTGCCGCCTCACGGCGCGACGCAGGCGGAGGTCAAGGAGCGGCTGCGCGGGCTCCTGCCGCTCCCCGCGCGCCGCATGGACGCCGCGCTGGCGCTGTTCGATCACACGGCGGTCGAGAGGCGGCGCAGCGTCTACCCGATCGGCGACTTCGGCCGGCCGCGCTCGCTGGGCGAGAGCATGGCGCTCTACCGCACGCACGCCATCGCGCTCGGGCGCGAGGTGACGGCGCGCGCCCTCGCCGCGGCCCAGGCGCGCGCCGACGAGATCGATCTCATCATCACCGTCTCGTGCACGGGCGTGCTCATTCCTTCGCTCGACGCGTACCTCGCGGGCGAGCTCGGGTTCCGGCGCGACGTGCGGCGGCTGCCCATCACCGAGCTCGGGTGCGCGGCCGGCGCGGCTGCCCTCGGGCGCGCTCACGACTTTCTGCGCGCGTTCCCCGCGGCGCGCGCGCTGGTGGTCGCCGTCGAGCTGCCCAGCCTGTCGCTGCAGCACCACGACGTTTCGGCGGCGAACCTGGTCGCCACGGCGCTGTTCGGCGACGGCGCGGCCGCCGTCGTGCTCGCGGGCAGCGCCGCCGCCGATCGCGGCGGGAAGCGGCGCCTGCGCGTGCTCGAGACCGGATCGCACCTGTTCCCAAGCACGACCGACGCGCTGGGCTTCGATCTGCGCGACGACGGCTTCCACAGCGTGATCTCGCGAGAGCTGCCGCTGCTCTTGAAGAAGGAGGTGGGGACGCTGGTGCGCGACCTCACGGCGCGGCGCGGGCTGTCGCGCGACGATCTCTCGTTCTTCGTCGTGCACCCGGGCGGGCCCAAGATCCTGGGCGTCGTCGAAGAGGAGCTGCACCTCTCGCGCGAAGACACCCGGCCCTCGTGGGAGGTCTTGCGGGACTACGGCAACCAGTCGAGCGCGTCGGTGCTGTTCGTGCTGGATCGCCACGAGACCGAGCGGCCGGCCCGCGAGGGGCAGCGCGGCGTGCTGGCGGCTTTCGGGCCGGGGCTCACGGTGGATCTGCTGCTGCTCGAGGCGACGTGACGATGCGCGCGTCGGAGCTCGCCTTCTGGTCCTACTTGGCCCTGCTCGCGGCCGTGGGCGCGGGGCGCCTCCTCGAGATGAGGATCTCGCGGCGTCACCAGCGCGCGCTCGCGGCGCGCGGGGCCGGGCGCGCGGCCGACCCGGGCTTCCCGGCGATGGTGGCGCTGCACACCGGCGTCCTCGTCGCGAGCGCCGTCGAGGTCGTCGCGCTCGAGCGCCCGTTCATCCCCGCGCTGGCCGCGCCTGCGTTCGTCGTCTTCGTGCTGGCGAACGTGCTGCGCTGGTGGGTGATCGCGACGCTGGGCCTGCACTGGAACGTGCAGGTCATGGGCTCGCTCTCGCTGGGCGTCGTCACGAGCGGTCCGTACCGCTTCGTGCGCCACCCGAACTACGTCGCCGTCTTCGTCGAGCTCCTCGCGCTGCCGCTCGTGCACACGGCCTGGATCACGGCGCTCGTCGGCGCGGGACTGCACGCGGCCGTCCTGCGCAGCCGCCTGCGAGCCGAGGAGGCCGTCCTGTCGAGCGACGAGGTGTACCGTGCGGCCATGGGTGGAAAGCCGCGCTTCATCCCGAGCTGGGGCCGCGCCCGGAGCCAGCCGACTCCGAGCTCGGCGTCGACGCCGACATGGCCGACGTCCTGATCGCGGGCGCGGGCCCGGCGGGCGCTTCGCTCGCGATCATGCTCGGGCGCGCCGGGCTCTCGGTCGAGCTCTACGACGCGCGGACTTTCCCGCGCGAGAAACCCTGCGGCGAGGGGATCATGCCCGCGGGCGTCGCCGTCCTCGGGCGGTTGGGCCTGCTGGACGCCGTGGGCGGCACGCGCGTGCTGGGCGTGCGTTACCACGGCTGGGGCCTCGCCGCCGAGAGCCGGTTCCCGCCGATCGACGGCGCGCCCGCGACGATGCTCGCGCAGCGGCGGCTGCGCCTGGACGCCGCGCTCGTCACGGCCGCGCGCGCGACGCCGGGCGTCCGCGTGTTCGAGGACGCCGCCGTCGAGGGCGCGGTCGTCGAGCGTGGCCGGGCCGTGGGCCTGCGCGTGGGCGGCGACCTGCGGCGGGCCGGGCTCGTCGTCGGCGCCGACGGCTTGGGCTCGCGCGTGCGCCGCTCGCTGGGTCTCGACGCGCGCGCGCGTGCTTCGTCCGCTGCGCGCGTGGGACTGCGCGCGCACTTTCGACTGGCCGCCGGGCAGATCGCGCCCGACCACGTCGAGATCTTCGTCGCCGGGAAATACGAGATCTACGTCGCGCCGCTGCCCGAGCGCGAGGTGCTGGTCGCCGCGCTCTCGGGGTCCTCCGCGCTGGGGGGCCAGGCGCGCGGCACGATGGCGCGGTGGATCGCAGAGACGCCGCGCCTCGCCGCGCTGCTCGACGGCGCCGAGCGGCTGACCGACGTCGCAGGCCGCGCGCCGGTCACGGGACGCGCGCGCGCGGGCTTCGCGCCGGGCGCCGTCCTGCTGGGCGACGCCGCGCGCGCCACCGATCCGCTGACCGCGGGCGGCCTCTGTCACGCGCTGGTGACGGCCGAGCGCCTGGCCGCGATCGTGCCGCGCGCGCTGGGCCAAGGGGAGGCGGACGCCGCGCTCCGCCGCTTCGACAGGGACCGCCGCCGGCTCCTGCGCGCGCCCGCGCTGCTCACCGACGGCCTGCTCGCGCTCGTGCGCCGCCCCGCGCTCGCGCGCGCCACGCTGCGGCTCATGCGCGCGAGCCCCCGCGTCATGCAGGGGCTGCTGGGCGTCGCCGCCGGGATATAGTGCGGGACATGCCGTCCCCCCGGCCCTGGTTCGTCTTCGCTCACGGCGCGGGAGCGCCCTCGACGTCGCCGTGGATGCGCCGCTGGCGCGAGTACCTCCAGACGATCGGCCACGTCGTCCCGTTCGACTACCCGTACATGCAAGCGCGCCGCAAGATGCCCGACCGCATGCCCGCGCTCGTCGAGGCGCACCGGGCCGTCCTGGAGAAGGTCCGCGCCCAGGCGGGCGGCGCGCCGATCTTCCTGGCGGGCAAGTCGATGGGCTCGCGCGTGGGCTGCCACCTCTCGCTGGAGGAGAAGGTCGACGGGCTCGTCTGCATCGGATATCCCCTCGTCTCCGGGGCCAGCGGCAAGCTGCGCGACGAGGTGCTGGTCGCCCTGCGCACCCCGATCCTCTTCGTCCAGGGCACCCACGACGACCTCTGCCCTCTCCCCAAGCTCCAGGACGTACGGGCCCGCATGACCGCTCCGAGCTGGATCTACGTCGCTCAGGACGCGAACCACTCGATCGAGCTCCCCAGCGTCAAGCGCACGCCCGCGCTCCAGCAAGACCTCGAGTACTCGGCCGTCGACGCGGTTCGCCGATTCGTCGAAGACGTGAATAATTCATCCCGGGAGGCTGTCTGAGGGTCATGCGCGCACTGCGTCCAACTTTCGGTCGATGGTTCACGTTCCTCGCTGCCGTCGGGACGGCCGCCACGATGCTGCTCGTCTCGCTTCCGGCCCGCGCCGACGGCGGCTTTCGCTGCGGCAGCCGGCTGGTCCGAAACGGCGAGACCGAGGATGACGTCGCCGGCAAGTGCGGCGATCCCGACGCGGTCCGCACCTGGACGGAGACGCGAACGGAGTCGGTCTGGGAGAACGGCCACAAGATCGAGCGGTCCGTCCCCGTCGAGTATTCCGAGTGGAAGTACGACTTCGGCAACGACCGGCTCATCCTCTACGCGAAGTTCGTTCGCGGGCGCTTGGTCTCGGTCCGCACGGGCGAGTACGGCCGCAATTAGCGTCATGATGGCCAGGCCAGCCTGCCGGCCGATGCCGTCAGCGGTCTCGAGGTGACCGGCTCCGGTCGCGTGCGGGGCGCCGAGATTGGCGCCCCGAATCCCCGACGCGGCGTCCACGATTCGACGCGCTGATCGCTAGCGCAGATGGCCCGTGACGGCCGCCAGCAACATGACCGCCGACGTCGAGACGAGCAGCGCCACCGACCAGAAGCCGACGCTCTCCCAGCGATCGGGCTCGCGCCACGCGCCGCCAGCGACGCGCGTCACCTGCCACGCCGCCAGGGGCGACGTCGCGAAGACCGCGAACGCGAGGCGCGGCGGCAGCCCGTAGTGCACGAGCAGCGGCAGCGAGAGGTACGCCGCGCACACGCTCAGGACATAGAGGCGCGCCGCCCAGGCGCCGCCCAGCAGCACGACCAGCGTGCGCTTGCGCGCGAGCGCGTCGCCCGCGGCGTCGGGGAATTCGATGGCCAGCAGCATCGCGAACTGGAACGCGCACAGCGGGAGAACCGCGAGCGGCATGAACGGCCACGTGATGCCCATCTGCAAGACGAAGCCGAGCCACGGCACGAGAAACGTCACGACCGCGGCCGTCGTGAGCTCGCCCAGGCCGCTCGCGCACAGGCGCAGCGGCGGCGCGCTGTACGACCAGGAGAGCGCGATCATGAGCAGCACGCCCGGCGCCACCGAGTGCGGGAAGTACGGCGTCGAGAACTTCGCGACGGCGCCGAGCGCGATCGCCGTGAGGACGCCCGCCGTGGCGAGCGCGACCTTGCGCGGCAGCGCGCCGTCGACCAGCACGCGACTGCCGCCAGACCAGCGCGTGGGCGTCTGATTGAGACGGTCGGCGCCGAGATCGAAGTAGTCGTTCGAGTAGTGCGTCGCGAGCTGGATCGCCGTGACGGCCAGCTGCCCCCACAGGTACCGCGGCCAATCGAGCTCCGCGCCTGCGTACGCCGCCAGCGCGGCGCCGAGGCCATAGAGGACGAAGCCGCCCACGAGGAACACGGGGCGTCCGAGCTTGATGAAGGCCAGCACTCGCGCGGCGGTCGACACGGGCCAGACCATACGCGAGAAGACGCTTGACATAGTGATATAGTTATCTATATCACTAGCTCATGTTCTTGCCCATCGACCCCAGCTCCGGCCTGCCGGTCTACCGGCAGATCATGGAGCAGGTGCGCCGGATGGTCGTGGCCGGCCGCCTCGGCGCGGGCGAGAAGCTGCCGTCTGTGCGCGATCTGGCGCTGACGCTGGGGATCAACCCGCTGACGGTGGGCAAGGCCTACGGCGAGCTCGAGCGAGACGGCGTGGTCGAGATGCGCCGTGGGCTGGGCGTCTTCGTGCTGTCGCCGCGCGAGGAGGTCCGCGACGAGCGCGGGAAGCTTCCGCCGGGGGTGAGCGCGGCCGCGCGGCGGCTGGTCCTCGAGGCGGCCCAGGCCGGGCTCACGCTGGCGCACACGGTGCGCGCGGTCGAGAGCGAGTGGCGCGAGGTGGGACCGAAGCAGGACGGCTTGGAAAGGAAAGAGCGATGAGCGACGTCAGCGTGGAGTTCTCGAACGTCAGCCGCACCTTCGGCGATCAGCCGGCGCTGCGGGGCATGAGCCTGCAGGTGCCGCGCGGCTGCGTGCTGGGCCTCTTGGGACGCAACGGGGCGGGTAAGTCGACCGCGCTCCGCTGCATGGTCGGCGTCGAGCGGCCCGACGAGGGGCAGGTGCGCGTGCTCGGGCTCGATCCCCTGCGCTTCGACGTGGCGGCCCGGCGGCGCGTCGGCTACCTGGCCGAGACGGGCGTGCCCTTCCCCGCGGCGCGCGTGTCCAGCCTCATCGAGCTGTGCGCGCCGCTGTACGAGCGCTGGAACGATCGCCTGCAGAACGAGATGCTCGCGCGCTTCGGGATCTCGCCGCGCGCACGGCTGCGCGACCTCTCGCTCGGACAACAGCGCGCCGTGGGCCTGCTCCTCGCCATCTGCCCCGAGCCCGAGCTCCTCGTCCTCGACGAGCCGGCCGCCAACCTGGACACCGTCGTCAGGCGCGAGTTTCTCGAGGCGATCATCGGCCTCGTCAGCGAGTCCGATCGCACCGTGATCTTCTCGAGCCACATCCTGTCGGACGTCGAGCGCGTCGCCGATCGGATCGCGATCGTTCACCAGGGTCGCCTGCTCATGGGCGGCGCCCTGGACGAGCTCAAGGAGTCGGCGCGCCGCGTGCGGCTGACCTTCCCGGGCGCCGCGCCGTCGACCTTGGCCCTGCCGGGCCTCGTGGCGCTCCGCCGGGAGGCGCGCGAGCTCCTCGCGACGATCGTGCCGTTCGACGCGCAGGAGATCGCGCGCGCGGCCGCGGTGCTCGGGGCTCACGCCGAGCTGCAGCCGCTCGGCCTCGAGGAGCTGTTCATCGACCTCGTGGGGGACGACGCGATCGCCGGTCGGAGGGCCGCGTGACCCGCGCGCACCCGCTGGCACCGATCGCCGGCTTCGGCCGAGCGCTGCGGCTCTACGCGACGACGCTGCGGCGCCCTCAATTCGCCGTGTGGCTGGTCGCGGGGCTGCTCCCGTCGATCAACTTCGCGATCGCGAAGCCGGCGCTGGGCGAATCCGCGAACGCCCTGGCGATGCTCGGCACGATGCTCTTCTGCCTGATGCTCAGCTTCGCGCCCCTCATGCTCCTCAAGGGAGGAGGCATGCAGGCGCTCGCGTTCTTCGAGGCGCGTCCCATGCGCTTCCCCGGGAAGGCCCTCATTGTCTTGCCGCTGTACGCGATCGCCGGCGGTTACGCGGCGATCCTGGCCGCCGCGCACAAGCTCGGCGGCGCCCAGGTGGTCGCGCTCGTCGGGGGTTGCGCGTGGTCCGTCGACGCCGGGCTGCTCTCGCCACCGCGCAGCGTCTGGCGCTTCTTCGGCTGGGTCGGGCTCTTGGCGCTGGGCCTGCTGACGCTCTCGACGGCGCGGGCCAACAGCGGCTGGCCGTCGGCCGCGATCGCGATGAGCGTGCTCGCCGTCGCGGGCTGGATCGCGATCCCGCGCGGCGTGGTGGCGCGATTTGGCGGCGTGCGCGAGGTGTTCCCACCGCGCGGCGAGCCGAGCCCGAACGCCGCGGCGCGCGCGCGGCGGAGCGGCCCCCCGCAGCCGTATCACCGGCGACGAAAGCGCACGACCTGGGTCGACGTCGTCCGCACGGTCGCGGGCGGACGTCACCCGATCGCCCTTCCGCTCCTCGGCCTGCAGGGCCTCATCGCCGGGCTCGTGTTCGCCGTCGTCATCAAGTTCCGAGACGGCTTCGGAGGCGCCATCGCGCTGTGGATGACCGCGGCGATGACCTTCGCGGGCGCGCTCGCGTCGGGGCTCTCCCGGCCCACGCTGGAGTTTCTCGCGACCCGTCCGCTCGGACGCGCGCGGCTCGCCTGGGGCACGATCGTCCCTTGGTTCGTGCTCACGCTGAGCCTGCCGCTGACGATCCTCGCGTGGCGGCCAGGCGGCTCGACGCAGATCGGGCTCGAACGCGTCTCGATGGCGTCGCTGGGGCTCCGGCTCGCGCTCGCGTCCGTGGGGTGCCTGTTCTGCGTCGCGCACGCCGAGCTGCGCCCGAAGGGCGCGCGCGCTTCTGTCGTCGATGTGGCGCCCTGGGCGGGCTTCATCGCGATCGCGGTGCCCTTTTGGTTCCCCTATCGTTTCCTCCGATCGCCCTGGCCCATGCCGCCCGTGTGGCTCATCGCCGCCTACGCCGCCGCGCTCGGCGTGGCGCTCTACAGGCGGTTGCCGGCGCTGCTTTCCGCCCGCGCGGCGCTGACACGCTCGGCGCCTTGACGCAACCGACATCTTCGTACCGCCCACCGTGCATTGACACCGACGGAGGCGAGACCTACCTTCGAGCTTCGCTTGAGCCCAACTTATCCAGACTGTCGCACCACACCCGTCGTTCTCGGGATCGACGTCGGATCGACGACGGTCAAGGCGGTCGTCGTCGACCCCGAGACGAAGCAGATCCTCTGGTCGGACTACCAGCGTCACCAGACGAAGCAGGCGGAGAAGGTGCTGGAGCTGCTGGTGCAGATCGGGCGCGACTTCCCGATGTTGCCGCCCGGCTCCGTGCGCAGCTTCATCACGGGCTCGGGCGCAGGTCCGCTGACGACGCCGCTCGGCGCGAAGTTCGTGCAAGAGGTGAACGCCGTCACCCTGGCCGTCGAGACGTTGCACCCCGACGTCGGATCCGTCGTCGAGCTGGGCGGGCAGGACGCGAAGATCATCATCTTCAAGGAAGCGAAGGACGACTTCGGCAAGCCGACCGGCAAGACCGCGATCGCGTCGATGAACGACAAGTGCGCGTCGGGCACGGGCGCGACGATCGACAAGTGCTTCCTGAAGGTAGGCATGCCGGCGGCGGAGTCGGCCGCGCTGCACTTCGACGACAGCAAGCTCCACCACGTCGCCGCCAAGTGCGGCGTGTTCGCCGAGACCGACATCGTCAACCTGGTGAAGGCGTCGATCCCGTCGGCCGAGATCATGTGCTCGCTCGCCGACGCGATCGTCATGCAGAACCTGTCGGTGCTGACGCGCGGGAACACGCTGCGCCACAAGGTGCTGCTGCTGGGCGGGCCGAACACCTACCTGCCCTTCCTGCAAGAGTGCTGGCGCAAGCGGATCCCGCAGACGTGGCAGGACCGCGGGTACGACTACCCGAAGGACGTGCCCATCGAGGACCTCATCATCGTGCCGGCGAACGCGCAGTACTACGCCGCGTTCGGCGCCGTCATGTACGGCCTGCACGAGGACGCGTCGGTCGGCACCTACCGCGGCCTCGACGACCTCAAAGAGTTCATCGCGGGCGGGCGCAAGTCGAAGCTCGGTGACACGGCGGGACCGCCGCTGTCGCGCACGCGCGACGAGCTCGAGGTCTTCCGTGAGCAGTACCGCATCCCGAAGTTCGAGCCCGCGAAGCTGGTGCCCGGCACCACCGTGCGCGCCGTCATCGGCATGGACGGCGGCTCGACCTCGTCGAAGGCGGTGCTCGTCGACGAGAACAAGAACATCATCAAGAAGGAGTACCAGCTCTCGAAGGGCAACCCGATCCAGGACACGAAGGAGATCCTGGGGCGCCTGCAGAAGTGGGTGCACGAGCAGGGCTGCGAGCTGGAGGTGCTGGGCTTCGGCGCGACGGGCTACGCCGCCGACGTGCTCGAGAAGACCGTGAAGTCCGACGTGAACATCGTCGAGACCGTGGCGCACATGATGTCGGCCACGACGTACTTCGGCGACGTGGACGTCGTGTGCGACATCGGCGGGCAGGACATCAAGGTCCTGTTCATGCAGAACGGCGACATCAAGAACTTCCGCCTCTCGAACCAGTGCTCGGCCGGCAACGGCATGCTGCTGCAGGCGATGGCCGATCAGTTCGGCGTGAAGATCACCGACTACGCCGACGTCGCCTTCGACGCCGAGCTGTCGCCGAAGTTCAGCTACGGATGCGCCGTGTTCCTCGACAGCGACCGCGTGAACTTCCAGAAGGAGGGCTACTCGCGCGAAGAGCTGCTGGCGGGCCTCGCGCAGGTGCTCCCGAAGAACGTCTGGCAGTACGTCGTGCAGATCCCGCGCATGGCGGCGCTCGGGAAGAAGTACGTCCTCCAGGGCGGCACCCAGTACAACCTGGCGGCCGTCAAGGCGCAGGTCGACTACATCAAAGAGCGCGTGCCGGGCGCCGAGGTGTTCGTGCACCCGCACTGCGGCGAGGCGGGCGCGATCGGCGCCGCGTTCGAGACCCTGCGCGTCGTCAAGCGCCGCGGCTTCTCGACCTTCGTCGGGTTGGACGCCGCGATCGGCATCCAGTACACGTCGAAGAACGACGAAGAGACGCGCTGCCACTTCTGCCCGAACCTGTGCGCGCGCACGTTCATCGACACCGTGACGCCGAACGGCGACTCGGCCCGCTACATCAGCGGCTTCTCCTGCGAGAAGGGCACGGTCGAGTCCGAGGACGCGATGCTGGCGCTCTCGGCCGAGCGCAAGAAGCTGATGAAGAAGTTTCCGAACCTCGTCGACAGCGAGGCGAAGATGCTCTTCCGTCACTTCTACGATCCTGCGCCCGTGCCCGCCGACGGCGCGAAGAAGATGGACGTCGAGGTGACGCGCACGCTGATGGGCGTGCGGCGCACGCAGGTGGAGCGGACGTTCGCACGCTCGTCCGCCGAGGCCGCCGAGCGGCGGCGGCGCATCCGCATCGGCATCCCCAAGGTCCTCAACATCTGGTCGACGGCGCCGTTCTGGCGCACGTACTTCGAGACGCTGGGCATCCAGAAGCACCACGTGGTGTTCTCGGACGACACGACCGAGGAGATCTGGACCGAGGGCGGCAAGTACGGATCGATCGATCCCTGCTACCCGTCGAAGGTCGGGCAGGCCCACATCCACAACCTGCTGTTTCATCACCACACGACTGATCGACCTCTGAAGTTCATCTTCTTCCCGACGCTGACGCACATCCCGTCGTTCGTGAAGAACGCCATGGACTACTCGTCGTGCCCCATCGTTGCCGGCGCGCCCAACGTCCTCAAGGCCGCGTTCACCAAAGAGGTGAACTTCTTCGCGCAGCGCGGGATCACGTACCTCGATCCGGCGTGCTCGATGATCGAGCCGCACCTCCTGCGCAAGCAGCTCTTCGACGCGCTGAAGGACCACCTCGAGATCACCGAGGACGAGTCCGACTTCGCGTGCGACGAGGCGTGGAAGGCGATGCAGAAGCTGGACACGGACCTGCAGGCCAAGGGGCGCGCGGTGCTCGACGCCGTCGAGAAGGAAGACCGCATCGCGCTGCTCATGATCGGGCGGCCCTACCACCTGGACCCGGGCCTGAACCACGCGATCCCCGAGGAGTTCCAGGTGCTCGGCTACCCGGTCCTCTCGATCCGCTCGATCCCCAAGGACGAGGAGTATCTCGCCCGGTTCTTCAAGGAGGATCTCGCCGCGGGGCGCATCAAGACGCCGCTCGAGATCAACGACGTGTGGCCCGAGAACTACTCGTCGAACTCGGCGCAGAAGGTGTGGGCCGCGAAGTTCGCGGCGCATCACCCGAACGTCGTCGTGCTGGACCTCTCGTCGTTCAAGTGCGGACACGACGCGCCCACTTACGGAATCATCGACAGCATCATCTCGGCCGCGGGCACGCCTTACTCGGCGCTGCACGACATCGACGCCAACAAGCCGGGCGGCTCGATCAAGATCCGCGTGAAGACGTACGCGCACAGCCTGGGGCTGCACAAGGAGCGGCTCGAGGATCTGACGTCGCAGAAGAACGACCTGCTTCATCAGATTGATCAAAAGCGGCTCGCGCTGCTTCGCCTGAAGGCCGAGCAGCTCGCGGCGCGCGCGCAGAAGGATCCGACGCTCGCGCTGCAAATCGAAGAGCTGACGTCGCGCGTGCGCGCCTATGAAGACGCGCGTCAGGCCCCCAGCGAGCTCGAGCGCGCGGCCGCCGCGCGCGAAGAGCTGCGGAAGCAGGGCATCGTGAAGCTGGGCATCAAGCGCGACGACGGTCGCATCGAGGCGCTGGACAAGACCTCGGCAGGGCTCGCGAATTGAGGAGACAAACCATGGCGACCGCGAAGACCACCCAGCCCTTCAAGCTCCCGATTCTCGGTGAGGACGGCGTCGTCGACATCGACGCCGAGCTGCGGCGCCTCGACGAGGAGGCGGCGCGCCTGGCCACGCCGCACGTCGACGCGCGCCACTGGGTCGACCAGATGGTCGATCCTCAGTTCAAGAAGAGCCAGCGCGCCGGCACGACGCTGCTGGTGTCGGGACTCACGGCCGCGCACGACTACCTCGTCAAGGCGGCCCTCACCGGGCTCGGCTACAACGTCGAGGTCATCGACACGCCCGACAACGAGGCGCTGCGCTACGGCAAGGAGTTCGGCAACCGCGGGCAGTGCAACCCGACGTACTTCACCGTCGGGAACCTGGTGAAGTTCCTGGCCGAGCGCGCGCAGCGCGACGAGCTGGCGCCCGCCGAGGTCGTCGACAAGTACGTCTTCCTCACGGCCGGCGCGTGCGGCCCCTGCCGCTTCGGCATGTACGCCACCGAGTACCGGAAGGCGCTGCGCGACGCCGGTTTCGACGGGTTCCGCGTCATGCTCTTCCAGCAGAAGGGCGGCCTGCAGCAGGCCACGGGCGAGGAGGCCGGCCTGGCGATGAACCCCGGGTTCTTCCTGGGCCTGCTCAAGGCCATCGTCGCGGGGGACGTCATAAACGGCATGGGCTACCGCCTGCGGCCGTTCGAGGTCGAGGCGGGCGCGACCGACCGCGCGATCGACAAGACGAAGCGCTACGTCAACGACGCGCTCGTGAACGGCGGCTCGGTGCTGGCGGCCCTCCTGCGCGGGCGCCGCGAGTTCTCCAAGATCCAGCTCGACTGGACGCGCCCCGCGCCGCGCGTGTCGATCATCGGCGAGTTCTGGGCCATGACGACCGAGGGCGACGGCAACTACCAGCTGCAGCGCTTCCTCGAGTCCGAGGGCGCCGAGTGCGACATCCAGTTCGTGACGAACTGGCTGCTCTTCATGCTGTGGGAGGGCCGCTACGACACGAAGCTGCGCGCCGAGCTGCGCGGCATCGACGAGGCGCGCAAGGGCCTGAAGAACGTCAACATCGGCAAGAAGCTCCTGGGCCTGTTCGTGGCCGACACGGCGATCCGGGCCGCGTTCCACACGTTCGGCGCGGCGATCGGCTACCGCGGCTATCACCTGCCCGACATGGACCAGATCGCCGAGACGGCGAACGCCTACTACAACAACCAGGTGCGCGGCGGCGAGGGGCACATGGAGGTGGGCAAGTTCATCCTCAACGTGCTCCACAACAAGGCGCACATGACGCTGTCGGTGAAGCCGTTCGGGTGCATGCCTTCGTCGGGCGTCTCCGACGGCGTGCAGAGCCTGATCACCAGCAAGTACCCGCAGAGCATCTTCTGCGCGATCGAGACGTCGGGCGACGGCAAGGTCAACGTGCAGAGCCGCGTGCAGATGTTCCTGTTCAAGGCGCGCCTGGCGGCGCAGCGCGAGTACGGCGAGCTGCTCGCCAAGCTGGGCGTCACGGCCGAGGACGTCCGGGCGTTCAACGCGAAGCACCCCGCCCTCGCGAGCGGCCTGCACCGCGCGCCGCACGCGGCCGCCGGCACCGCCGCCGACCGCCTCGCCGAGATCGCGCCCTACCTCGGCAAGAGCGAGGCCGAGATCCGCGTGCTGCGCGCGAAGGCCCTCGCGAAGCGCGCCGTCTCCGCGGCGAAGGCGCTGCCGGCGACGCTGGCGACGCTGCGCGGCCGTCTGAAGGAACGCGCACCGGTGCTGGTCGCGCAGGCCCGCGAAGAGTGGGTCGACGCGAAGCCCGTGATCGTCGAGAAGGTGCGCGCGCGGTTCACGAGAACCTCGGCCGCGGCATAGCGCGGCACGGGCGCGCCTCGGCGTGGCCCCCGCGCTGCGCGACGGCGCTCGTCGCTCGAGGGAACGGCGCGGGCGATGATCTGCTTGCCGGCCAGCCCTGGGTGGCGACGCCGACCGACGTGTGGTCGGTCGAGCTCTTCGCCGGCCTCGACGGCGCCGGCGTAGCGGACGATCGGCACCTCGTCCGCTGCATCGGCTGATGCGGCTACGGCACCACGCCACAGACGATGCGGTCACCGCCGCCGCCGAGCGGCTTCGGCGTGTCGGAGTAGTTGTCGCCGCCCGCGTGGATCATCAGCGTGTGGCCCGTGAAGTCGGCGAGCTTGAGGCCTTTGACCTCGAGCTTGTGCTTGGACGTGCCCTTCTGGTCGACGACGAGCTTCGGCAAGTCACCCTTGTGTCCGCCGCCGCCCGGGCCCTTGTGGGCCTTGGTCGCTTCGGGATCGAAGTGCCCGCCCGCGGCCTGCGCGGCCACCTTCTTGCCGTCCTTGTCAGCCGGCTCGCAGCTCCCCTTCTCGTGCATGTGGAAGCCGTGCTCGCCGGGCGAGAGGTCCTTGAGGTTGGTCTCCAGGGTGACGCCGTCCTTGGTCTCCTTGACTGTAATGGTGCCGGCCGACTTCCCGACGCCCTCCGGCGTGACGAAATTCATCGGCACCTTGAGGGGTTTCGCCGCGAAGGCGGGCGCGCCGACGCTGAGCAGCGTCGCGGTGCAGAAGGTGGAAAGGAGCGTCATGGACATTGGCGTTCGCATAGGGAGTTCTCCGTGGCCAGGCGAGGAGGTGGGACTACGACGGGGCCCGTACGACAGCGACGAATTCTAAGCGCGCGGGAGGTCTGTGCAATAATGGGCTTCGAGAGCGGCCATGGCCCACGGCGATGACGACAAGTCCGGCGCCACCGAGCGGCGGCGCTACGAGCGCATCCCGTCGCGATCGCTCGTCGAGGTGCGCCTGCCGACGTGGAGCGCGCTCCAGAGCGTGTACACGGTGAACCTGTCGATGGGCGGCATGCGCCTGTCGCTGGGCTCGAAGGCGCCGCTCGGGACGGCGATCGACATCATCCTCACGCTGCCGAACGGTTCGCGGCTGCACCTGCCCGGCAAGGTCGCGAACCTCGGCCCGGGCGCTGACGGCGACATCGGCGTTCGCTTCGACGAGATGTCGGCCACGACGCGCGACGAGATCAAGCGCTACGTCCTCGAGCTCTCGTCCGGGCGCACGCCCGGCCCCGTCCCGCCCAGCAAGACGATCCCGCCGGGGCAGCTCATCAAGAAGAAGAGCTGAGGCGCGCGGCGCCCGCCGAGTGTCGAATGACGCCGCGTCTGACGCTTCGTCGCTGGCCCGTCGTCGCGCTGATGACCGGCGCGCTGCTCGCGCGACCGCGTTCGGCGAGCGCGGCGCCCGACGCCGACCTCGTCGCCGCGCTCGAGGCCTCGGGCCGCGCCGACGTCGTGGCCTTCGACCTGCCCGCGGCCGCTCACGCGCCGCACGTCCGCGCCGTCACGATCGCGCACGCGCCTGCGGCCGCCGTGCTCGCGGCGCTGGCTGATCCCAGCCGGTACTCGGCGCTGATCCCGTCGCTCGTCCGCTCGAAGGAGATCGCGCGGCGCGGAGACGTCCGCGTCGTCGAGTGGGAGCTCGAGATCCCACTCTTCAACCTGTCCGGCACGCTGGAGCTTCGACCGCGGCCCGGCGGCGTCGAGCTGGCGCTCGTCGACGGCGATCTCAGCCCGGGGCGGCTCGTCTTCGAGACGGCGGCGCGCGCGGACGGCGGCACCACCGTGGAGGTCGACGCGCGGCTCGACGTCGAGCGCTCGAGCTTCTTTCTGAGGCGAATCATGGCGCGCAGCGAGTACGGGCAGCCGGCGACTCTCTCGGCGGCGACGTGGGTCGCGCTGCGCGCGGTGGCGTTGCGCGCCGAGCACCCACGCGACGCGACGGCGTTCCGCCCGACGGCGCCCTTCTTCGTTTCGCCGCCCGGCCAGCCCGACGGCCGAGCGCTCGCGCGCGCGCCGTTCGGACCGCTGGCCGCGCGCGGCGCCGTCGCCGTCGTCAACCTGGCGCCCACGGGCCGCTTGGCCAGCGTGGCCGTCGGAGTGACCGCGCGCGAGACGCCCGCGGCGCTGGCGGCGCGCCTCGGCGATCCGCGGAGCTGGCACGCGTTCCCAGGCTGGCGGCAGGTGCGGCCGATGCCGCCCACGCCGACGTTGCCGGCGCGCATCGAGGTCGAAGACGGCATCCCCCTGGTCGACTTCGACGCCACCTGGCGCGCCGAGCCGGCGCCCCGCTCCAGCTGGTGGCTGGCCATCGACGGAGCCGCGCGCGGCGCCTGGTTCGGCTGGCAGGTCTCGTCCGCCGCGCCCGCGTCCGAGGCCGTCCTCACGATGTCGCCGCGCCTCGAGGCCACGGGCTCGATCCCGCGCAAGTTCATCGCGGCGGAGCCCTTGCTGGAGACCGGCCTCGGCCTGGCGCTGGTCTTCGTCGACGCGGTGAGCGCGACGCGCAGCGGCGGCCATTGACGCGCGGCCGATCGACGCCGGCGGGCCATTGCGTTACCGTTCGCTCATGAAGCCTCTTGGCCGGCTCGCTCTGTTCTGTGTCGCGCTCGCTGCCTGCTCTTCGAACGCGCTCGACACGAAGGACGGAAGCACGTCGTCGGACGGCGCTGCGGGAGGTGGTGGCGCCGGATCGACGGGCGCAGCCGGCGCGACGGGCGGCGCCGGAACCACGGCGACGGCTGGCGCGACCGGCAGCGCGGGCACGACCGGCAACGCCGGCACCACGGGAGCCGCGGGCAGCGGCGCGGCGGGCACGACCGGCGCGGCGGGCACGACCGGCAACGCCGGCACCACGGGCGACGACGGTGGGACCAGCGACGCGGGGGTCAGCTGCTCGTCGATCTCGCAGCAGTACGCGCAAGCGCTCGGCCCCGCGAAGCAGTGCAACATCGCGCTCGACCGCACGCCCTGCGCGCACGAGGTCGACACCAGCCTCACGTGCCCTGGGTGCAAGACGTGGGTCGACACGACGCAGGCGCTGGACGACCTCCGCAAGCAGTGGCAGCAGCGCGGGTGCGATCAGGCGCGCTACATCTGCCCGGCGATCGCGTGCGTGAACCCAGGCAGGGCCGCGTGCGTCGCCACGGGCACCGCGACGGCCGGGACCTGCACGGCGGCCGTCCCGACGCCGTTCTAAGCCTCAGCGCGCGGGCGCGTCGGCCAGCTCGCAGATGCCCGCGGCGCAGAACGGCTTCTGCGAGCACGTCGGGTCCTGCGACATGACCTCCGTGCACGCCGTACCCTGGCAGCGCTTCTTCCGCTCCTTCTCGTACAACGCCTGATCCTTCTTGGGGATCGCGCGCTGCTTCCCGCCTTCGTTGCACGAACAGCAATCGTCGATGACGACGACGCAGTCCGCGTCCACCTTGCACTCCACGGCGTCGGCCGGCACCTTCGACTTGCTGCGCTTCGCCTCGACGCCCGGCACACCGAGCAGCGCCGAGACGACGGCAATGGCGGCGAAGAACAGGACCTGCGACAGGCGGCGTGACCGGCGAGACACCATGCGCGCGAAGATATACACGCGCTCCCCGTCTCGCAATGGTCGCGCGACAGGCAGCCCCGGCGGTGGTAGACGAACCGGAATGGATGTCCCGCGCACGCTGCGCACCTGGTTGCTCGTTCACGCCGCCGTCGCCACGGCCGCGGGCCTGCCGCTGCTCGCCGCGCCCGAGTTGGCGCTCGGGCGCATCGGCTGGACCTGCGTCGATCCCGTGTCGGCGCGCCTCCTCGGGGCGGCCCTGCTGGCGCTCGGCGCCCAGTCCTTCTTCGTGCGCGACGCCGGCGTCCCGCTCACGCGCGCCGTGCTGCGCCTCAACCTCGTCTGGTCGCTCGCGAGCGCCGTGGGTCTCTTCGTCGGCATCGGCGCCAGTGCGCCCAACGCCGCCTGGATCGCGCTCTCGACGCAGATCGCCTTCGCAGGCGTGTGGCTGCACCACGCGATCCGCTTCCGCCAGCTGGAGCGTGTCGGGGAGCTCGACGCGAGCAGCCCCGAGGGGGCGGCCGAGGACGGCGGCGAAGCCGCGGGCCCGAACGCCGAGGACGACTGACGTTCAGTTGACGGGGCCCGACGACGCGAGTCGGGTCGTCAGCGCGACGACCTCGGCGGAGACGCGCTCGATGCGGCGCAGGACCTCGCGCGTCTCCAGCAGGCGCTGCCGAAGGACCGGGTCGTACACCAGCTGCGCCGTCAGCACGTCGACCAGCTCGGCCGGCGTCTCCTGCGCGGCGACCACCTGGCGCAGGATCTCGCCGCCCTCGGGGATCGCGTCCGCGAGCTGGTTCACCAGCGCGCGCAGCGACTGATCGGCGTCCTCGAGCTCGGCGTCCTCGGGCGCGGGCAGATCGGGCAGCAGCGTCGCCGCGATCTCGCGGTACGGGCGCGCGGGCGCCAGCTCCTCGTCGATGCGGATGCGCGCGCGGCCGCGCAGCACGAGGTTGAATCGCCCGTCGCCGAGCTCGTGCGACATCACGATCTCGCCCACGCCGGCGATGCGCTGGACCGCGGGGCGCTCGGTGCCTTCGGGCTCGCCGGGCACGATGAGGCTCACGGCGAGGAGGCGTGGGCCCTTGAGAGCGTCGCGCGTCATCGCGCGGTAGCGCTCCTCGAAGATGTGCAGCGGCAACAGCGCGTGCGGCAGCAGCACGACGCCCGGCAGCGGGAACATCGGGAGGCGGCGCAGCGCGATCGCGAGCTCGGCGTCGCTGGCGCTCGCCGCGAACTGGATGGGCTCAGCCAAAGACGTCCACGCACGAGCCCGTCAGCGCCGACGGGGCATGAGCCGCGAGATAGAGGACCACGCCCGCGACGTCCTCGGGTGTCATGTCGGGCTTCGCGCCCGGCCGACCGACGCGCAGCATGTCCGTGTCCACCGAGCCGGGGCAGACGGCGTTCGCGACGATCCCGTCCTCGCGCAGCTCGACGGCCAGCGAGCGGGTCAGGCCCACGACCCCGTGCTTCGCCGCGCAGTACGCGCCCAGGCCCGCCGTCCCCTGGCGCCCGGCGATCGAGGCGATGTTGATGATGCGGCCGCTCTTGCGCGCGCGCATCGCCGGCAGGAACGCGCGCGTCACCAGGAACGTACCCTTGAGGTTGGCGTCGACGACGTCGTCCCAGGCCTCGACCGACAGGTCTTCGAGGCGCGCGCGCGCCACCGTGCCCGCGTTGTTGACGAGGATGTCGGGCGGGCCGAGGCGCTCGAGGACGTCCTCGGCGAAGCGCGCCACGTCATCGGCGACGCGCACGTCACAGCTGGCGACTCCCGGCGCGGCGTGCAGCGCGCAGCCGGCGACGACGGCGCCCGCGTCGGAGAGCGCCTGGGCGATGGCGCGGCCGATGCCGCGCGACGCCCCGGTGACGACGGCCACGCGGCCCGAGAGCGTGAAGGTGCCGGTGAGCGCGGCGCTGGTCATCGCGCACGCCCGCCCAGGTTCGCCGCCTCGAGGAGGCGCGCCTTCAGATCGGGGCGCTCGCGCATCTCGCCGACGAACGCGCTCGTGACCACGCCCGACTGCGCGTGCTTCTCGCCCGGGATCGCCAGGCACATCTGCTCGGCCTCGATGACGCAGCCCGCGCCACGCGCGCCCAGGTGCGCGACCAAGGCCTCGGCCACCTGGTGCGTCGCACGCTCCTGCAGCGTGAGCCGCTTCGTGAAGCAGTCGACCAGCTCGGCGAGCCGGCCGAAGCCCACCAGCTTGCCCTGGGGGATGTACGCGACGTGCGCGACGCCCCGGTACGGCAGCAGGTGGTGCGGGCACATGCCGTGGAACCGCAGGCCGCCCACGACGATGACGTCGGGATCGGCCTCGCCCGTGACCGGATCCCCCAGGATCGCCGCCGGATCCATCGCGTAGCCCGCGAGGAACTCCGCCTCCCACAGGCGCGCGACGCGCGCGGGCGTGTCGCGCAGGTCGGCGTCCTTCGGGTCGAGCCCCGCCGCGCGCAGGAACGCCTCGACGGCGGCGCGCAGCGCGGGCTCGCGCGGAGACGATTCGGGAGACGGCGCCCGGGCGGCCACGGGTCAGTCCAGGCGCGACGGCGCAGGCGCGACGGCGGCGTCGATGGGGCGGCGCGACGCGAAGCCGCCGTCGACCGCGTGCCAATACCCGAGCGACTTTTCGCCCAGCTTCCAGCACAGCAGGATGTCCTCGCCGTTGCGCTGACTCGGGAAGTCGACCAGCCCGAGCTCGAGGTCCTTCACCTCGCCGCCGAGCGCGCGAATGCGCTCGATTTCGTCGTTGAGCGCCTCGTCGAGGCCGCGAAAGACGGCGCGCGCCTGCCGCACGGCGGGCGGTCCGGACTCGAGCTCGCCGTCGGGCTCTTCGCCCTGGCCGGAGGTCGGCGACGCGACGCCCGCGCGGTCCAGCTTCTGACCGAGGGCGCGCAGGCCCGCGCGAAGCTGCAGCACCTGCACGAAGATCCGCTCGAGCGACGGAATCAGCGCCTCGACCTCGTCGACCGTGAAATTGGCTCGGCCCGTTCCCATGGGGGCGTAACTTACCCGAGTCTGCCGCGCGATGCTCGGCTTCACTCGGACCGCACCGGCGCGACGCGGCGAGCTACTTCTTGGCTTCGAAGCCGGGCGGCGGGTACAGCGGCGGGCGCCGGTACTTCCCCGTGAGGCGGCGGATGTCGACGTCGGACACGACGAGCGGCGGCGCGATGATCGTCGTGGGGATGCCCGCGAACCCGTTGCCCTCGTCGATGTAGTTGTAGACGACCGGCTCGGCCCCCGCGGCCGTGACGTCCTTGAGCGAGCGCGGCTCGAGGTTCTCGAGCGCGAGCCCGCGCACGAGCGTCTCCTTGCCGCCCTGCACGCGATAGACGACCAGCGGCCGGATCGGCGGCGGACCGCCTCTGCCGCCGCCGAACGAGAACAGCGAGAGCAGTTCGTCGGAGTCGCCCGCGGGCAGGAGCCCGTCGTCGAGGAGGCGCACGACGTAGGTGGTGACGCCGCCACCCTTGGCGATGTGCGCGAGCTCTTTGAGCAGCCCCGCGCGCGACACGCCAGCGTCCTTTTGCGCCGAGAGGACCAGGGTTCCGATGTGCGCGTGAGGTCCGGCGAAGCGCGGCGCGCGCGCGTGGCCGTTCGAGCGCACGATCTCCTTGCGCGGCGTGCGCGTCATGAGCAGCCCCTGGAGGACGCCGTGCTCGACCAGCGAGACCTTCTCGGCGGGGACGCCCTCGTCGTCGACGCGGTAGGCGCCGAACAGCGACACCCCCTGCGCCTTGGCCAGCAGCGGGTCGTCGACGGCCGAGAGGATCGGCGCCGCCACCTTCTGCTTCAGCTTGGTCGCCAGCATGGCCTGCTGGCCACCGTCGTCGCTGGCCGCCGTGGCCGTCTTGGGCGGCGGCGTGCCGGCCAGGTGATCGGCCAGCAGCAGCTTCGTGAGCTGCGCTGCCGCGAGGCCTTCGAACAATACGGCCCCCGAGCCCGTCTCGGCGACGGGCGCCGTACGCATCGCCGTGAGCTCGGCCGCCATGGCGCGCACGCCCTTCTCCATCTCGGCGAGCGGCGGTAGCCCCGACGGCTCGAGCGCCGTGAACGGCACGAAGTCGCGCAGCTTCATGCCGTCCTCGGCCTGCGTCTCGGCGACGACGTCGATCTTCGTCGTGCGCTGCGCGTCGTCCACCCAGGTCCCCTCGCTGGAGAGCATGCGCCGGCGCGTGACGGTGTACGTGCCGGTGACGCGGGCGCTGGTGATCGTCGGGTACTCGCGGAAGATCGCCGAGACCTTCGTCACCGCCGCGCGCAGCGCCTCCGGCTCGACGTTGCCCGCGGGGAACGGCACCTCGTGCTTGGTGGGCGCCGCCTTCGAGAAGTCGCCCAGCGAAGGGTCGTCGTCGCCGGCCACCTCGCCCGCGGCCGCGGCCCGCTTGCGCGCGAGCAGCTCGACCGCCTGCTTGTAGGCCTCGTCCGTGCGCAGCCACAGCTCGCGGCGCAGCGACGCGTAGTCGTCCTCTTCGGGCAGGGCGTCCACCTTGGCTCCCGGCTCGAAGTTCGTGTTGTCGAACGCGGGGCTCCCGACGCGGACGTCGGTGCGCAGGAGGCGCCCGCGATAGGCGTGCGACGACGTCACGGAGCCGAAGGTCGCGCTCACCGTCGCCTG
This sequence comes from Polyangia bacterium, assembly GCA_035548155.1. GTDB lineage: Bacteria > Myxococcota_A > Polyangia > Fen-1088 > Fen-1088 > DASZFV01. Next base: position 42,940 of record DASZUD010000367.1, read on the forward strand.
CTCGGCGTCGAAGATCGTGTACGCGACGTAGTACGGCCGCGGCTCGTCGCCGAGGTGCAGCTCGGCCGTCGAGCGCGCGAGCTCGTCGCGCAGGGCCGCCCGGACGGCCTGGTCGTCGACACGGACGCCAGCGTGTCCCGCGCCCACGGGCACCAGCAGCGCGCCGAGCACGATCGCTCCCCTGAGCCTCACGGCGTCGCTCCTTTCGCGGCCGCCGCCGGCTGCGCAGGCGGCGCGCTCAAAATCGGCGGCTTGTCGTTGCCCTTGTCGCGCCGCTCGATCTCGATCTGTTGGACGAGGAGGCTGGGGCTGGTCGCCGACACGGGCACGAAGCCCGACTCGGCGCCGCAGTAGCCGTTGAACGTCTGATAGTCGTCGCCGGCCGCGATGATCCGCGACAGCGCCGACAGCGGCGTGCCCACGAGATCGGCGCCGCGCACCAGCTCGTCGGGCCGTCCGTCGACCCACACGCGGTACACGATGATGGGCAGCACCTTGAACGCCTGCGGCCCCCCGCGCGCCGTGTTCGTGAAGCCGCCCGAGATGTCGCGGAAGAGCAGGCCGTACGGCTTGCCCTGGCGCTTCGCCTCCTCGCGCAGGCGGCGGCGCAGCTCGGCGACGGGCACGGCCACCTTCGGCTCGACGACCAGGTTGCCCTGCCGCGAGACGACCGTGCGGCCCTCCTGCCGGCGGCCGTGGCCGTTCGAGCGATTGAAGCCGCGCGTCGGCGAGCGCGAGAGCAGGAAGCCCTTGAGCACGCCGCCCTCGACGAGGTTGGCCCGCTGCGCGACGACGCCCTCGTCGTCGAACTGGTAGAAGCCGTTGAGGTCGACGTCGCCGATGCGCGACAGCGTCGGGTCGTCGTACACGTTGATGAAGGGCGGCATGATGGGCTCGCCGATCTTCTTGGCGAACGTCTGCCCCTCATCGTCGTTCTTTTGCCGGTGGCCCTCGACGCGGTGGCCGAAGATCTCGTGGAAGAACACGCCCGCGGCGCGCCCCTCGAGGATGGCCGGGCCGATGAACGGATCGGCCAGCGGCGCGCGGCGCAGCGCCTTCAGGTCCGTGATCATCTGGTCGATGGCGCGCTCCATCTCCGGCATCTTCGCCAGCGCCTCGAACGAGGCCGCGTCGAACGTCTCGAAGCGCTCGAGCTCCATGCCGTCGTCGGCGCGCGCGTCCGCCTCGGCGAAGACGCGCACGTAGTTGCGGCCCGCCTGCACCATCGTCCCCTCGGTGTCCAGGACCCAGCGCGTCGTGGAGACCACCTGCAGCGTCACCTGCGAGTCGAGGATCTCGCCCTGCCCCCGAAAGCGCGCCGAGAGATCGCGCACGCGCGTCTCCCAGGTCGGCACGTCGACGGTGATCTCGGCGCGCGGGCCCACGTAGACGACGGGCTTTTCGCGTGAGAAGTCGTCGGAGGGATCCTCCTCGGCCACCTTCAGCGTGCGCTGGGTGAGGATCTTCACGAAGCGCTCGGACGACTCCTTGTAGCGGCGATCCACCTCGCCCCAGGCCACCGTGCGAGCCGCGCCCAGATCCTCGTCGCCGTCGCCGAGCGGCAGCGCCGCCGGGTGCCCGCCCAGCACGGACGAGAAGTCGAACTCGGACGAGCGGATCGTGTGCGTGGAATCGAGCTTGTAGTCGCCGACGCGGACGTCGGTGTCGAGGATGCGCGAGCGGCGCGCCGTCGACTGCACCAGGGAGCCCTGGCTGGCCGAGATCGTGACGTCGTTCTTGTCGTAGACCTCGTTCTCGATGAAGTACGGCGCGGGCTTGCCCTTCGCCATCAGCGCCGTCATCCCGCGCCGCAGCTCCGCCTCGAGCGCCGTGAGGCCCGCCGGCCGAGCCGAGCCGCCCCCCGCGAGCGGATCGACGCGCACGACGCGCGGGGGGGCCGCCGGCAGCCCCTCGCCCGCGATCGCGCCAGGGTTCTCGGGCGAGCCGCCGTGGCCAGCGCAGCCGGCCGAGGCCAGCCCCGCGCACAGCATCCACCTGCAAACGAGCCTTCGGGGTGCCTTGCGCTGGGGAGACGAGATCATCGGACGCCTTAGCGTATATCACGCCGCCGAAAAATCTCGGGGAAGCTGCGCGCGACGAGGATCTGGTCGCGGCCTGCCGTGGTACCTTCCCGCGCCATCATGCTGCACCCGAAGAGACGCATCCGCCCGGCGGCCATGGAGAAGGGCTCCAACGACGTCGCCTCGCTCATCGACACCTACTTCAACGCCTACAACGCCGCCCGCTTGCGCGAGTCCTGCCAGACGCTGGCGCGCATGATCGACAACGGCGCGACGATCGGCGTCTCGCTCTCGGGCGCGCTCACGCCCGCGGGGCTCTCCTCGGTGCTGACGCCGCTCATGCGCGCCGGGTTCATCGACTACATCTCATCCACAGGCGCGAACCTCTACCACGACCTGCACTTCGATCTCGGCCTGCCGCTCTACCGCGGCACGCCCGACGTCGCGACGGGCGCGCACGACGTCGCGCTCCGCAAGGACGGCGTCATCCGCGTCTACGACGTGCTCTTCCCGGCCGACGTCCTCTTCAAGACGGACGAGTGGGTCTACCGCGTGATGCAGGAGCCCGAGTTCGGGCGCCGCATGTCCGGCTCCGAGCTGCACCACCTCATCGGCAAGTACGCGCTGGAGACGGCGCGCAAGGTGGGCGTGCAGAAGCCGTCGATCCTGGCCGTCGCGCACGAGCTGGACCTGCCCGTCTGGGTCGCCTCGCCGGGCGACTCGACGATCGGCCTCAACCTCTCGGCGATCCACACGGCGTTCCCCGATCGCGGCCCGCACGTCGACCCGGCCGCCGACGTCATGGAGATGTCGGCCGTCGTCCTCGACGCCAAGCGCGCGAAGAGCGGCCTTTCGGGCGTCGTGATCTTCGGCGGCGGCGCGCCCAAGAACTTCCTCTTGCAGACCGAGCCGCAGCTTCAGGAGATCCTGGGCGTGGCCGAGAAGGGCCACGACTACTTCATCCAGATCACCGACGCGCGCCCCGACACGGGCGGCCTCTCGGGCGCGACGCCGTCCGAGGCCGTCTCCTGGGGCAAGATCGACCCCGACAAGCTGCCCGACACGGTGGTCTGCTACATGGACTCGACGATCGCGCTGCCGCTCATCGCGAACTACGTGTTGGCGCGCTGCAAGCCGCGCAAGCCGCGGCGGCTCATGAAGCGCATTCCGGAGATGGTCGAGGCGCTGCGCAGCGAGTACCGCAAGACGTCGATGTACGCGCGCTACTGGGGCGGCGAAAAGAAGAAGGCGGCCGCGCCGCGAAAGACGCCGAAGCGCACGCGGTCGTAACTCCATCGTCCCGCTGCGCGGGACCTACACGCCTGCGCCACGCGCGCTCTGCGCGCGCCCTTGGGCTTTCCCGTCCGCGCCATCGGTGGTACCAAGACCCGACAAGGAGAGCCCATGGAAGCGCTGACCAGCCCCGCCCTCATCCCCTACCTGCTGCGGTGGGCCCACGTGATCTTCGGGATCATGTGGCTGGGGCACCTCTACTTCTTCAACCTCGTCAACGTTCCGTTCCAGGGCCAGCTCGACAAGGAGCTCAAGCCGAAGGTGAACCCGGCGCTGCTGCTGCGCGCCTTCTATTGGTTCCGCTGGAGCGCGATGTACACGTTCATCCTCGGGCTCGCGCTGTTCGTTTGGCACTACGTCGCGCCCGAGCACAACATGCGCTACCCCGAGGGCGGCATGACGGGCCGCGCGATGTGGATCCAGTTCGGGATGACCCTCGGCATCATCATGTGGTTCAACGTCTGGTTCGTGATCTGGCCGCGCCAGAAGAAGATCCTCGGCGGCATGGCCAGCGGCAACCCGCATCCGGACGCGGCGAAGCTGGCGGCCACGGCCGGCAAGGCCTCGCGCTTCAACACGTACGCCTCGGGCCCGATGCTCATGGGCATGATCGGCGCGACGCACTTCTCGGTGTTCAGCGGCCCCGCGCTGATCGTCGTCAGCATCATCGGCGTCGGCTTCTGGTTCGGCATGATCAAGCGCTCCTTCAAGGTAAAAGCCAGCGTCTAGAACCGCTGGAAGTTTGACGGGGGCGCCTCGCGGGGGAAAATCCCGAGATGCGCCCCCGTTTCATTTTGGCCGCCGCGCTCGCCGCGGGATTCTGGGCGAACCGCGCGCACGCCGACGAGGCGCCCCTGGTTCACCCGATCTACGCGAAGCTGCCGGACCTGGCCGAGGACGACTTCACGCGCCGGGCCTTCGCCGCGGCGACGACGCGCTACAAGTTGGCGCCGCTGGAGATCATCGACGTGGCCGCGCCGCCCGCGCCCAAGGCGCCGGAGCTGGTGAAGTCGGGCATCGCGAAGACGATCAAGCTCGAGTTCGACGCCGCCCTGCCCGACTTCGACGCCGCGCTCGCCGAGATCGAGACCTCGGGCGGCGCGGGGCTGACGCCCGGCGAGCTGGCCGACCTGTTCCTCTACCGCGCCTGGGCCATCGCGCGCGCCGACTGGAACGCGTCGGCGGCGATGGACGCGAAGTCGATCACGCCTGCGCGCACGCAGGCCTACGCCGACTACTCGCGCGCCGCGATCCTCGCGCCCGACCGCGCGCTGAACCCGCGGGAGATCCCGCCGCAGGTCGTGGCCGACTTCGCGCGCGCCGTCGTCGAGGCGAAACGGCAGCCGCGCGCGACGCTGGTCGTGCGCGGCGACGCCGACGCCGAGGTCAGCCTCGACGGCGGCGCCCCGCTGAAGCTCGCGGGCGGCGTCACGTTCAAGGACGTCGCCTATGGCGAGCACTTCCTGGCGGTCGACGAGCTCGGCCGCGCGCCGTGGGGCAAGCGCTTCGCCCTCAATGATCCGGCCGTCGAAGAGACGATCCCGGCGCGCCCGGCGCTGACCCTGGACGATCGCGTCGCCGCGGACCACGCGCGCCGCATGGGCACGCTCTTCGCGCTGGTCGCCGAGCGCAAGCCGGGCCCCGGTGCGCAGGTCGAGCTGCGTCTCGTCGACCTGTCCGGCACGAAGCGCGACGCCGCGCTGGTCTCGACGTCGCGCGAGGAGCACGGCGCGCTGGACGCCGCCGTCATGCGCCTCGACGAAGAGGCGCGCCGCATTCAGCAGCTCGCGTTCGCGAACGGCACGCCCCTGCCCGCCCCCGTCGCGGCGCCGCCCGAGACGCCGCCGCCGGTCCTCGTGCCGCCGCCGCCCGCGCGCGCCACGTTCCGCGACGACCCGCTCGTCTGGGCGCGCGATCGCTGGCCGCTCATGACGGCGATCGGCGTCGTCGTGGGTTCGGCGCTGATCCTGAGCCTCGCGGCCGCCAACTAGATCGGGGGACCGCCCGGCAGCGTGCGCGCCTCGTTCAATCTCGGCGCTGCTGGCCGCCTCTGCGTCCCCCGCGCCCCGCAGCCAAGCTGCGTCGACGAGCCGCTCCCGGACTGCGACCGTTAGACACGCGCCCGAGCCGCGCGATATCCTGCGGGCATGGGCGCTCCGGCGCGGCGGACGCAGAGCTTCGGCACGTCGATCTTCACGGAGATTTCGGCGCTGGCCGTCGCGCACGACGCCGTGAACCTGGGGCAAGGCTTCCCCGACTTTCCGGCGCCTTCCTTCATCAAAGAAGCGGCAATGCGCGCGATCCGAGAGGACCGCAACCAGTACGCGCCGGCCGCGGGCGTCCCGCGCCTGCGCGCGGCGATCGCGGCGCGCTGGGAACGGCTGCACGGCGCGCGCCCCGACGACGACGAGGTGACCGTCGCCAGCGGCGCCACCGAGCTGTTGCACGACGCCGTGCTCGCCGTGGTGGAGCCCGGCGACGAGGTGATCGTCTTCGAACCCACGTACGACGCCTACGTCCCCGACATCATCATGGCCGGCGGCACGGCTCGCCCAGTCGCGCTGCGCCCGCCCGAGTGGCGCTGGGACCCCGCCGAGCTGCGCGCCGCCTTCGGGCCGCGCACGCGCGCAGTCATCCTGAACTCGCCGCACAACCCCACGGGCAAGGTGTTCTCACGCGAAGAGCTCGAGGAGCTGGCGTCGCTGTGCCGCTCGCACGACGCGGTCGTGATCAGCGACGAGGTCTACTCGGAGATCACCTTCGATGGCGCGACGCACGTGCCCCTGGCGACGCTGCCGGGCATGCGCCAGCGCACGATCTCGATCGACAGCATGGGCAAGACGTTCAGCGTGACCGGCTGGAAGGTCGGCTGGGCCATCGCTCCCGCGCCGCTGACGAACGCGCTGCGCGCCGTCCACCAGTTCGTCACCTTCACGAACTCCGTCCCGTTCCAGGAGGCGCTCGCCGACGGCCTGGCGCTCGCCGAAACGCACGGCTACTACGACGAGCTGCGCAGCGCCTACGCCGCTCGCCGCGACCGCCTCGCCACGGTGCTGCGCGAAGCCGGCCTGCCGCCCATGCGCGCCCAAGGCGCCTACTTCCTGCTGACCGACACGGCCTCCTTCGGCTTTCCGGACGACGTCGCCTTCTGCCGCCACCTCACGACGAACGTGGGCGTCGCCGCCATCCCGACGTCGGTCTTCTACACCGACCCTCAATCCGCCCCCGCGCTCGCCCGCTTCTGCTTCGCCAAGCGAAACGAGACCCTCGACGCCGCCGCGGCGCGCCTCCGCAAGCTCCGCCCGCTCCACTAGCGGCGGCGGGCGTGCATCGCCGGAGGCCGTGTTGCGTCACGCCGGCGCCAGATGGGGTTGGTATTCCCGCGAAACTCGATAGAGTCCGGCCCTCACCCGCTCCACACGATTCGCGCCACCACGGAGGTTCGAGATGCGGAAGGTACTCCTCGCTTCAACTATCGCCCTGCTCGGTCTCACGGGGACCGCACAGGCGCACTTCAACCTGATGTCGCCGGCGAGCTGGGCGACCCTGAACCCTGGCGGTAGTCCGCAGAAGAGTTTTCCGTGTGGTGAAACGGACAGCGCGACAGTGCCGCTCCAGGCCGTCGCGACCAAGACGGTAACGCCCTTCAAGCCCGGCGACACCGTAACTGTCACAGTCCAGGAAACCGTCATGCATCCTGGTTGGTACCGCGTCGTTCTCGCGACCGGCGATCGGAGCACTCTGCCGCCGGACCCGCAGGTGACCGCGGGCACGACTCCCTGCGGGACTGTCAATTATGGGGCCAAGACAATCGTAGGACTGAAGCCCCAGGATCCGCCGGTATTTCCGGTTTTGGCGGACGGAATGCTGTTCCACACGACTGCGCTCAGCGGCCCACAAACCTTTAGTGTGAAGCTTCCAACGAACGTGACCTGCGATAAATGCACGTTGCAGATCGTTGAGTTCATGTCGGATCACGGACAGAACAACCCCGGCGGCTGTTTCTACCACCACTGTGCCGACATCTCGATCCACGGCGCCACGACGGATGCGGGAACCTCGAATGACGCAGCGATCGATGCGGCCCATGACGCGGCGACGGACTCAGGCGCAGCCGGGGGCTCGACGGGTGGAACGAGCGGCGCGGCGGGAACCTCCGGCGCCGGCGGAGCCAGCGCCGGAGGCTCGACCGGAGCCAGTGGCGGCGGCGGAACGACCGGGACCGCCGGCACTGGCGCAACCGGCGGCACGACGGGAGCTGCAGGCTCCTCCAACGCCGGTGCTGCTGGGACGACGGGCGCGGCCGGCAGCAAAGCGCCGCACCAGTCGAGCGGTGGCTGTTCGCTCGCGGGTGGCCCGGCTGGTGCGCCGACTGGACTGGGCATTCTTGGACTGGCCCTCGCTTCGCTCATCCTCCGAGCTCGTCGTCGTACCTGAGGCGCGACGTTCACCGCGTTGAGCGCAGACATCAATAGCGCTCGGTACCGCCGAATCTCGTTAGTAGGTCCCCGGCGCCGGGGTGAGGAATATCTTATCGACGAAAGCTCCGCTGATTTCGCAATCAACGATCGCCGATCCAGTGGCTTCGGCGGGAGCGGACACCGTTACCGTCTTCGTCTCCCAGTGACCGGGGTTAGCGATCGTTCCCGTAACACTTGCGCTCGCCGTGACCGATGCGTTTCCAGTTCCGATGTAGACCTCACAAAGGTAAAAGGCGTTCGACTCGTAGCCCGAAAAGGTCGCTCCAAAGTTGTACGTAACGCCAGGCTTGATCTGTGCTGTCTGCGCGGGAGCTCCTTCGTTCGCAGGACTTCTCATTGATCCAGAGAACGGGCAGCCGTCCGCGTCCACTGTGGTCCAGACAACATCGGGCGTCGTCGTCCACCCGGACTCGTCCGTTTCGAAGCCTGGATTGGCCAAGACATTTAGCGGGTTAGGTTGAGGACAAGTGCACGCCACGCCCGCAGGGCAACATCTGCCACCACAAATAGCCGACTTACACTGTTCTGATCTCGTGCAGATCACGCCGGCGTCGAGTCTCGAAACGCAAAGACCGTCCTTGCAAAAGGCCGTTGTCGCGCACGCGGTATCAGCGGCGCAACTCATCCGACAACGGACCCCATCTGTCGTGCACGTGTAGTTACCGCACGAGCTCATCTCGGGAACACAATTTCCGAGACCATCGCAGTGACTAGCCGGGCTGTACGACGTCGTCCCTGGAAGACAAGACTCGCCCCGACAGGCCGTCATCGAGCCGAATCTTTCGCATCCGCCAAGGCCGTTGCACTTACCGGTCAGCCCACAGGACGACGGAGACTCCGCAGCACAGTCAGTCTTGTGTGCAACCCCGGCCAGGACGGGCTTGCATTGACCATCCAACTCGCCGGTCGCGTCTTTGCGGCACGACTGGCAGTGGTCAGCGCAGGCGGTCGCGCAACACACTCCCTCGGCGCAGTGACCAGAGCCGCAGTCGGTGTCGAACGTGCAAGCGCCGCCGTTCTGGCCCTTGCCGACCATCGGTGACTCGGTCGCGGCGTCCGCGATCCCTCCGCCGCTGCCGCTCACCGAACCAGACGTCCCCCCGCCGCCATCCGACTGCAGCGGCTTGTTGAACGGCGTGCACGCGATCACCACCGCGACTGCGGCGAACAGCGCGCCCCAACGAACGTAACGCATGGATTCCTCCACCTGACCTTATCGACCCGCCCCCCGACGGTTGCGGGGAACATCTCATGCGAGGCGTTCGCGTCAAGAGACGAAACGCGCGCGCCGGGAGGCCGAAGAGGAGCCAGGCCCGCCGTGGCGCTTCCCCAGCCGTGCTACCCTACTTTCATGTCGTCGACGTACGATCGTCTCTCGGAGCTCGCGCCCGAGCGCGTGAGGCCGCTTCGGCGCGTCGAGTACGAGCGGCTCGTCGCGATGGGCGCCTTCGAGGACGAGCGGGTCGAGCTGCTCGACGGGGTCATCGTTGAGATGAGCCCTCACGGACCTCCTCATGCGACAGCCATCACCAGGCTGAACAAGCTGCTTGTGCGGGCGGTTGGCGACAGCGCAGAGGTTCGCGTTCAGGTTTCCTTCGCTGCCTCTGAGTTTTCAGAGCCAGAGCCCGATTTCGCCGTCGTGCCGCTGGGCGCCTACCACGATGCGCACCCCGACACGGCCCTGCTCCTCGTCGAAGTCTCGGGAGCCTCGCTTCGAAAAGATCGCGGCATCAAGGCGTCGATTTACGCCCGTGCCAGCGTTCCCGTGTACTGGATCGTGAACACCGCCGATCAGTGCGTCGAAATCTACACGGCGCCTCGCAACGGCTCGTATGCGAACGTCACCGTCGCGCGCCCTGGAGAGACGCTGAAAATCGACCAGCTCACCGGCGTCGAGATCCCGGTCGCGGAAATCTTCCGCTGACCCGGCGAAGCCGGCGCGTTTACGCCGTCTCGCCGTCGTCTTCGATCTCGATCTTGATGTTCCAGGCCTTCGTCAGCCAGTCGAGGAGCTCGGCCTCGGGGCCTTCGATGGCCTCGGCTCCGGCTGCTTCGAGGACCGTGCCGAAGATCAGCTCGCGCGCGTCCTGGCGGCCAATGCCCTTGAGGAACGTCTTGAAGCTGGCGCCGTCTTTGAAGCGCGTCTCGAACGCGTCGAGCGTGCTCTCGTAGGCGTCCTCGCCGAACGCGCCGACCAGCTCTTCGACGTACTCGAGCTCGTCTTCCGACACGTTGCCGTCGGACATGACGGTCAACTTCATGAGACCTACGAGCGCCGTGCGCTCGTCCTGGTTCAGATCCTCGAGCTCCATGGCCGCCAAGATTCTCACTTGGCGGCGGAAGGTCAAGCTTCTGTCAGTTCGACGTGATGAGCGCCGGCGCGTCGCCCACGCCGAAGTGCTGGATCCCGAAGTAACCCGAGGCGACGTAGACGTCCTGGCCCGCGAACTCGATGTTGTTCGCCCAACCGAGCGTGCGCACGAACCGAACGCCGACGGGTGCCGCCGGATCGTCGACGTCGACGACCAGGAAGCCGTCGCCCTGGAGGTTCACGAGCAAGCGGCCGTCGTGCACCCCGACGAGATCGCTGTTGTACATCCCCGTCGGCGCGTCGTAGAGCGACCTGAACCGGCCGCCCGACAGGTCGAAAGAGAGGAAGCGATCCGACGCGTCGTCCGCGACCGGCGCGGGCGCCGAGAGCGCCGAGACCGTCGGCGCACCGCCCACGCCCGTCGCGATGCCCCCACCGCCCACCGGGTAGTAGTAGCCCCAGGACGAGTTGTGGCGACCGACCAGCATCAGCGCCTCGCCGTCGAGCACCATCGACGACGGGTACACGCCGTCGAACACCTTCGCGTCGAGGAGCTCCGCGGCCTGGTGGCCGCCCACGTTCGCGTCGCGCAGCAGCGACAGGCGCAGCGTCGAATCGCCGTGGCCCGTGCCCTTCGTCGCGTCGTCCGTGACCCAGAACCACTTGTAGTCCTGCGCGATGTACATGCGCTTGCCGGACGCGTCCGCGTACGTGTTCGTCAGCTGGCCCGGCAGGTTGACCGCGGCCCCGCCCGTCCACGCGCCCCCCACCAGATCCCAGCGCTGCGCGTAGTTCTTGAACGTCGCCAGCGCGAGATCGCCCACCGTCTCGTCCCCCACCTTCTTCTGATACGTCAGGAAGAAGCCGCTCGGCGCGACCGGATCGGCCACCAGGCCATAGCTCGTGTCCCACCAGTTGCCGTTGTTGACGGTCGCGACGACCTTCGTCGACACGGACGGCGCGTCGGAGCTCGTGAGGTCCAGCGAGACGAGCCGCGTGGTGAGGCCGCTCGTCTGCCAGGTCTGCCCCAAGATCACGAGGCCCGACGTCGTCGAGATGACGTTGTTCGCGTTGCCGTAGAAGCCCCAGGCCCCCCAGAACCAGTCGCCGCACCAGTAGCCGTAGGAGAGCTGCACGTCCGACGGCAGCGTGACCTGGCCCGCCTTGCGCGGATGAGTCGGATCGGTGAGGTCGTAGACCTGCGCGATGACGTCCGGGGGCACGTAGGTCGGGTTGTCCTTCGACTGCGGCTTCTGCACGATGCGGAACGCCACCAGCTGGTTGTCGCCGTGCTTGAAGGCGCGCACGACCTGACCGAGCGAGAACGTCGCCACCGGATCCTTCAGCTCGAGGTCGCCGCCCGCGGCCTTCACGCGGAAGGTCGTGCGATCCTGGTTGGCGCTCCAGCCGTAGTAGGGCTGGCTCTGCACCTCTTCGACGACGTAGTTGCCGAACCGGAACACGGCCGTCTCATACGGAGCGACCTCGACGTTCGCCAGCAGCTTCGGCGACGAGAGATCGGCGAGGCTGGCGATCGACATGTACGTGTCGGAGAGGTTGATCATCATGCGCTCGGGGGACGCACCTGCGTGCGAGAACAGGATCGACCGCTGCACCTGGCCGTCCGGGTGGATGAACGTGCCGAAGTTCCTCAGCACCGTCTGCTGCTCCGGCGGCTTCGTGTCGTCGTACGCCGAGAGGTCCCACGTCATGATGCCGACCGCGGTCTGCCAGCGGTACCACCAGTCGGTCTTGTCGTCATTCTCCTGCCAGTACGAGACCGGCACAGTGACGATGTTCGCCGTCGCATCCTCGTACATGCCGATCATCTTGTGCGCCTGGTCCATGTTCCAGGTCAGCTGCGAGCTGACCCAGTTGGCGTTCTGCACGGCGACGCACGAGCGCTGCACGAGGCGCAGCTTCGTGAGATCGCGCGCGTCGAAGATGCTGACGGCGATGTTCGAGCTTTGAACGGTGGCCCCGTCCTGGAACCCCGTGCACGTGCCCGTGGTGTCGGTGCCGATGCCCATGAGGAACTGCCCCTGCTGGATGGGCCGGAACACCGAGACGCTGCCCGAGAGGCCATCGATCGCCGACAGGACCTTTAGGTTGGCGCGGTCGCTGATGTCGAGCGCATACAGCGGATCCACCCTGCGCGCCGTGATCGCGTAGGCGACGTTCCGGTTCGCGTCGAAGATCGAGCCGGCCACCTGCTCCTGATCCTTGCCGAAGTCGAGGCGGTCGAGGCGCGCGGGGGCGGCGCCGTTCGTGACGTCCCACGACTCGAGCGCGTTCTGGGTGCGCTGGCTCCCCGTGCAGCCCGACGACGACCACACGTTGCGCGTGAAAATGCCGTAGTAGGTGCCGGTCTTCTTCGCCGGATCGAAGACGTACGTCTGCTTGAACTGATCACCCAGCCAGCCCGACGTCTGGAACTTCGTGTGAAGCCGGATGGTGCCAGCGGGATCGCTCACGTCGATGATCGAAACGATCGCCAGCTGATCACTCTCATACGACCCACAGGTGGACTGCGTCACGCCGCGCGAGGGGTCCTGCCACGCCCAGACGTTCCAGTTCTCGACGACCATGAGCGCGTTCGAGGTCGCGGCGATCGTCACGCCGCTGAAGGAACGGTTGTAGGAGGAATTGTTGTCGTAGAACTGGACGCTGCCCCCCTCGAAGATCTTGAGCTTGCCGACCAGCGCCGGGTTCTTCGCGTTGGCGACGTTGAACGAATAAACCCAGGCCTGCTCCTTGGGCGGCGTCAGCCCCGGCGACTGCCAGCCGTACCAGTACGACTGTGGCTGGTACGAGACCACGTAGATCGTGTCGTCGATCTTGCGCGAGACGCCCTCGCGCAGCTGGCCGACGATGTCCGTCGCGTTGAGCAGCTGCGGGTGGCCCGGGTCGCTGACGTCGATCGTGACGAGCTGTGAGACGTTGCGACGCTCGAAGGCGAACTTGCCGTTCCGCTGCGTGAGGTAGAGAACGTCGGAGAGCAGCGCGTACACAGTGTTGCCCTCGACGAACATCTCGACGGGGTAGCCGTAGACCGGCAGGCGACCGAGCAGCTTGGGGTGCTGCGCGTCGTTCACGTCGTAGGCGAGGAATCCGCGGTAGGTGTTGAGGTAGAAGAGGCGATTGTTGTCGATGCGGTAGATGTCCGCTTCCTTGACGTCGGCGGAGCGGCCCCCGGGGGCGCCGGGCGTCGGCGTTTGCGGCCCGGCGTTGTCGACGGCGCCGCTGGCCGCACCGCCCTTTGCGCCCCCGGCTGTTGGAGGAAGGTTCGAGGAGGACGAAGGCGAGGACGTCGTGAAGTCCGTCTGGCCTGGCTGCGGGTCCGCCGGCGTCGTGCCGGACCCGTTCGAGCACGCCCCCAGCGAAAGGACGACGAGGCCGAGCGCGAGGAGCCGCCCGGCACGAAGAAAGGTGAGTCGCGGCATCGTCAATGTGCCTCCGGGGCGGTGGTCAGCAAGGCGCGTGCCCGGCGCGACGGGGCCCGAACGCGCGGCGTTCGCTCGCGCCAGCCTTCAAAACGCGGCAAGTGGTTCGCTCTGCGGCTCAGGATTCTGAGGCCGCGCGACGCTCGACGTCTCGACCGAGGTGTCACACGGCGTCAGCGTCGGCGGAGGTGCCGCCGTCGTCGCCGGCCGTCTCCTCGGCGTCCGCCCCGTCCTGCCCGGCGCCGCCGGAATCGCCAGCGGAGCCGGTCGTGCCGGCCTGCCCCGTCGTCCCGCCGGCGCCGGGCGCGCCGCCGGCGCCACCGCTCCCGGTCGTGCCCGCCGCGCCCGTCGTCCCGCCGCTCGTCCCTGCCGCGCCCGTCGTGCCTGCCGC
>DASZUD010000368.1:0-20464 GCA_035548155.1 Polyangia bacterium
GCCGGCAGCGCCGTCGTTGCCACCCGCGCCGCTCGCGTCGCTGTGCGCGCAAAGGCTCGAGGTTCCGCCCATGAGCGTCAGCTCCGTCGGATTGGTCGTCTCGCCCGGCTGAACGGTCGCGGTCTTCGGCCCGCCGACGGCCACCAGCGTGCCGCGGTCGTACCCGCAGGCCACGACCTGGACGTCGCCGCTGACGTCTTTGGAGAGGTACAAGCCGAGCTTCAGCGTGGGCGAGCCGGTCCAGTCCTCGTCGTGGGAAATCAATCGGTCGCTTCCACGAATGACTTCGACGGTCACCGAATCGACGGCGGGTGCGGTCGGGGCGTTCGACACGTCGACCAGGAGCAGCGAGCGCCCCTTTTCCGTACACGCCAAACCGAGCGCGACCAGCCCGAATCCCAGCAACGCGCGCTTCATGGGCAACGGACCCCCGCCGGGCACGTCGGATCCGCCTGCGTGTGCGTGAAGGCGCCGGCCGCGGCGGCCACGCCCACGCCCACGCCCACGGCGCCGGCGACGGCTGCCCAGAACCACCAGCGTCCGAAGATGGACGGCGACTCCTCGTGCCGCTCCGCCTCGGGCGTCGGCTGCGCGACCAGCGTCGGCGCGCTGGACGGTTGCTTGGGCTCTGGCGGTGGCATCGCCGCTGGCAACGGCGTCACGGGAGCAACGGGCTTCGCGGCGGCGGCCTCGTCCTGCTGCCTCTTGAGGGCCTCCATCTCCTTGATGTAGTCCTCGACCTCGGCGCGATCGTCGGCGGTGATGTGCTTGGCCTTGCGCAGGTACTCACGGAAGCTGGTGATCGCGCGCTCTGGCTGCCCCAGGTTCTGGTAGCAGCGCGCGACGTTGCGCAGGTAGGTGGGGTGCAGCGTCTCGGCGTAGAGCTTTGCGAAGATCTCCAGCGCCGCGTCGTAGCGGCCCGCGCCGAATTCTTCGCGAGCCTTCATCTCCCGCGGATCCGCGGCCGCAGTGACCCGGCCCGCGGCGACGAGCGCGAGGCCGAACGCCACGACGCGCAGCCATCCCGGCGGCCTCGAGAAGCGACTGAGCATGCGGCGACGATACCGGGATCCGACGGCGCTGGCGACCCCCCGCGCGTGCTACCCTGGTCGCCCCGGGAATGCTCAACCAGACGGTCGGCAACTACCGCATCGTGAGTCTTCTGGGCGAAGGCGGGATGGGCACCGTCTATCTGGCCCAGCACCCCGGCATCGGCCGCAAGGCCGCCATCAAGGTGCTGCACCCGGATCTCGCGCGCAGCCCGGATCTGGTGACCCGCTTCTTCAACGAGGCGCGCGCCGCGAACACGATCCGCCACCCGGGCATCGTCGAAGTCTACGACTTCGGGACGCTGCCCGACGGCGCGACGTACATCACGATGGAGTTCCTCGAGGGCGAAAGTCTGTCGGCGCGCCTCAAGCGCGCCGGGCGGCTGCCGCCGGCCACGGCGGCGCAGTTCGCCCATCAGACGGCCAGCGCGCTCGCCGCCGCGCACGCGGCCGGCATCGTTCATCGTGACCTCAAGCCCGACAACATCTTCGTCGTCCCGGGGCAGGACGAAGAGGGCCGTGAGCAGATCAAGATCCTCGACTTCGGCATCGCCAAGCTGAGCACGGAGCACCCGGGCGGCAGCGGCGTGAAGACGCGCACGGGCACGGTCATGGGGACTCCCGTCTACATGTCGCCCGAGCAGTGCCGCGGCACGAAGGAGGTCGATCACCGCACCGACATCTATGCGCTGGGGATCATCCTCTACGAGATGCTCTGCGGGCAGCCGCCGTTCGTGTCGTCGGGCTACGGCGAGCTCATCCACATGCACATCGGCACGCCGCCTGCGCCGCCCCGCACGCACAACCCCGGCATCCCCGCGGAGCTCGAGGCCGTGGTGCTCAAGCTGCTCGCGAAGGACGCGGGCCAGCGCTACCAGAGCATGGGCGAGCTCCAGCAGGCGCTGAAGGCGAGCGGCGCCGGGACGATGTCGTATCCGCGCGTCGACGTCGCGCCGCCCGCGCCGCGGAGCGAGCCGTCGGTGCAGACCACGTTCTCGACGGCGGCGAGCATGATCGACGGCCCGACGCCGAAGGGCCGGCGCTGGGGCGGGCCTGCGCTCGTGATCGGCTTGCTCGCGGCTGGTGCGATCGCGTCGATCGCGCGGATGACGCCCCGGCAGAAGCCGCCGCCGGCCGAGCCGAGCGCTGCCGTTGGAACGCCGCCTTCGCCGCGCGCTCCCGCGCCGCCCGCGTCGATCGCCGTCCGCATCACGTCGACCCCCAGCGGCGCGCGTCTCGTGCGCGAGAGCGACGGCGCGAACCTCGGCGTGACGCCGTTCAAGGAGACCTGGCCCAAGGCAACCGGCACCGAGAAGATGCGGCTCGAGCTCGACGGCTTTCGCCCCGAGCCGTTCGCGATTCCGCTCGAACGCGGCGTGGAGCTGACGTTCCCGCTGACGAAGCTCGTCGAGGCCGCGCCCAAGCCCAAGCCGCACGCGCTCGCGCCGCACGGTGGCCCGTCCCCCAAGCCGAAGCGCGCCGGCAAGAGCGAGCCGGTGCCGCTTTAGCCTGGGCGCCGGACGGATCGTTGTATTTTTGATCGATGGACCGCGGTCCTGGGCCCTGGGAGGCGTTTTTCGAGACGGCCGTGGCGAGCTCGCCCATCGGGATGGGCGTGATCTCGTCGGTCGAGAACCGGTATTTGCGCGCGAACGCGCCGCTCGCCGACCTGTTCGGGATGACGATCGAGGAGATCCTCGCTACGGATCCCTACTCGCTCGCGCGGCGGATCACGCACCCGGACGAGATGGTCGCCGAGCAGAGCCTGTTCGCCGAGCTGGCCGGGGGAGCGCGTTCCTTCTACCGGATCGAGAAGCGCATCTGCCGCCCCGACGGAACGACGCGGTGGGCGCTCGCGACGCTGAGCGGGATTCTGGGCGAATCCGCGGACCCCACGACGGGGGTGAGGCCGCTGCTGTTCGTCGTCCTGCAGATGGTCGACGTCACCGAGCAGAAGGCCGCGGCCGAGGCGCTGCAGCGGCGCGAGGCCGAGCTGCGGCACGCGCAAAAGATCGACGGCATCGGGCGGCTCGCGGCCGGGATCGCGCACGACTTCAACAATCTCATCACGGTGATCCTGGGCAACGCCCAGGTATTGAAGGATGCGCTGGGCAGCGGGTCCCCGACGCGCTCCGAGCTCGACGAGGGCCTGGACGCGATCCTCGCGGCGTGCGGGCGCGCCGTCGGCTTGACGGCTCAGGTGCTGGCGCACGGCCGTCGTCAGACGGTGGCGCCGCGAACGTTCGCGCTCTCGGAGGCCGTCGCCAGCCTACAGCAGCTCCTGAGGCGCACGATCGGCTCCGACGTGCGCGTCGAGCAGGCGCTCGAGGCCGAGGGCCACCTGTTCGCCGATCAGGGGCAGGTGGGCCAGGTCGTGATGAACCTCATGCTGAACGCGCGAGACGCCGTCGCAGAGGGCGGGCGCATCGGCTTGTCGACGCGCGACCTCGTCGTGCCGCAGGACGCACCGCGCACCGCGCGGCCGGGGCCGGGCGCGTGGGTGGTGCTCGAGGTGTCCGACGACGGCCACGGCATGCCCCCAGAGGTCCAGGCGCGGATCTTCGAGCCGTTCTTCACGACGCGCACGGATCGGCCGGGCACGCAGGGCACGGGGCTCGGGCTCTCGACCGTGCAGCGGATCGTGACGGAGGCGGGCGGCGAGATCGCCGTCGCGAGCGCGCCCGGGCGAGGCACGACCGTGAGCGTCTTCTTTCCGCGCGTCGCACGCGCGCCCGCGACGGCGGCGGCCGCCGAGGCGCCCGCGCGCGTCGAGCTGGCCCCGAACACGCGGCGCGTGCTGGTGGTCGAGGACGAGCCGTCGGTGCGGTCGCTCGTCGCGAACGTGCTGCTCGGCGCGCACTACCTCGTGGCCGCGGCGCGTGACGGTCTCGAGGCCCTTCGCGTCGTCGAAGCGGAGGGCGAGCACTTCGACCTCGTCGTGACGGATCTCGTGATGCCGAACCTCGGCGGCGTGAGCCTGACCCGCCGCCTGCGCGAGCGCGGCGTCTCGTCGCGGGTCCTCTTCATCTCGGGCTACAGCGACCATGCTCCGTCGGAGCTCGCGGCCATGGGGAGCGTGCTCTACAAGCCGTTCACGCCGGCGCAGCTCCTCGCCTCCGTCCGCGCGGCGATCGAAGAATCGGTGCACGAGATCCGGGCCCCCTCCTAGGTGACTGCGCGCCAGCGCCCCGGCGACTGCCCCGCGTCACGGGCTGAACGCGGTGCCGAGGGTGCTCGCCGAGCCGTAGCCGACGCGCGACGACCCAGCTCACGGGGGCGCGATGCATCGCCTGGTTCACGGTCGTGTTCCGAGGTCGACGGCCGGCCAGCCCGCCGGGGTCGCGACGCTGCCGCCGAGCGACGGCGCGTACGCTTCGTCGATCGACCAGCACTTCACGGTGCCGTCGGCGAGCAGCGCGCAGGCGTTGTAGTCGCCGGCACCGATCCAGGTCGCGCGCTGGCCCAGGGGCACGCCGTACGTCCCGTCGGCAACGCGCCAGTCGGGATGTTGCCGCTGGAGGTCCCAGCACGTCACGGCCCCCGACGCGTCGAGCCCGCACGCGTGGGCGTATTCGGTGAGGGCGATCGCCACGAGCGACGCGGTGGCGGGCAGCGGCGGAGATTGAACGCTGAAGTCCCAATTGCAGGCCGTGCCGCCTTCGCGGAGAACCACGCAGTCCTTGTAGCCGGAATTGGTAGCAGCCCCTGCGACGAAGGTGGCCGGGCGGCCGCCGAAGACGACGGGCGTCGGGCCGCCGGGAGAGGTGAACGAGATCCTTCGCACGCTTCCGTCGTCGAAGACGCCCAGCGTTTGGTAGTCCCGCGTGAGCTGAACGACCCGAGCGCCGTCGGCCGCTGCCGCGACGACGGTGGTCGCTGGCGGCCCCCAGCAGACGAATGAACCGTCGTCGAGCGCGACGCAGGTCTCGCTCCAGCCGATGGCGACGGCGACCGGCTTGCGGCCCGGGCCGAGATCGATGGGCTTCAGGTCGTCGCCCATCTCGCCGGGGGCATCACCCGTGTTTCCTTGCGGATCGATCGGAGGCACGGCGCCCCAACACTTCAGCGTGTCGTCGTCGAGGATCGCGCAAGAGGTGTACATCCCCGTCGCGATCGCTCTCGCCGTTCGCCCGGTGCCGAGATCGACCGTCGGCAGGTTGTCGCCCATGTCGCTGGCGTCGCTCCCGCGGGTCCTCGTGTCGCCGAGGCCCAGCTCACCAAACTCGTTCTCCCCCCAGCACTTGACGTGGTGATCATCCAAGATCGCGCACGCGTGGAGGCGCCCCACGGAGAGCGCGATGACGCGGTAGCGGTTCGGGGGCGGGGGCGGCGCTTCGAGCGTCGAATCCAGGGCCGGCGCGTCGGGCGTCTCCGCGTCGTGCGCCCCCGCGTCGAAAGCCGATGCGTCCGCGTCGTGCGCCCCCGCGTCGAAAGCCGATGCGTCCGCGTCGCGCGCGTCCGCGTCGAGGGGCGTCGCGCCGTCGCGCTCGTCGGTGAGCCCCGGCCGACCTTGCGGCGGGAGCACGGGCGAGCGCCCACATCCGCCGCCGGCCAGGACGACGCACAAGATGACGCCGAATGGCGGACGGCCCACGCGAAGCATGCGGATTCGTAGAGTCGACAGGGACAGCCCCCGGGACGGGCGGCCGCGGCGATTCTGACAGGAAAAGCGCGGCGGCGGCGATCCCGACTATGCTGCGCAGAGTGCCACCCGCACCTCGCGCCCGCGCTGAGGGAACCGTCGCCGTCCAGGTGCTGAAGGCGCTGCTCGCGCGTGCGGCGGCCGCCGGCGCGCCGATCGCGCCGCCCGTCGACGCCGCGGTGCTCGACGACGTGGACGGCCGCGTCCCGGCGTCGATCGTGCGCGCGCTGTGGGAAGAGCTGCCGCGTGTCTGCGCCGACGACTGGTTCGGCCTGAACCTCGCGGAAGGCGCGCCCGACGCGTCGCTGGGCATCGTCGCGTACGTCGTTCAGCACGCGCCCACCTTGGGGCAGGGGTTCGTGGCGTCGGTGCGCTACGCGCGCCTCCTGCAGGACGTCGCCCGCTGCTTCGTCGAGCCCGTGGCCACCGGCGGGTTGCGCTTCGTCCAGGAGCCGAGCCCGGGCGGCCCGACGCCGCCCCGCCACGCCGTCGAGTTCGCGTTCGCGCGCGCCGTGCTGATGGCGCGCCGGAGCACGGGCGTCGAGGTCACGCCCGCGGCCGTCCGCTTCGCGTTCCCACGTCCGCGCGTCGTCGATCGCTACCGCGCGCTCTTCGGCGCGCGCGTCACCTTCGGCGCGGCGCGCAACGAGCTCGAGCTCGACGCGGCCTCGCTGAAGCTCCCGCAGCGGGAGGCAGATGAGAAGCTGCGCGCCCTCATCGAGCAGCGGGCGCGCGCGCTGCTCGAGCGGCTCGGGCCGACGAGCGACGTCTCGCGCCGGGCCGCCGTCGCGGTCGGCCTCGCGATCCAGCGGGGGACCGTCGTGGATCTCGGGGCGGTCGCGAAGACGCTCGACTTGAGCGCGCGGGCGCTGCAGCGGCGCCTGGCCGCCGAGGGTCGCACGTTTCGTGCGCTCGTCGACGACGCGCGCCGCGAGCTGGGCAAGCAGCACCTCGCCGATCCGGGGCAGAGCCTGGCGCAGGTCGCGCTCCTGCTCGGCTTCTCGGAGCAGGCGGCGTTTCATCGCGCGTTCGTCCGTTGGACGGGCGTGACGCCGGGGCAGTTCCGTCACGCGGCGTTCGCAGCGCGACGAAGGACCAGCGCCTCGACGTCGTAGCGCCGGCCGCTCTCGCGGCGCGATCCGCACAGGCGCACGGGCTGTCGCGTTCGGTCAAGACGCGCGCCGGCGCGGCATCTGATGCTGCGCCCATGTGGATCAAGCCAGACGCCTCCGCCATTTCACTCGCCCTCGGCGCCGTTCTGTCGTGGTGCGCGTGGGCGCTCATGCCCGACGCCGCGACGAACGACGCCGCGCACATCCTGACGGCCGTCGCTGGCGCGCGCGACGCCGTGCGCGCGTCCGCGATCATGCAGCTCGCGGGATCGGCGCTGCTCGTCGCCGGGCTCGTGGCCGAGGCGCGCGAGGGGCGGCGCGCGGGCGCGATCGCCACGCTGCTCGGCGGTGTCGGCATGGCGGCCGACGCCGTCTATCACCAGCTCGCCTTCGAGATGACCGCGCCGGGCGTGGCGCGCGAGGCCGTGCTTCCGGTCATGACGAAGATGCAGACCGAGGACCTGCGCCCGCTCGTGCCGCTCTTGCTGCTCTTCCCGGTCGGCGCCGTCGTGCTGGGCCTCCAACGCCGCGGAGCCGGCGCGCCCTGGTCGTCGCGCGCCTTGATGGCGCCGCTGCTCACGGTGCCGCTCGGCGTGGCCGGTCACCTGGCGCTGGGGCTCCCGATCCGTGTCGTCGCGTTGGCGACATTGGGCGCCGTCTGCGCCGGCCTCGTGGGCGTGGCCGGCGATCGCGCGCGGCACCGGTCTGCCGCGAGCACCGCCGCTTCAGATTGATTGGCGATACCCGAAGAACTCGTGGTCTTCGTTGTAGCCGCCGTGGCCGCCGCCGATTTTGGAGATGTCGGCCGCGAACTCGATGCCCGCGATCCACTTCACCTGTTTGAAGCCCAGCTGGACCTCGTTGCGAAGTCGCAGCGGCGCGCCGTGGCCGTAAGAGAGCGGCGCACCATTCATGTCGTAGGCCAGCATCGTCAGGTGGTAGCTCATCTGCTCGATCGGGTGCGCGTCGTAATACGCGCCTCCGTCGGCGCCGTCGCCGAGCGAATAGAAGACGACCCACTTCGCCTCGGGCAGAGGCTTGACCAGGTCGAGGATCGTCGCCATCGAAACACCGGCCCATTGGGCGACGCCCGACCAGCCTTGGATGCAGAAGTGCTGCGTGATCTGCTCGTGCCGGGGCAGGGCGCGCAGATCGTCGAGGCTGAGCGCGACCGGATTCTCGACGAGCCCGTCGATGCGCAGTCGGTAGGTCTTGAAGCCGCTCTCGTAGAGCGCGCGGTACTCGGGCGTCTCGGGGTACTTGCCGTTGTGCCAGAAGTAGGGCGAGATGTCTTTCTGCGTGTAGGTGCCCGGTTTTGCGTCGAGGTGCTCGAACAGTCGCTGCGCCGGGCCGACGAGCGCAAAGCCGACGCGCTGGACCCAGCGAGGGTGCCGCAAGGTCAAGGGGGTGGCCGCGACCCACGCGATCGCCACGATCGTCATCGACGCGGCGAAGACGGCGAAGCCGACCCAGTCGTCGCCGTCGGTCCCCGCGTAGACGTGGTTCAGGTTCCGCAGCAGGCCGGTCGCGAAGACGAGCGTGACGTGGAGGAAGATGAAGACGAGGAACCAGACCAGGACGAGGAAGTGCAACGACCGCGCGGCCTGGATGCTGAGTCGCTTGCTGATGCCATGGAAGCGAGTCGACAGCGCGGGTGACATGCCGAGCCCGGTCACGAGCGCGAGCGGCGCCGCGAGGAAGACGGTGATGAAGTACGCGATGATCTGCAAGCCGTTGTACGCGACCCAGCTGTCGTTGGCGGGCCAGCGCAACGACAGGTACTGAAGCAGGACGGAGGCCGCGTCGGGGAAGACCTGCCACGAAGTCGGCACGATGCGGCGCCACTCGCCGGTCGCGAACGACAGCGCATAGAAGGCGAGCCCGTTCGCGAGCCACAGCGTGTCGACGCCGAGGTGCCACCAGCGCGCGAGGCCGATTGAGTGCCGAAGGCCGGGCAGCCCGAGGTGCCTTGGCAACGTCAGGGAGTCCTGCTTGGCGGTCCAGAGCGGCGTGTCCGGGGTCTGCTTCTGCATCCGGAGCCACTCCCGCCCGGGCGTCGAGTGTCGCGTCCAGTAAAGCCGAGGATGATCCGCGAGGATCTGCAGCCCAGCCCGGATGATGAACGTCAAGAAGAACAAGTTGAGAAAGTGCTGCGCGCGTGCCCAGGGTGGCAACGGTCTGGCGAATGGGACGGCGAATCCCGTTCCGGAATGTCGGCGCACGAACTCCTCGACCGCGGGGAGCGCGCGGAGGTGCTGAGCCGCTGCGACCCCCAACAGCAGCAGAACCCACCCGATGGGGAGCATCCACACGAGGTTGAACCATCGGTTCGCGCCGACCCGCAGACGAGGCGCGATCCCGAAGGCGGCGGGTATGGCCCCGGCCCAGGCCGTGGGGTCGACGATGTTCTCGCCCTTGGTGAGCCGCTCTCGCAGGTCGCTCACGGCCTTCGGCGAGACGCGATCCCGGGACGGGGGTGACGTATCGGCGGTCTGTCTCGGTTGATCGGCCATGCAGAGAAAGTACGATTGCGCTTCGGGACTCCGTGCACAAGATGTCCATCGTCCGGAGACGACGCCGGTGATTCGAATCAAACGCACCTACGAGCCCCCATCGCGCGGCGATGGCGCGCGATTCCTGGTCGAGCGCTTGTGGCCGCGAGGCATGAAGAAAGAGGCGCTCGTCATGGACGCCTGGCTGAAGGACGTCTCGCCCAGCGCGGAGCTGCGGAAGTGGTTCGGCCATCGCGTCGAGCGCTGGGGCGAGTTCCAGCGGCGGTATCGCGAGGAGCTGGCGGCGAACGCGGCGAGCTGGCAGCCGATTCTCGATGCGGCGAGGCACGGCCCCGTGACGCTCCTCTACAGCGCGCACGACACCGAGCACAACGGCGCCCGGGTCCTCTGCGACTTTCTCGACGACCGCGCGGCCCCCCGCTCGCGCGCCTCGAGGCGGTCCGCGACCGCGCAGCCCCGCCTCAGTCGCCCCGCATCCAGAGGAAGCGCGCGTTGACGGTCGCGTGGACGATGCAGTACGCGAGGACCG
The DNA here is from genome assembly GCA_035548155.1 of Polyangia bacterium. Lineage (GTDB taxonomy): Bacteria > Myxococcota_A > Polyangia > Fen-1088 > Fen-1088 > DASZFV01. Next base: position 9,846 of record DASZUD010000368.1, read on the forward strand.
CGAGGCGAGCGCCGCGCCAGCGCAGGCGCGCGTCGAGCAGCGCGAAGGCGAGGAGCCCGAAGCCCAGCAGCGCGGGCAGCACGAGCCGCGACGTCCAGTAGCCGAAGTAGTAGGCCCTCTGAACGAAGGGCAGCACGACGGCGATGTTCGCGAAGAACGCCAGGCTGAGGAACAGCACGAGCAACGTGGGCAACCTGCGGTCCACGAAGCCTTCTCGAAGCGCGCGGAGATAGAAGATCGCACGGACGCTGTAGGCCGCCGCCGCTCCGATCATGACCAGGCTCAGCGGGACCGCCCAACGAACGGCGAAGGTCATCAAGTGCTGGTACGCCTTGGGGCGGACGCCGAAGTAGCTGTCGCTCGGGTCGTATTGAAAGATGTTGAGCGGGTCCGTGAAGATCGAGTAGTGGAGCAGGCCCGGATAGCTGTGCTGGTTGGACGCGAGCACGTCCAGGTAGAGGGGCGCCTTCAGCACGTCGACGTCGGCCGCGCGCAGCATCAGCAGGCTGCGCCAGGACATGTCGTGGCCCCAGAAGATGCGTCGCCCGTCGGTGTCCGGAAGGTGGCTGTAGACGTGCTGATAGAACACCGCGAGGCACGCCGGCACGATCACGATGAGGACCAGCGTGGCGACCAGGTCCTTGTGCGCTCGGAAGTTGCGGCTGCAGACGAGCAGGAGCAGGAGCTCGATCGGCACCGCCGACGCCGTCGTGAACTTCGAGAAGATGCCCGCGACCAGCGCCGCCGAGAGCGCCACGGCGAGCCGCCGCTGTTTGTGGCGGTCCGTCGCCCGGAAGAGCTCATACGAGAACCAGACGACGAGCGTGAAGGGCAGCACGACGACGGCGTCTCCGGCGTAGACGACCGAATGAATCAGCCGAACGGGCAGGAACGAGAGGGTCAGCATCGCCGCGACGCGCAGGGTGGCCTCGCCGATCGTCGCCTTCGCGAGGAGCCACCAGACGTACAGCGCCACCGTGCTCGCCACTGCGAAGAAGAAGCTCGTCACGGCGATGTAGGACGCCGAGCCCGTGGCCCAGTGGACGAACGCCGCGAGCCAGAACATGGCCGGCGTATTGGTCCCGACGTACACGATCCAGCGGGGCGCAGGCAGCTGGATCGCGCGCGCCGCCGCTTCGGCGCTGGTGCCGTAGTCCTGGCCCATGTACCCGTGGTGGAGAATGGCGTCGAGCTGCAGCAGCGTCGCCGCGGCGAAGATGAGGTAGATGAGACGTCGCTCGAACCGAGCGATCGTCGCTTCGAGCGAACCGAGCCAGCGTGAGACGAGCATTTTCACGCCGGCGCCGAGCCTGCGGCCGCCGGCTTCGTGCTTCGGTGCACGGCGTCCCGGACGAGGAAGTCGACGTCCGGCGTGCTCTCCGCCTGGACGAAGATCTGGTAGGAGAAGACCGTCGGCGCGAGCCGGATCAGCCCCAGGTTGACGGCGAGCGCGGCCTTCCCGAGCGCGCCGTTGCCCAAGACCTTCGGGAACGGCGCGGGGACGCCTTTGATGGTCTTGATCCTGAAGCCCGCGTCGCGCAGCAGGTACCGGATGCTGCGAAACGTGAACAGCCGCGTGTGGGAGCGATCGAGGATCCCGACCCGCCCGTAGTTGAACTGTCCCCCGAGCAGCATGAGCCGCGGCACGACGAAGGCGATGTTCGGCGTCGTGAGCACGAGCGTCTTCGGCGTGTGGTCGAGCTGCTTGCGGACATCCTCGAGGAAGCGCTCGGGATCGGCGAGGTGCTCGATGACGTCGAGCATGAGCAGGACCTCGTACGCGCGCGCGTCGAACCGCGGCGGGTCGTTCAGATCCTGGGCGATGACGCGGACGTCGTGGCTCGGAACCTCGGGGGGGGATCGATCGACGACCGTGACGTCGCAGTCCTTCCGGCGCAGCTCGCGCGCGACGCCGCTGGATCCGGGGCCGAGGTTCAGCACCTTGGCCCCGGCGGGGACCGCGTCGAGCGCGTAGGTGTCGCTGCTCGCGTAGCCGAGCTTCGAAGCGTGCGTAAAGGTCTGGCCGAGCGGATCGAAACGGCGCTGATAAAGGAGCCCCGAACGATGGGCCACGTTCCGGAGGGTCGTCAGCAAGACGTCCTTCGCGTACTTCATCCCGTTGACCCGGCAGATTTCGTCTCCGTAAAAGGTCGGGATGGGAAGCTCGACGATGCGCCTTCCGGCGTTGAGGAGCTGAATGATGATCTCGGTGTCGAAGTGAAAGTCGTTCGAGTTCAGCCGGTATTGGATCGACTGGAGCGCCTTCACCGAGTAGATGCGATAGCCGCTGTGGAACTCCGACAGCCGCGTCCCGAGCATGGCGTTTTGCAGCCGCGTCAAGACCTTGTTGCCGACGAACTTGTAGAGCGGCATGCCGCCCCGAAGCGCGCCGAACCGGCTCATCATGCGGCTGCCGAAGACGGCGTCGGCCCTGTCGGTGCGCAGCGGCTCGACCAGCCGTTCCAGCTCTTCGGGCGCGTACTGTCCGTCGCCGTGCACCATGGCGACGTAGTCGAACCCTTGCTCGATGGCGAACGCGTACCCGACCTTCTGGTTGCCGCCGTACCCTTGGTTGTACTCGTTGCGCAGCACCGTCATCGGGATGTGCGGGTGGGCGTGCTGGTAGTCCTTGCCGATCGCGAAGGTGCGGTCCTCCGACGCGTCGTCCACGACGAGGATCTCGCAGCGATAGCGGTCGAACACCGCCTTCGGGATCCGCTCGAGGACGGCGCGGAGCGTCGCCTCGGCGTAGTACGCGATCACGAAGACGAGGAGGCGCGGGCGGGGGCCAGCCGATGAAACTTCCGTGGGACGTAGCGCGGACGGCTTTTCGTTCATTTCCAGGGCGTGCGAGAGCAAAGGTCGCGCCGGACACACGCCTGCGCCGCCGCGTCTCATCCCGCGCGAATCAGGAGGAACGCCGGGCCGGCCGCGCCGAAGGCCGACGAATCTTACAAACCGCGACATTTCGATCCGACTTTGGTCGTCGGCTGTCGTCGGCCGCGCTTTGCCCCACGCGCTCGCCCTCGCGGCGACGCATGAACATCATCGATATCCATCGGCGGCGGGCCATGAGTTGACGATTCAGAACATGCGGAAGCCGCCGGCCTCTCGAGAGCCCCCCGTCATCTGCCGTGAGGAGCTCGTGTCGGGCTGCTCGCCCCAAGAGCCCCGTTTCCACGGCTCGGACCTACTTCAGCGTCGCGCCCAGGAACCCGATGTTGGCGCCCGAGCGGAGAGTGCCGTTCGTTCCGTTCATGACGGCGGTGAAGAAGAGAGTCGGGGTGCTGGTGCCGGGCTGGAACACGATCTTGTAGACACGGTACGCGGCGGTCGTCGTCGTGTTCGACCAGGTGCTCCGGTAGGTGAGGTTGTTGATGAGGGCGTCGACCTGGATGTCGGCGTTCGTGTTCTTGAGGTAGACGCTCAGCGTGCGCTCGCGGGTGCTGTCGGCGCCCGCGCCCAGCATGTAACCCTCGCTCTGGACCGCGGTCGCGATCCGGACACCGTTCTTCGTGGGGCTGACGGTGACGGGCGTGCCCGAGGCGGGCGTGAGGTAGGGGTCCCCGTTGCTCCAGGTCACGCCGAGCGCGTTCGTGTCCCGCGCCATCTCCGACTCGTTGGCCGTGTCGAAGTAATGGATGTCGCCGGCCGAGCTCTTCTTGCGTGTCACCGAGTGCGCGTCCTTGAGGCCGGCGTGCAGCCAGTCGATCGGACCGTCCGTCGTCAGGTCGATGGTCGGCGACGTCGTCGAGAGCGTCGAGTAGCCACCGGAGAGGCTGTCGACGTTGACGGTGACGGACTGGCTCAGCGTGCCCTGCCCGACGCCATTGAACGCCTTGCAGGCGATCTCGTATTGCCCGCGCCGCACGCCGGACCACGTGTACGTGTAGGGGCCCGTGCCGGTGCCGTCGGCCAGCTTGGCGCCGTCCTTCCAGAACTCGACGCGCGACGCGCCGCCCGAGGCGCTGGCCTTCAGCGTGATGGTCGCCGTCGCCGTGCCCTTGGCCGAGAACTTGTCCGTGTACTTGGGCGCGGTCACCACGCAGGTGGGTGGCGTGTAGGTCCACCGCGATTTCGTGGGCGTTTTCGAAGACGTCGTCGTGCCCGTGCCGAACTGACCCGCGCCATTGTCGCCCCACACGTACAGCGAGCCGTCCTCCTTGAGGGCCATCGAGAGCTGCTGCCGGGCGACGATCGTCTGCCACGACTTCGACTTCGTCGACTCCTGGGCGGGCGTCGGGCCGAAGGTGGTGGTCGCCGCGCCGGTGCCCAGCTGGCCGAAGGCGTTCGAGCCCCAACTCCACAGCGTGCCGTCGCTGTTCAGCGCCATGACGTGGTCATGGCCCGCCGTCACGGAGATCCAGCGCTTGCCCGAGACGAACTGGCCGAAGCTGTTGCTCTGCAGCGTGGAGAGCGGCGCGCCCAGCTGACCGAAGTCGTTGCGGCCCGCCGTCCACAGACCGCCGTCCTTGCGCAGCGCCGCCGTGAAGTTGAAGCCGCCGTCGACGCGTGTCCATTCCTTCGAGGACAGCGCCTCGGGCGAGGGCGAGATCGTGGCCCAGGTGCCGCCATTGCCCAGCTGGCCGTAGCCGTTCCAGCCCCACGCGTACAGCGAGCCGTCCTCCTTGAGCGCCGTCGAGTGGTAGTCGCCCGCGCCGATCGAGACCCAGCGGTTGTCGTGCGAGCACTCCTGCACCGGCACCGACGAGCCCGCCGTGTCGCAGTTGCCCAGCTGGCCGTACGCGCCGTAGCCCCAGGTCCAGATCGTGCCGTCCTTCTTCAGCGCCACGGCGTGCGTGTCGCCCGCCTTGATCGCCGCCCAGTCGTAGCCGCCGATGCGCTTGGCCACCAGCACGGGCGTCGTCGAGGTCGTGCCGTCGCCCAGCTGGCCCCAGCTGCGGTCACCCCACACCCACAGCGAGCCGTCGGAGCGCAGCGCGTACGAGGCCTTGTTGCCCGCCGCCACCGAGATCCACGTCGGGCCCGGGCTCACCATCGCCGGTGTCGTATGCGCCGTCTTGGTGGCGTCGCCCAGCTGGCCCATGTCGTTTTGCCCCCACGACCAGAGGCTTCCGTCCTTCTGGATCGCCAGCACGTGGTTCGCGCCGATGGCGATCTTCTGGAGCTGGTCGTCGTTGAAGACGCCCGTCACGAAGTAGGGGTTCGACTGCGGCGTCTTGAGCTGCGCCAGCGACACGGCCTGCTGCCAGTTCGACGTCAGGGCGCGCGCGCCGTCGCTGGGCCGCTGAAGCTGCACGAGCCCGCGCAGCTGCGGGTACTCGGCCTGCGTCTCGTAGGCGGGCACCTGGGCCAGCAGCCACTTGAAGCCCTCGTCATTGAGGACTCGGTGGTTGAAGAGGTGCGGCGACGGATCGGGGATGCCCTTGGGCCCGTCACCGTCGAAGGTCGTCGCCATGAAGTGCATGGGGATCTGGCCGAGGCGCATGTCGCCCACCCACGGCGCGCTCGGCGTGCCGCCGCCGTAGTATTCGTTCGCCAGGCCGGCCGTCGACGGGGTGACGTAGGCGCCCTGGTTGGGCGTCACTCGGTTGGCCGTCGTGCGTGTCTGGCCGGCCGGGTGTGGAATGCCGTAGAACGCCAGCAGCTTGTCGGCGACGACGTCGTGGTTGAGGCCCAGCGTGTGCCCGAACTCGTGGGCGACCAGAGGCGTCGCGTCCTGGCGGCCGGCGTAGCTCTTGTAGCGGCCGTCGGTGTAACCGAAGCCGGCGCCGAGGTTGGGATCGCCGTAGCCGACCGGCGGATACGTCGCCGGCTCGTAGCTGCCCCACAGGTCGGTTCGCGAGACGAAGGTGAACTGGTCGAAGGCCAGCTCGCCGGCGCGGCCGTAGGTGCTGAACATGATCTCGTTGCCGGTCGTCTGCCACTGCGAGGGGTAGAAGCTGCAGCCGACCCACGCAGCGTCGTGTCCCGGCTGCCAGCTGTAGCCTTCAGGGTTGACGCCCGCCCACGCGCAGCGCGGGGTCGGGCCGAAGATGCCGACGCGAAACGTGAGGTTCGCCTCTGCGGCCGACTTCACCCAGGTGACGTGCATCGCGGGCAGCACGCTCTCCCACATCGCCATGCCCATCATGGCCGCCTTGCGGAAGTCGGCCTGGGCTTGGGGATCGTTCTGATAGCCCGAGTTGGCCTCGAAGGAGATGTAGATGCGGAGGTCGCGCAGGACGTCGGTGGCGAGGCCGCCGGAGATCGATAGCGCGGACCGGGCGCCCTCGACGACCGGGCTGGTGTCGATGACGGGGCCGCGGTTGCGCGCGGGAGGCGCGCCGCCGTCGAGCGGGCCGCAAGCGGCCGCCAGGACGGTGGCGAGGACGAACGAAGTGACGACGAAGGACGGACGTATAGCGGGACGGGAAAGAGGCATGGCCATGGGCTCCAATGTGGTCGCGCGTGACACCCGCGCCGGCGCTCCTTTGCGCAAGAAAAGCGCGCCCGCGGCGGGCCCGGAACGTGGCGCGGCTTCAGCGCGCGTAGGCGGCGCTGATGGCGGCGTCGCTGAGGTCCGCGCAGCCCTCGATCTCGCCGATGTGCGCGTAGCCGAGCGTGCCGAACGAGACGTTGCCCGTCAGCTGCGGCGTCGAGACGTCCTTGCCGTCGACGGCGTTGTCGCCGTTGGCGCACTTCACGAAGCCTGACCGGTACGTGTGCCCGCCCAGGTCGACGCGCATGGCGCACGAGCGCGACGTGGCCTGCACGTAGTACGTGACGTGCATCGGACCGTTCGCGACCAGCTTGCCGTCGAAGTCGGTCTCGACGAGCGGCACGAGCGCCGTCGTGTCCCAGTGGCTGCCGGTGAGGAGGATCTTGTCACCCATGCGGACGAGGCTGGGCACGTCCAGCGACACGGCGGGCATGCCCACGTAGAAGTCCAGGTCGTCGTCGATGGTGAGATCGAACGACATCGTGTACCCGCCCGGCAGAGGGTCGACGCGCTGGATCGAGTCGTAGTGGCCCACCATCATGTTGTAGTCGTCGTCGGAGCTGGGCGAGCCCAGCACCGCGTACCAGGGGATCCCGGGGATCGGGGTGCAGCTCAGCGCCTGCTTCCAGTCGTCGTGGAACGGCATCGCGCAGGCGGGCGCGGATTCCGCGGGCGCGTCGGTGGCGTGCTCGTCCGGCGCGCCGTCGGAGGTGGCGACGTCGGTCGTGCCGCCGTCGCTGGCGTCGGCGGTGCTCACGTCCGGCGCGAGGTCCATCGAGCCGAGATCGGGAGCAAGATCGGTCGCCGGCGCGTCCGTCGTGTCGGCTCCGGCGTCGCTGCCAGCCGTGTCGCTCGTGCCGGCGGCAGCCCCGTCCTGGCCGGCGGCAGCCCCGTCCTGGCCCGCGGCGCCCGTCATGTCCGCGCCGCCGCGATCGGCTCGCGTGTCAGCTCCGCCAGCGTCGCCGCCGTCGCTTTTCAGCTTCACCGCGCTACATGCGCCCAGCCCCAGCGTCACCACGAAAACCGTAAGCAAACGAAGTCCGTTCCGCATCGATCCCTGTCGTCCTTTCTTCAGAGGGCGTAAGCCAGATCAATTTCCGAGTCGGAAAGCCTCTGACAACCGACGAGCGTCGAGAGACGCGCCGGGTGATCGGCCATGAGCTGCGCTCCGCCGATGAGGCGCGGCGTCGCGACGTCCACGGGCGCGCCTCCGTCGCGGCCCGCGTCGACAGGGATGAAGCCGGAGCGGTACGTGGCGCCGCTCGGGAGATCGACGCGCAGGGCCACCGCCCCCGCGCCGGCCTTGACGAAGGCGGTCACGTGCAGGGGACGCGCGGAGAAGTACATGCCGTGGAATGCGCCCACCGATCCCGAGTCGTCGAGGTCGTAGTCCCAGCCCGTGAGGAAGATGTCGCCCAGCGAGCTCCGCACGATGGCCGGCAGGAACCCGCGCTGGTCCGCGAACCCGACGAAGAAGGCCAGGGTGCCCTCCGTCACCAGGTCGAACTCGAAGAAGTAGCTGCCTTGCAGCGCGTCGCGCTGGATGACGTCCCCGTTCGTCAGGCGGAGCTGCCGCGTGGCCGGCTCGTTGAGGACGTTCGCGTCGTGGCTCTTGACCGTGTGCCAGGGCGCGCTGTCGGTGGCGAGGTAGTAGGTCCAGCGGTCGGTGATGACTTCGTCGCAAGGAAACGCGGGACGGAGCGGCACCTCGGGGACGTCGCTTTCGGCGTCGGCGTCGCCTGCGTCGACCCGCGCGGCGTCCTCGTCCCCTCCGGCGTCGGGGCCGTCGATCTGGCCTGCCGCCTCGAGCGGTCCGTCCTTCGTCTCGGCAGTCTCGGGGCCCGCGCCGTCGGCGTCGCCGCCCGCGCCCGCCGCGTCGCCCGCCTCGGGGCCACTGGCCGCGTCGGGGTCGACCACGTTCACGCGGCCGCACGCCGCCACCCCCAGGGCGCACGCCAGGACGGCGGCGCTGCGTCGGGTCGACGCGCCCGGTCTGGGCAGGTGGCTCACGGTCGCGATCACGCGCCTTCCTGTACCCCTCCGGGGCCCCCGGGTGTGCAGATTTTTTTGCGCGGGGGAGCGGGCTCCGGGGTGGTATAGGCGGGACGCGAGCCCAAAGGCGAACGATGGCCCCCACGACCACCCGCCCGTTACACCCCACCGCGCTCGAGCTGGATCTCCTCGAGATGTCGAAGCTGCCGGGGCCCCGGGCCGAGCAGATCACCGCGCACGTGGGCGCCTGCAACGCCTGCCGCCGCGATCTCGAGCAGCTCCGGGCCGACCGCGCGCGCTTCGGCGACCACGTCTTCCAGCGCTCGCTGCCGGCCGTCAAGGAGCGCGCGCGGCGCGGCTTCGGACGTCGTCTGGGTCTCTGGATCCCCGCCTTCGCCGTGGCGGCCGCGGCGCTGATCCTCGCGCCGCGCCTGGTGCTGCACCGTGGGACGAGCGGCGCGCTCGGGACGACGGAGCCGGACCTGGCCACCAAAGGCGGCGCCGCCAGGTTGACGATCGTGGCGCGCGCCGGCGGCCAGACGTTCAGGGTGGGGCCAGACACGGCCCCGCTGGCGGCGGGCACCGAGATCCGGTTCGTGGTCGAAGGCGCGACGCAGCCGTACCTGATGATCGGCTCGATCGACGCGCGCGGGCAGGCGACCATCTATTACCCGTTCGGGGGGACGCAGAGCGCGCCGATCGAACGGGCGCACACGGCAGTGCGGCCGACGGGGGAGGTGCCGGGCAGCATCGTCCTCGACGCGGCACCCGGTCCGGAGCGGGTGTTCGCGTTGCTGTCGCGCGAGCCGCTCGACGCGTCGGCCGTCAAAGGGGAGCTGGCGCGCATCGGCGCCTCGGGCCCGGCCGGCATCCGCGCCGCGCGCGCTCTGTCGATCCCCGCCGACGAGCAGGCGTCAGCGCTGATCGAGAAGGCGACCGCGCCGTGAGGCGCGCCGTATCTCTTCTTTTCCTGGCGGCGGCGTCGCTGCTGGCGGCCGCGCCGGCGCGGGCCGAGGTGCACCGGGGGGCGCTCATCGTGGGCAACAACGTCGGGGCGGCGACGCGCCGGCCGCTGCGCTTCGCCGAGGACGACGCGCTCAAGCTGGCGCGCGTGCTGCGCGAGCTGGGCGGATTCGCGCAGCCTGACATCTATTTGCTGCGCGGGCGGTCGCTGGCCACCCTGCAGCAAGCGCTGGCGGGCGTGCGGCAGCGCGTGACCTCGTGGCGCGCCGGCGATCCGGGGGCGCGCGTGCACGTCCTGTTCTTCTTCTCGGGCCACTCCGACGGGCAGGCCATCGAGCTCGGTGACGAGGCGATGTCCTTCGCCGAGCTCAAGCGCCAGGTCACGAACACCGGCGGCGACGTGCGGCTCATCATCGTCGACAGCTGCAACAGCGGGTCCATCCTGGCAAGCAAGGGCGGCGTGCCCGGCGCCGGCTTCGACATCCACCTTTCCGATCAGCTCTCCAGCGCGGGAGAGGCGCTGCTGACCTCCAGCGCCAGCGACGAGGCCGCGCTCGAGTCGGCCGACATCCGCGGGTCGTTCTTTTCCAACAACCTGGTCTCCGGTCTGCGCGGCGCCGCCGACAGCAGCGGCGACGGCAAGGTCACGCTGGCCGAGGCGTACCAGTACGCGTTCCAGCGCACGCTGTCCGAGACGTCCGGCACGATCTACGGCCCGCAGCATCCCAGCTACGACTTCCGCCTGTCGGGCCACGGCGATCTCGTGCTGACCGCCGTCGCGCAGCCGCTGGCCGCGCTGGAGGTGCCCAGCGACTTCGATCGCCTTCTGATCCTCACGTCGGCACGCGACGTCGTCGCCGAGGTGGGCGCGGGCGCGGCGCGCCGCATCGGCGTCGCGCCAGGCGCGTACACGGTGCGCGGCTGGCGCCACCGCCAGGGCTACGCCGCCACCGTCGCCGTGTCGGAGGGTTCGGTGCGGCGCCTGGCTGCGACGGAGCTGCGCCCCATCGCGGGCGAGGCGGCCGCGTTCAAGGGCGCCAGTCCCGCGGCGACGCTCTCTTCCGACGGAGGCGAGCCGGCCACCTGGTCGCAGGGCGCCCTGGCGCTTGGCGCCGCGGTGGGCGGCGGGACGGGTCTGCTGGGCGATCGCGCCTGGCTGTCGTCACGCCTGACCGCCGGCGCCGCGACACCCTCTGGTGCGTTCGCCGCGCTGGATCTGGGA
>DASZUD010000369.1:0-7429 GCA_035548155.1 Polyangia bacterium
GGCACCACGGGCGGCGCCGGCACCACGGGCGCGGGCGGCACCACGGGCGGCGCCGGCACCACGGGCGCGGGCGGTGCGACGGGCACGGCAGGCACCACGGGCACGGCCGGCACGGGCGCGCCGCACGTTCCGGTGTGGAGCGCGCCGCAGTCGGCGGCGAAGACGCCCGCGATCCCCGAGCAGTGGCCCGCCGTGGCCGTCGACGCGAAGGGGAACGCCGTGGTCGCCTTCCAGCACGCCGGCCAGCTGTGGACCAACGACTACACGGCGTCCAGCAACACCTGGGGCACCCCCGTCGCCGTCGACTCGCGCGACACCACGTCTTACCGGCCGCTCATCGCCGTCGACAAGAACGGCGCCTATCTGATCGTCTGGCAGCAGGATCCGAACGACACGAACAAGGGCATCTGGTGGAGCTCGTCGAGCAACGGCAAGACTTGGACGACACCGGCGGCCATCACCAAGACGGTCGCCGGCGGTCCGGAGCTGTCCATGAACGCCGAAGGGGCGGCCGTCGTCGCCTGGCCCGACCAGGACGCCACGATGAACTACAACGATCGCATCATGGCCAGCGTGCGGCCGGCGGCCGCCGGCGCCTGGACGGCGCCCAAGGTCCTGCGGGACGCGGTGAACACCGGCGGAGACGATCCCGCGGTCGCGATGTCGGGCAAGGGCGAGGCCTTCGTGCTCTGGGTCCAGAGCGACGGCGGCGCCGCGGACAAGTACAGCATCTGGTCGAGCCAGTACACGAACGGAGCCTGGGGCACCGCGGCCCTCTTCGAGACGTACAACGGCTCGAACGCCTTCGCGCCGGCGATCGCGGCCAACGCCGCGGGCGACGCGATCGGCGTCTACTCGCAAGTCGACGCGTCCGGCCTGACGGAGTCCATGTGGGCGCGGCGCTACACGATGGGTGGCACCTTCTCCTCGCCCGTCAACGTCACGCAGGGCAAACAGATCGATTCGTATCAGGCGCCTGCGCTCGTCCTCGACGAGTCGCGCACGGCCACGGTGGCGTGGCCGTTCCTGATCCAGGGCAAGTACCAGGTGTTCGCGAGCCGCGCCGGCGCGGCCGACGCGTGGCCCACCGCCACGCAGCTCGAGACGGACGACGACGCGGCCGACGACGACGTCAACGACTACAGCGCGGGCGCGACCACACCCGCGCTCGGCCTCGACCCGGCTGGCAACGTCACGCTGCTCTGGCGCAAGCGCGTCGGCAAGCGCTACGACCTGTGGACCACCGGCTTCGCGAAGAGCGGCGCCGCGTGGGGCACGCCGAAGAAGCTCGAGACCACCGACACGGACACCGTCGACTGGCTCAGCCTGGGCGTCGGCAGCGACGGCACCGCGATCGCCGTCTGGGACTACGCGGCCGAGCTTCACATCTGGGCGGCGATCTTCCGTTAGTGAACGCTCGCCCCGGCTACGAGCCCTCGCGGCCGTAGCGCGAGGCCAGCGTGGGTTTGAGCGATTGGCCCAGCAGCTTGCCCTGCGCGGCGGCGATCTCGTCGAACACGGCGGGGTCCTCCAGCGTGGGCAGGCTCACCAGCACGCCCGCGTCGAGATCGGCCAGGCTGCCGCGCACGAGCTCTTCGGCCGGCAGACGGGGGCGGCCGCTCATGTCGATGCCCTGCCGCGAGTGGAACTCGGAGACGACGACGCCGGGACAAACGACCTGGACCTTGACGCCCGTGCCCTCGAGCTCGGCGGCGAGGAGCTGAGAGAACGCGACCAGGAACGCCTTCGTCGACGCATAGATCACGCGCGCCGGCAGCGCCGGCAGCTTCGCGGCCCCGCTGAACGCCAGCTGCGAGGCGACGTTGAGGATCGCGCCGCGGCCGCGCGTCACCATGCCCTCCACGGCGGCGCGCGCCAGCTTCACGACGGCGACGGTGTTGACCTGCAGCAGCTCGTCGAGCTTGTCGGCGGGCAGCTTCGCGAACGGCATGTAGTGCGCCACGGCGGCGTTGTTCACCAGCAGGTCCAGCGGGCGATCGCGGCAGATCGCCTCGTGCGCCGCCAGACCTTCCGCGGTCGCCAGATCGGCGACGACGGTCTCGGCGCGCGCGCCGGCGCCCGTCAGCTCGCGCGCGAGGGCGTCGAGGCGCTCGACCCGCCGCCCGCCGATGACGAGATCCCACCCGCGCGCGGCGAGCGCCCGCGCGTAGCAGAGGCCGATGCCGCTCGAGGCACCCGTGACGAACGCCAGGGGACGCTGCTGTGCTCCACTCATGCGGCGACTATGCCACGGGGCCGATGCCCGCGACGCCGTGGAGCCGGACGCAGAACGCCCGCGCGCTCGCAGTCCCGACGGCTCGACTGGTCGCTCATCTCGACCAGGCGTGCGTTATAGATCCGCCATGGACCTCGGTCTCGAGAACAAGGTCGCGCTGGTCACGGGCGCCAGCCGCGGCATCGGCCGTTCAATCGCGCTCGCGCTCGCGGCCGAGGGAGCGCGCGTCGTCCTCTGCGCGCGCAACGCCGGCGATCTCGACGCGGCGGTGAACGAAGCGCGGGCGCGCGGCGGCTCGGACGCCGCCGGCCTCGGCGTCACCGCCGACGTCACGACCGCCGAGGGCGCCGCCGCCGCCGTCGACGCCGCCGTCCGTGCGCACGGGGCGCTCGACGTCGTGGTCAACAACGTCGGCGGCTCGGGCGCGCGCGAGTTTGCCGCGACCGACGAGGCGGACCTGCAATCCGTGTTGGACCGCAACCTCTTCAGCGCCCTGCGCGTCTCTCGGGCCGCCGTCCCTCACCTGCGCGCCCGCGGCGGCGGCGTCATCGTGATGATCTCCTCGATCTACGGCCGCGAGTCGGGCGGCGGCCCCAGCTACAACGTCGCGAAGGCGGGCGAGATCAGCCTCGCGAAGGCCATGGCCCGCGACCTGGCCGGCGATCGGATCCGCGTGCTCAGCGTCGCGCCCGGATCGATCCTGTTTCCGGGCGGCGGCTGGGATCGCAAGCAGCAGGCCGACCCCGAGGCCATCGCCGCCTTCGTCGCGCGGGACATCCCGTTCGGCCGCTTCGGTCGCCCCGAAGAGGTCGGCGACGTCGTCGCGTTCCTCTGCTCGCCGCGCGCCGGCTGGATCACGGGCGCGTGCATTCCCGTCGACGGCGGCCAGTCGCGCGCGTTTTGAGCCGCGCTGGTCCTCGCTGGATCGCGGCTGCCACGGGCCGCCGACGCGCGCGTCAGTGTGCCCTGGCGTCGCCCTCTTGCCCGCGCTTCGCCCTGAACGCCGAGACGGCCAGGCACGCGAGCGCCGCCAGAAGGAACAGGTTCGACAGCATCCCGGCGCCTCGCGCGAACTCGAGCTTCGACAGGTCGAGGCCGATCGTGATCAACGCCAACACGAAGAAGCTTGCCGCCAAGTACAACATGTTCCGCCTCCCCGCCTGACGACGCCGCATATGCCGTGCCGAGCGGCCAGCGCGGAGGGCCCGCCCCGGCGGGAGCGCGAACGTCACGCGCCCGTAACCGCGCGCGCGCGGGTTCCCGCGGCGTTACAGCGGATCGAACGCGAGCTCGTCGACGTAACACCAGCCCCAGCGCTCTCCCGGCTCGAACGAACGGATGATCGGGTGCTTCGTGTGCCGGTAGTGCTTGGTCGCGTGCTTGTTCTTCGAATCATCGCAGCAGCCGACGTGGCCGCACTCCATGCACAGCCGCAGGTGCACCCACTCGTCGCCCATGGCGAGGCACTCTTCGCAGCCCTTCGCGCTCGGATGAACGTCGCGGTGGATCTTCGCGCGGTGCGGGCAGCCATCTTCCTTCACCTGGGCCATGCACCAACGCTAAGGCGCCAGCGGCGCCCCGCAATCGGGCGCTCGCACCGGCCCTTGACAGTTAAGATATAACTTAAATATATTCTTCGCGAGGGAGGCACCCATGAGGAAGCTGAGCGTGTTCGAGTCGATCTCCGTCGACGGCTACTTCACCGACGCCCACGGCGACATGAGCTGGGCGCACGCCGGGCGCGAGGACGCCGAGTTCGGCGCGTGGGTGGGGCAAAACGCGAGCGCGGGCGGCGAGCTGCTCTTCGGGCGCAAGACCTATCAGATGATGGAGGCGTTCTGGCCCACGCCCATGGCCGCCCAGCAGATGCCGGCCGTCGCGGCGGGCATGAACGCCGCGAAGAAGTACGTCGCGTCGCGGACGATTCGCCCCACCTGGAACAACACGCACCTCATCGAGGGCGATCTCGCGGCGGCCGTGCGGAAGCTCAAGGCCGCCGCGGGCCCCGACATCACCGTGCTCGGCAGCGGCAGCGTCGCCGCCGCGCTGGGCGAGGCCGGGCTGGTCGACGTGTACCAGCTCGTCATCGTGCCCGTGGCGCTGGGCGGCGGGCGGACCGTGTTCACGAAGGGACGCGCGCTGCGCCTCGTCGACCAGCGCGCGTTCCGCTGCGGCAACGTCGTGGTCACCTATGCAGCCTAAGGGCACTCTGGTCGTCGAACCGGACGGCGAGCACGCGACGCTGACGTTTCGGCGCTTCTATCCCCACGCCGTCGAGCACGTGTGGGACGCGATCTCGACGCCGGAAGGGCTGCGCGGGTGGCTGACGTGCACGCACGCCGTGATCGACGCGCGCGTCGGCGGACGCATGGACATGATCTCGGGGCCGACGCAGTACCGCTCGACCGGGCGCATCCTCGCGTGGGAGCCGCCGCGCGTCCTCGAGTACGAGTGGAACGTCGCGCCCGTGCCCGAGATGCCGCGCGGCGAACGCGCGATCTTTCGGTACGAGCTCGCGCCCGACGGCGGCGGGACGCGCCTCTTGGTCACGTACCGGCGCATCACGACGCAGACGGCGCGCGGCTTTCTGCCCGGGGTGCACGCGTTCCTCGATCGGCTGGAGGCGCAGCTGCGTGGGGGCGCGCTGCCCGACTGGCTCGAGCGGTTCGGTGCGTTGCGCGCGGAGTACACGGAATGGAGCGGCGACCATGCGCCCCCTCCAGGAAAATGACGTCTTCCACGCGATCGCGCACCCGGCGCGGCGCGCGATCCTGGTCACCCTGAAAAGCGGCGAGCGCGCCGCGAGCGAGCTCGCCGAGCCGTTCGGGATGACCTTCGCCGCCGTCTCGCAGCACCTGCGCGTGCTCGAAGACGCGGAGCTGGTCACCGTCCGGCGTGAGGGTCGCCAGCGGCGCTACCGGCTTCACCCGCGGCCGCTCGAGGACGTCGTCAGCTGGGTCGACGAGTTCGCGGCGTTCTTCTCCGGGCGCCTCGACGCGCTCGGCGACTACCTCGATCGCAAGCACGGCAAGAAGAGGTCCTAGACGTCGCGACCACGGGTCGCGACGTGGCGGCGGCAGCCATGAACGCACCTCGGCGAGGGCCCCGTGGCCGTCAGAACGACGGACACCTAGGCGCGCAGCGACGCCGGTCGCGGCGGCGGCACGTGCGCGAGGCGGCCCAGGAAGGACTGCATGCGCGCGGCGTCGTCCGCCGTCGCCGGCGTCATCGTGACGCCGAAGCCGCCCGCGTGAGGCGGTCTTCCGGGCTCGATGCGCACGACGCGGCCCGAGCAGCGGATGCTCTCGACCTCGTCGTCGGCGCTGCCCGGC
The DNA here is from genome assembly GCA_035548155.1 of Polyangia bacterium. Lineage (GTDB taxonomy): Bacteria > Myxococcota_A > Polyangia > Fen-1088 > Fen-1088 > DASZFV01. The sequence goes on from DASZUD010000369.1 coordinate 5,569, forward strand.
GACGACGCCGACAGCACGAGCTCGACCTGAGAGCCCAGCTTGAGCTCGGGGTACTCCGTGACGCTGCCTTCGAGAAACACGCCGGACGCAGACAGGTTGCGGACGGGCATCAAGTACGCCTCGTCTCCAGAGCCGACGTTCGCCTGGGCGATGACCTCGTACCGTGGCGCGTGGCGCCGATCTTCCGACGTGTTCGTCATGGGCGTGCTTCCTCATCGCCAATCGGAAGAACCGCCGAATATGTTGAGCCGCGCCCGGGGCTGCGCTTCGACCGCCTACATGACGTCGAGCGGCCAGCGGTCCTCTCGCTCGGGGCGGGCGGCGCGCCGCGCCCGGCGTAGACTGTCGGCCGTGGAGACACCGCAGACGCCCTACGATCTGATGGGAGGCCGCGAGCCCGTGATGGCGCTCGGCGCCCGCTTCTACGAGATCATGGAGCGCGACGAGCCGGCGCTCGCGGCCGTTCACCGGCGCGGGCCCGACGGCCGCATCGACGCCGAGGTCAAGGCCCGATTCGCGCTGTTCCTCGTGGGATGGCTGGGCGGACCCGAGGACTACATGCAGCGGCATGGCCATCCCCGGCTGCGCATGCGTCACGCGCGCGTTCCCATCGACACGACCCTCCGGGACGCCTGGGTGCGCTGCATGACGCGCGCGATGGACGACCGCGCCGTGCCCGCGGCGGTGCGCGGGTTCCTCGAGCAGCGCTTCGCCGAGGTCGCCGACTTTTTGCGCAACGTTCCGGGCTGAGGATGTCGAATCGGGGCGTCGTCGATCGTCGTGGTCACGGAGGTCGAAGATGACGCGAAGATTGATCCTGAAGATGTCGATGTCGCTGGACGGGTTCGTCGGGGGGCCGAACGGCGAGATCGACTGGCTCTTTCGGAGCATGGACGCGGAGGCGACCGCTTGGACGGTCGAGACGCTGTGGCGGGCGGGCGCCCACCTCATGGGCGGCCGCACGTTCCGTGACATGGCGGCGTTCTGGCCCACCTCCGCCGAGCCGTTCGCGGCGCCGATGAACGAGATCCCCAAGGTGGTGTTCTCGCGCGGCGGAGCGGCAGCGGCCGGCACGACGCAGGCGCTCACCGACGCGAGAGCGCGCGCGGGAGCCGCTGCGGTGCCGGCGAGCGCGGCCGAGGGCAACTGGGCGACGGCGCGGCTCGCGACGGGAGATCTCGCCGACGAGATCGCGCGTTGCAAGCGCGAGCCGGGGCGCGATCTGCTCGCCCACGGCGGCGCCTCGTTCGCGCAGAGCCTCGTCGAGCGTGGCCTGGTCGACGAGTACCGGCTGCTCGTCCACCCCGTCGTGCTCGGGCGGGGTCTGCCCCTGTTCGCGCGGCTGGCAGCTCCGGCCGACCTGGCTCTCGTCGAGGCACGGACGTTCCCGGGCGGCGCGATCGCCCACGTCTACCGCACCCGCTCGGCCGCCTAGAACGACACGCCGCCGCCCAGGCCGAACGCGAGCCAGGGTCCGCGCAGCGCGAACAGCGTCGCCTGACCGTCGACGAGGCCGGTCACCCGCTGCGTCGTGAGGCCGACCCCCGCCTCGGCGCCCACGAAGCCAGCCCGTCCGACGGCGACGCAAGCGCGGATGAGGGCGAGCGGCCCGGCCCACACGGCGTCGAGCGACGAGCCGCGCGCCCCGGCGGCGTGCGGCGTCGCCGCCAGCGAGGCGCCCCCCACGGCGAACGAGGGCGCGACCGCGAGCGACCAGCGGCCCATCGTCGCGCCGGTTGGCAGCGCCACGATCGCGGCGACACCGCGCACGGCGACGCGCGCGACGGCCGTGTCGACGTCCCCGCCTTCGACGCTCACGTCGAGCGCGAGCCCGACCGGTCCGCGCAGCCGGCGCTCGACG
>DASZUD010000370.1:0-2807 GCA_035548155.1 Polyangia bacterium
CGCTCGCTCCGCGCGGCAAAGCCGCGCTCCGCTCGGTCTGGTTCAGGGCCCGAGCCTCCGGCTCGCTCCGCGCGGCAAAGCCGCGCTCTCCCGCGGCGCGGGAGGGTTTACGCCCGCAGGCAGATCGCGAGCTTGAGGTAGTTGCCCTCGGGGAAGCCCGGCGCGACCGGATAGTCGACGGGCAGGCCCACGCGCTCGATCACGCGCAGGTCCGCGCCGGCCAGCGCGCCGCCTTCGCCGAGCGCCCGATCGAAGTCGGGAGCCGAGACCTTCGTCGAGTTCGTCGCGAACACGAGGAAGCCACCCGGCTCGAGCACCGACAGACATGTCGCCGCGAGCGGCGCGAGGTCGCGCGACACCGAGAACTGCCCGGCGGGGCCGTGAGAAAAGGTCGGCGGGTCGCAGATGACGATGTCGAAACGCCGCCCGCGCGTGGCGAGCTTCTCGACGGACTTCGTCGTGTCGCCCGTGATCGCCTCGAGGCGGGCGGGATCCAGGCCCGACAGCTCGTAGTTGCGGCGGGCGCGCGCGTGCGCCTTGGGCGCGAGATCGACGGCGACGACCTCGCGCGCGCCGGCCTTCGCGGCGTGCACCGAGAACGCGCCGGTGTACGAGAACAGGTTCAGCACGCGCCGATCGGCGGCGCGCGACGCCACGGCCGCCCAGCCGAGCCGCATGTCCGGGAAGAGACCGACGCCCATCGGGGCCGTCACGTCGACGCCGAACTTACAGACGTCGTTGCCGATGCGGCTGTCGACGACGATCTCGAGCGGCGCCTCGTCGCCGCGCGCGCGCACGGCCGGCTCGGGCACGGCCTGGCCGCCGAGCGGCCGCAGCCGCTTCTGCTCGTAGATGCCGCTCGGCGAGAGCGCCTTCTCGATGGCGTCGTAGAGCTCGTCGCGCCAGGCGAGCGCGCCGGCCGACAGCCACTGCACGACGACGAAGTCGCCGTAGCGGTCGACCGTGACGCCGGGCAAGCCTTCGCTCTCGCCCGAGAACACGCGCATGGCGGCGGGGCGGGCCGCGCCGAACTGGAGCCAGCGCAGCTGCACGGCGCGCGCGAAGCGGGCGGCGACGATGCCGTTGCCCGGCACGACGCGCTCGTCGGGGTTTCGCGTCAGGACCCGCACGGCGATGGCATGGTCGCGATCGACGTAGCCGCGACCCACGAACTCACGGTTCCCGGAAATGAGGTCGATGACCGCGCCCGTCGGCTCCGCCACGCCACGGGGACCGAGCGCGTCGCGGAACACCCATGGGTGCCCGGCGCGCACCCGTGTCGCGACGTCCGGCGACACGCGGTAGTCACCCACGCGCATGCCGACCCCGCCCGGACGATGACGCTCAACGCCCGAGTTTCTCAGGCGTGGGCCGACCGCGTCGCGCGAGCCGGAACGGCGGGATCCATCGTCTCTCTTCACGCGGCGGGACCATAGAGACCCGTAGGGCCGGTGTCAAAGGTCTTGCCGTGGCTCCCGACAGAGCCCAGGCTACCAGCGGCGAAGCGCCCGACGTTTCTGGAGTTTCCGCGTCATGAGCTTGACATCCCCCCCGGAAAACGACGAGGCTTCTCCGCCAAGGAGCGTGCCCGGTATGACCACGAAATCTCCTTCGGGGACGGGGCTGGCGGCGGTGGGTTCCGGCATCTCCGATTCGCGATCCGAATTGGACGACGCCCTCGATCCCATTGGCGACATTCTCCTGGATGTGAGCGACAAGCCCGCGCCCTCTCTCACGCTTCCTGCGCCCATCGCGATGTCCATCAAGACGCCAACCCCCGAACCTTCCGAAGACGACGCGACCTCGATCCTCTCGAAGACGCCCGCGCCGATGGCCGCCGCCGCGAAGACGCCCGGGCCGATTTCGCTGAAGACGCCCGGCCCCGTGGCGGCGGACGCAGCCGCGACGCCCGCGCCCGTCGCGACGAAGACGCCCGCGCCGCTCACGGCGCGCGACCCGTCGAGCATCCTGCCGTCGATTCCGGCGCCGAAGAAGGAACCTTCGGGGGCCTTCCCGCTTCCGGGCATGGCGCCCGAGGCGAAGGGCTCGGACGACGACCAGACGTTGATCGCGCGCCTGTCGGTGCTCGACGATCTGGTCGAAGAGTCGACGAAGGTGGAGCCGATCGAGGCCGCGCTGCGGGCGGCCGCCACCAAGGACGCGAAGGAAGAGCCCATCGCGCTGACCGAGCAGGCGACGGCTCAGCGCGAGAAGGCGCTGGGCCTCTCGGCGGCCGACCGCCGCGCCGCGGCCGAGATGGAAGAGCCCGGCGACGATGACGACGAGATGACCGTCAGCGCCACGCCCGGCATCATCTCCATCGCCGACGAGGACGAGGACGACGAGGAGCCGACGGCGTCGGCGCGGCCGCAGGGCGCGCGCAAGACGCCGACGCCCGCGACGACGAACCCCACCCTCAAGACGCCGGTGCCGCTGTCCGCCGGACCGAGGCTGCCGGCGCCGCCGCTGCCGCCGCCGGGGCGCGGGCTGCGCCTCCCGACGCCCAACACGGGGCTGCCGCCCATCCCCACGCCGCTCGCCTCTCCCGCGTCGGCGCCGCAGCGCGCGCTCACGCCCGCGCTGCCGATCCCCGCGCCCGTCGGCGCGCCGGCGACCAGCGCGTCGCCGGCGTCGGCCATCTTCAACAAGGTTCAACTGCCGATGGGAGGCCTGGTCGCCTTCCTGGTCGCGGCGTTCGGCGCCGGGTTCGTCGTCGGCGCCTGGCTGTGGGGCAACCAGCCCGCGGCGCCCGTGCCTGTGACCGCGCAGGCGCCAGCGCCGACGCCGCCCGCCGTGGCGGCACCGGC
>DASZUD010000371.1:0-7147 GCA_035548155.1 Polyangia bacterium
TCGCGGCGACGCTGCGCGCGCACCACCTGCACCTGCACAAGCGCGACAACCTCGTCTACATCGCGCCGCCGCTGGTCATCAGCGCCGTCGAGCTGGAAGAGGCGGTGGGCGCGCTGGGACGCGCGCTCGACGAGGCGCTGCAGTGAGCGGCGGCAAGGTCTACGCGACCGTCGACGCCGCGCTGGACGTCCTGCGCGACGGCATGCGCATCATGTCGGGCGGCTTCGGGCTCTCGGGCAACGCCGAGGCGTGCATCGAGGCCATCGCGCGTCGGGGTGTCAAAAACCTCACGATCATCAGCAACAACTGCGGCAACCAGGGCCAGGGGTTGGCCGTGCTCCTCAAGAACCGCCAGGTGAGCCAGGTGATCTGCAGCTTCATCGGCGGCAACCCGGACCTGGCCGAGCAGTACCTGGCGGGCACCGTGAAGGTGGAGCTGAACCCGCAGGGCACGTTCGCCGAGCGCATCCGCGCGGGCGGCGCGGGCATCGGCGGCTTCTACACGCCCACGGGCGTGGGCACCGTCGTCGCCGAGGGCAAGGAGATCCGCGAGCTCGACGGGCGCAAGTACGTCTTCGAGCGACCGCTGCGCGCGGACCTCGCGATCGTGCGGGCCGCCGTGGGCGACAAGCTCGGGAACCTGCGCTTTCACCGCACGTCGCGCAACTTCAGCCCGCTCATGGCCATGGCGGCCGACGTCACCGTCGCCGAGGTGGACGAGCTCGTGGAGCCCGGGGAGCTCGATCCCGACGACGTGCACCTGCCCGGGCTCTTCGTGAAGCGCGTCGTCGAGGTGCGCGAGCACAAGAACGTCATCGAGCACCGGACCACGAGGCCGCGGACATGAGCTGGTCGCGGGACGACATGGTGAAACGCGCCGCCGCCGAGGTGAAGGACGGCCAGATCGTGAACCTCGGCATCGGCCTGCCCACCGAGGTCGCGAACTTCATCCCCCCCGGCGTGAACGTGCAGCTCCACTCCGAGAACGGCCTCCTCGGCATGGGCCCGTTCCCGTACGACGACCAGGTGGACCCGCAGCTCATCAACGCCGGCAAGCAGACGGTGACGGCGCTGCCGGGCGCGAGCACGTTCGATTCGGCGCTGTCGTTCGCGATGATCCGCGGCGGCCACGTCGATCTCGCGATCCTGGGCGGCCTCGAGGTGGCCTGCACGGGCGACCTCGCGAACTGGACCGTGCCCGGCAAGCTCATCACAGGCATGGGCGGCGCGATGGATCTCGCCGCGGGCGCCAAGCGCGTCGTCGTGCTGCAGAGCCACGTCTCGAAGGACGGCAAGCCCAAGCTCGTGGACAAGGTCACGCTGCCCGTGACCGCCCTCGCCTGCGTCAAGCGCGTCATCACCGAGCTCGGCGCCTTCGACATCGGCGGCGATCACTTCGTCTGCGTCGAGCGCGCGACCGGCGTCAGCGAAGAAGAGATCCGTCGCGGCACGGGCGCGCCCGTGCGGTTTGGCTGATCAGAGAACCGGCTGGCTGTAGTGGCGCGTGGCGACGCGAGCGCCGTCGCTGATTCGGTGGACGCGCACGTCGCCGTCGGTCGAAATCGCGATGAAGCGGCCATCGGGCGAGATCGAGACATCGTCGAGTCCGACGTCAGGGATCGACTGCGCGAGGGTCCCGTCCATGCGCCAGATCTGCACGATGGCGTCCCCCGCCAGCATCGTCACCGGGTCCCAGGCGTCCACGCCCAAGGCGCAGAGCCCCGCGGCAGCCGAGCACCGAAAGGCGGGTTCGCCGAGCGGCAAACTCCTCCCGTATACGGTTGTATTCGGCGTGAGGGGGAACGATCTCACCGTGCGCCCGTCGTCCGTCGAGATGAAAGCGATCGACATCGGACAGGACTCGACGACGTTGCCGTTGCTGAGCGAGACGAGCTGCGGCTTCGGGCAGCCATGGGCCACGAGCATGATGAGCGTGTGGGCGTCCCACAACGCGCTCAGCTGTCCAACGCCCGCCGGAAAGGCGGCGTCCAGTCCCGGCGCGCCGGTGCGCGTGTCGAGCCCGAGGAGGCCTCTCCCTTGTTTTCCGCTCACGTAGACCGCGTTGCCGTCGGCCGAGAACACGGGCTCGATCGCCCACTCGCGGCTCCAGGCGAGCGCGCCGGTGACCGTGTCGAACATGCCGCTCATCCGGGCCGCCCCGTTCACCCCCATGACGTAGAGGAGATCGCCGTGCGGCGAGAGCGCCATGTCCTCGGGGGCATAGATCGGCTGACCGGGCTGTGCGGGATCGAGATCGAAGGGAGGCAACGGCTTGCCGCTCGGAATCTGAAAGAGCTCGACCGCTCGGCGGGAGGTCGTCGTGTTGGAGACGGCCGCGACGGTCCCATCGTCCGACAAGCTGAATAGGCCGCCCCACGATCCTTGCGGACGCGGCATCGGGATGGTTGCCTTCTGCGCGCCGAGCTGCGCGTCGAAGACGTCGATGTGGTCCCCCGGAAAGACCACGAGCGAGCCGTCCGCCGCATAGCCCAGGCGCACGGTCGCGTTCGCCGACTCCAGGTTTCCGCAGCCCGCGGCCGTCACCACGAGCGCCGCCAGCATCACCACCGCAAAAATTCTCGTCGTCATTCGAGCCGTCCTCCACTTCCTCAAACCCGCGAGCGCAACGAATCCGGAAGCCGTCATTGGCGAAGCACCGCGCCCAGGCTGGCCCCCAGCTCCAGCGAAGCCTGACGTTGCTCGTCGACGCGGAGCACCTCGACGCCCGCGCTCCAGAGCATGCGCACGGCGAGCCAGCGCACGAACGGCACGTCGAGCGCGAACAACGCCGACGCCGAGGGCGCCCACCCGAAGCGGCTCGGCCGCACGTCGATCTGCTCCTGGATGGCCGCGAGCCCCAGCGCGACGCCCAGCTGGACGTCAGAGATCCCGACCGGCACGCGCCGGAGCGCGAAGAGGCTGGCCGTTGCGCGTTTGAGCGAGAACGGCACGTTCGAGATCGTGCCGTCGTGCTGGCCGAGGCTGACGTGCGGGCCCAGCGTCAGCCACGACCAGCGCCTGAAGTAGCCCACGCCCAGCTCCGGGGTGTTGATCACGCCCGGCCCGAGGCCCGTGAGCGCGACGTCCACGGCGATCTCGTTGCGCGGGGGCGGCCGCCCGCCCTTGGCGAAGGCGAGCTCGGGCGCGACCTCGTGAAAGATCGCGCGGTCCACGGCGACGTCGCCGCCGGCCGACGCGAGCGCGATCTCGGCGAGCCGCGCCTTTCGCTCCTGGCGCTCGAGAACGTGATACCGCGCGGCCGGCAGCGCGAGCCGGACGCGCGCATCCGGCCGCGAAGTCACCTCGGCGATCACCTCGTCGCCCGTCGTGCTGACGAGGAACACGCGACCATCGCCTTGCGGGAACGTGAGCGCCTGCCCGCTCCGCGCGAGGCGCGTGAGCGGCAGCTCGCCCGTGCCCGACAGGCGGTACTCGTACGACGGGTGCTGCGGGCCCCAAAGGCTGGGCAGCGTCGCGGCCAGCGTGTGGCTGTACGCGTACTGGTACGTCTCGGCCAGCGTCACGACGCCGTCGCCGTCGCGATCGCCGGCGCCGCGCAACGCCGACAGGATGTGGTGTGTGAAGTACGAGCCCTCGATGTCGCCCGACTCCTGCGCGAGCTCGGTGGCCGTCCCCGCGGAGATGATCGCGGCGCCGCTGACACGCGCGGGCTCGACGGTGTCCAGCGCGTACCCGGGCGCGCGCTGGCCGCCCTTGGGGCGCACGAGCGAGCCCGAGTAGCACGCGTCGATGAACGCGACGCGCACGGAGGCCCGCGAGCCCTCGAGCCGCGTGCGCAGCTCGTCGAACGAGAACCGCTCGCCGCCCAGCAGCAGCCCGTGCGCGTCGGCGTGCCCCGAGTAATAGAAGACCATCTGCACGGTCGGGTTGCGCGCGGCCTCCTGCTCGACGCGCGCCAGCGCCTCGCGCAACTGCTGCGCGCGCGGCTGTCGCAGGTGCTCGATGCGGTCGAAGCCGCCCAGCTCGCGCAGCACGGCCTCGAGCCGCTCGGCGTCGCGGTCGGCGTAGCGGAGCGCCGCCTGCCCGTCGGCCGTGCCCGCCGACGCGACGATGGCCACGCGCTCGACGGCGAACAGCGTCCCGAGCTGCGCCGCGAGGACCAGCGCCGCGATCGTCACGGTGCGGACGGCCCCGCGGGCCGCTTGGGAAAGACCAGCCACGCGCTGGTGACGGGCGCCGCACCGATACGATCGATCCGCTCGGCGCGCGCGGCGTGGGCCAGCGCGGCGGCCCGGACTTCGCTCACGGGCAGCGGTGTCTCCGAGAGGACGACGAGCACCCGCTCGGGCCCGGGCGCGTCGTCGAGGCGAATGCTCTCGGGCAAGGGCTGCCCCGCGGCAGGCCGCTCGACGCTGACGTCACCCTCCCCCGGCGGATAGAACGAAGCGTAGGCGCCGCTCCCGTCGACGCTGCCGACCTGCACGTACGCACCGCGCGCGTCTGCGCCCAGCACGCGGAAGCGGAGCTCATCGCCCGGGCGTACCTCGTCGCCATCGCCCAGCGGGAAGGTCTCGCCGCGGCGCCGGCAGACGACCTCGGCGACGGACGCCCCCTTCGGCACAACGACGTCGGTGCCGGCGCGTCGCACGCGCGAGGGTGCGCCGATCAAGAGGACCCACGAGGCCGCCGCCGCGCCGAGCACGGTCACGCCCGATAGCAACGCCCAGCCGCGCCGGCGAGTCGCGCGCGCGCGCGACGCCGTGACGCGCTCCCAGGTGCCGGCCGACCAGCGGTCCTGGAATTCCGCGACGCGCGCGCGACGCTCGGCCACCCGCGCCTGGCAAGACCGGCAACCCTCGAGGTGCGCGACGGCCCCGGGCGGCGCGCCGCCGTGCAGCTCGTGATCGTCGATCGCGAAGTCGGACAGGCAGGCGTCCATCAGCACCCTCCTCGAAGCCATGCGTCTGACACCGCCCCCGTTTGCAGGCGCGCGTGCTCCTGAAAGCGATCCAGGCAGTTGCGCACGGTCCGGTCGGTGACCTCGGCCACGCGCGCGGCCTCCGCGTGCGTCATCCCATCGATGTAGACGTAGACGACGATCGCCTGCGTGCGCTCGTTGAGGCCGGACAGGAGGTCCGCGAGGCCGCGCCGAGCCGGCCCTTCCGGCGCGACGGAGAGGGGCGCGTGGCGCGCGGCGTCCTCGGCCGCTCGCCCGCGCGCCTTCCGGTCCCGGATGGCGTTGAGGCAGAGGTTGGTCGTGACCCGATAGAGCCAGGAGAGGAGCTCGCTGCCCGGGCGCAGCTCCCGACGGTGATCGAGGCAGCGGATGAACACCTCCTGCGCGACGTCTCGCGCCGCGTCGGCGTCGCGCAGGATGCGCACGCCGCGGGCGTAAACCGCCCCCGCATAGGCGCGGTAAGCCTGCGCCACCTCGTCCTCGGTCATCGACGCAGACTAGTACACGGCACCTCGCTGGATCCGGAAACGGCCGGGCCTCGCTGTACACGGCCCTCATGCTCGGCGAGGTCACCGTCCTCGGCTGGTAAACCCGGCCGCCGGACCCAGGGCTCGACGGTCACGTGCGCGGTCGCCTGCCTCCGAACCTCGCCGTGACGTCGATCGAGCCCAGCTTCTTCGGCGTCAGCACGGCGGCTTCAGCGCCGGTGCCGCAGGACGCGACGTCTGGATTGGAAGAGGTCCAGGTCGGCGTCACGGCGTCGGCGTACCGGGAAATGCCGTCCGCCCGGAAGCGGATGGGAGCGCTGCGACGCGCTCTACCGCTTCGCGATCGCCATGGCCTCGCTGCGGGCCTGACGCTCACCGCACCGTCAGCGCCGCCGTCGGCCGCGCGGGCTGCCCGTCCTCGCCGGGATCGGCGTAGGCGCGCAGCTCGACCGTCGTCGGCGCGTGGGGCTCGGTGTCGAACGACCACGCGCGGTGTGTCTGGGCGCGCGCGCACGGTACGTCTTGTCCCATCTTGCAGTTGTGGACGACCTCCATGACCAGCACGTGCTGCCCCGAGGGCAGCGGGCCCGCGTAGAGCTGCGTGAAGTCGGGGCTGTGCAGCTCGGCGGCGTTCTTGTCGCGCGTCACGACGGGCTGGAAGTCGATCGAGATCGTGACCGAGTGCAGGTTGTACTCATCCGGGGCCTCGTCTCGAAAGCGCACGAGCACGGGGCCGTGGTCGGACGCCTGCTGGAGCTTGTCGGTGACCTGGGTCTGCGCGCGCGCGAGGTCAGCCTGCACGGCGGCGTCCTTGTCGTGCGGCGGCAGCGCGAGCGCGCGGTCGAACGCCGTCCACGCGCCCGCCGACGCGCCCGTACGCTCGCGGCCGCGGCCGATCGCGAGGTACGCCTCGCGGCAGCGGCGATCGGGGCGCGGGCCCTGGCAGGCGGCGCCCGCGAACTGATCGAGGTCCTTGAGCGCCGGGGCCCAGTCGTCGGCGCGCGCCGCCTTGATGCCGCGCTTGTAGAGGATGTTGAGGTCGGTCTGGGACGCGCAGGCGACGAGCGCGAGAAGGGCCGCGAGCGGCAGACCCCTCACCCTACCCTCTCCCCGCTGCGCGGGGAGAGGGCCTCTCACGGCCTTCGTCATCGTCACTCTCCTGCGGGCGGGTGTGGCGGCTCGAGGCCCATGCGCTTGAGCGCGGCGTTGACGGCCTTGAGATCGGCCCACGCCTCTTTCTTCTTCGTGGGATCGCGCAGCAGGTAGGCCGGGTGGAACGTCGGCATGAGCTGGATGCCCTCGTACGAACGGAAGTTGCCGCGCAGGCGCGAGATCGCCGTGTCGTCGCGCAGCAGGCACTGCGCCGCGAACTTGCCCAGCGCGACGATCACGCGCGGCCGCAGCGCCGCCAGCTGGGCCTTCAGGAACGGCTCGCACTTCTCGATCTCGTCAGGCTCGGGGTTGCGGTTCCCCGGCGGGCGGCACTTGAGGATGTTGCAGATGTAGACGTCCTCGCGGCGGTAGCCCATCGCCTCGATCATCTTCGTGAGCAGCTGGCCCGCCTTGCCCACGAACGGCTCGCCCTGCGCGTCTTCGTCCGCGCCCGGCGCCTCGCCCACGAACACGAGGTGCGCGTTCGGGTTGCCGACGCCGAACACCAGGTTCGTGCGCAGGGGCGCCAGCTTGCAGCGCGTGCAGTCGCCGAGGTCCTCCCGCACGACGGCGAGGCCTTGCGCGCCCG
>DASZUD010000372.1:0-4508 GCA_035548155.1 Polyangia bacterium
CGTCGAGCCTCGCGGCGCTACGCGCGCGCGACGCCGCGACCTGGCGGCGGCTCGCCTGGGGCGTGGGCGGCGGCGTCGCCGGGTTCCTGCTGCTGGCGGCGTTCAACCTCCTCGCGAACGGGCGCGTGTGGTTCGACTACACGCACGCCTCGACCGAGGCGCCGCCGTTCGCGCTTCGCTATCTGACCGACGTCGCGCCCGCGCACATCGGAACCTTGCTGCTCCTGCCGCCGCTGCTGTTCCTCGGTGCGCTCCCGCTGTGGCGTCGCCGCGAGCTGGCGCCGCTCGTCGTGAGCGCCGGCTACTTCGCGCTGATGTGCGTCTACTTCTTCGTCGACGTGGGCGCGAACGCCATCGAGACGCTCGTGCTCGCGCCGCGCCTTCTGCTGCCGGTCGTCGCCTTCCTTCTGATCGGGTACGCAGCGGGGCTGGACGACCTCGCTGCGCGGTTCGGAGGAGCGCGCCCGGGGGGGGGCGAAGCCCCCGCTTTGCTGCGGCTGCCGGTGGCTGGCGCCCTGGTGCTGGCTCCGCTGCTCGTCGCGGGCGCGGTCTCGGTGCGCCACGCGCGCTACCAGTACGCCATGAGCAAGGTGCGCGACATCGCGAGCGGCTTGGCCGACGCGTACGGCGAGCACACGCTGGGCATCACGGGCAACGCGCTCAAGGCCGGCCTGCTGCACGACGGGCCGACGACGGTCTACGATCCAGCCAGCAACCGCCCCCTCGTCGTGTTCTGCAGCGAGGTCTCGGCCTCGCGCCGGGTCGACACGGGAGCGGCGAGCTGCAAGCTGCCCGGCTATCACGCAGTCACGTCCCAGCGAGGGTTCTTCGCCCTCCTGCGCGACGACGCGAGGGGCGACGCGCACTGACCGTCGTAGACCCGCGAGGCGTTGTAGAATCGCCGCCCCGCATGGCGCGAACTCCCTGGGCCTTGGTCCGCAACCTCGCCGGCTCGGCCGCGATCGTGGGCCTGGCGTGCGGCCACACGGCGCCGCGCGGCCCCGTGCCGACGACGAAGACCGCGCGGGCGGGCTGCGCGGACGCGAGCGGGCCCTCCTTCGAGGCCGAGCTCTGCGCCATGGGCGAGCCGCCGCTGTCGGCCGCCGGCCCCGAGTCGTACCGCTTCGTCTGGCTGAAGCACCAGCAAAACCCGGTCGCGGTCCGCGTAGCGCGCGCGAGCTCGCCCGGCGAGATCGCCGTCGTGTCCGTCGAAGCCGACGCGCACGACCCGACGGTCAAGCGCCGCCACGAGTTCACGGCCGCCGCCGAGGTCTGGACGGCGCTGCGCGAGCACCTCGGCGCCGCCGACTTCTGGAACCTGGCCGGCGATCCCGACGAGAGCGAGCGCGGCCTCGACGGCGCCGACTGGATCATCGAGGGCCGGCGCGGCGGCATGTACCACGCCGTCGTGCGGTGGGAGCCGAAGCCCGGGCCGTTCCGCGCCGCGTGCGAGGACCTCATCAAGGTCGCGGGCCTCTCATTCCCCGCGGAGATTCGATGAGCGCCCTGCGCGCGCCCATGGCCGTGCCCGTCGAGGTGCGCGCCCAGGTGGGCTCGGGCGGCGAGGAGCGCCGCGCCTTCCGGCTGTCCGCGGCCGTGGGCGAGGACGGCGTGCGCCTGTTCCGGGCGGCCCCCTTCGAGATCGGCCGCCCCGTCGAGGTTCGCTTCGCCCTGCCGGCGGGCCCGTCGCTCGCGCTGCGCGCCGAGGTGCTGCCCGTTCAGGACGAGCGCGACGACGAGGACGAGCATCAGGGCGCCGCGGGCCGCGAGCTCGCGTTCATCGAGCCGCCGTCGGACGCGCGCGCCGCGATCAACGCCTACGTGCGCGCCCGCCTCACCTTACCGGAGTGAAACGAGCCGACATGAGCGACGACAAACCGCAGGGAAACAGGACGCCGACGGAACGCCTGGCCGCCATGGAGCGCGAGGCGCTGGCGGGCGGCGGCGCCGAGCGCGTGGAGCGCCAGCACAAGGCGGGCAAGCTGACGGCGCGCGAACGCGTCGAGCTGCTGCTCGACCCGGGCTCCTTCGTCGAGATCGGCAAGTTCGTCACTCACCGCGGCACCGACTTCGGCATGGCCGACAACAAGGTGCTGGGCGACGGCGTCGTCACCGGGTACGGCACGGTGCACGGCCGCACCGTCTACCTCTTCGCGCAGGACTTCACCGTGTTCGGCGGCTCGCTGTCGGAGGCGTACGCCGGGAAGATCTGCCGCATCATGGATCTCGCGATGAAGGCAGGCGCGCCCATCGTCGGCCTCAACGACTCGGGCGGCGCGCGCATCCAAGAAGGCGTGGCCTCCCTCGCGGGCTACGCGGAGATCTTCCTGCGCAACACGCTGGCGTCCGGCGTGGTGCCGCAGCTGTCGGCCGTGCTGGGCCCGTGCGCGGGCGGCGCCGTCTACTCGCCCGCGATCACCGACTTCATCTTCATGGTCGAGTCGACGAGCTACATGTTCATCACGGGCCCGGACGTCATCCGCGCCGTCACGCACGAAGAGGTCACGAAGGAGGCGCTGGGCGGCGCGCACACGCACGCGGCGCGCTCGGGCGTGGCACACCGCGCGTTCCCCGACGAGCCGGCCTGCCTCGAGGCGCTGCGCGAGCTCTTGACGTTCGTGCCGCAGAACAGCCGCGAGGATCCGCCGCGCCGTCCGACGCGTGACCGCGCGGATCGCGAGGACACCGAGCTGGACTCGCTGATCCCGCTCGACTCCGCCAAGCCCTACGACATGCGCGCGCTGCTCGCGCGCGTCGTCGACGACGGACGCCTCTTCGAGATCCAGCCCGAGTACGCGCAGAACATCATCGTCGCCTTCGCGCACCTGGACGGCCGCAGCGTCGGGATCGTCGCCAACCAGCCGGCGCACCTCGCGGGCTGCCTGGACATCGACGCTTCGATCAAGGCTGCGCGCTTCGTGCGCTTCTGCGACTGCTTCAACATCCCGCTGCTGACGTTCGTCGACGTCCCCGGCTTTCTCCCCGGCACGGCGCAGGAGTTCGGCGGCATCATCAAGCACGGCGCCAAGCTGCTGTACGCGTTCGCCGAGGCCACGGTGCCGAAGCTCACGGTCATCACGCGCAAGGCCTACGGAGGCGCGTACGACGTCATGTCGTCGCAGCACATCCGCGCCGACGCCGTGTTCGCCTACCCGGCGGCCGAGATCGCCGTCATGGGCCCCGAGGCGGCCGTGAACATCGTGTTCCGCGACGAGCTGGCCGAGGCCGCCGACCCCGCGGCTGCGCGCGCCAAGTACCTGGCCGAGTATCGCGAGAAGCTGGCGAACCCATACGCCGCGGCCGGCCTGGGCTACGTGGACGAGGTCATCCGTCCGCGCGAGACGAGGGCCCGCCTCGTGCGTGCCCTCGCGGCCGTCGGCACGAAGCGCGACTCGAATCCGCCCAAAAAACACGGCAATATTCCTTTATGAAGTTCGGCGCGCGCCCGCTCGCCCTTGCGCTCGCCCTCGGCACGGCCGGCTGTGCCACAGGGCCGCAGCGGGTGACCAAGCTGGTCGGCGACAGGATCGTCGTCACGCGCGCCGTGAGCCCCGACGCCTACGAGCACGTGGCGCGCGCGCGGCTCTTCGAGGAGGACGAGCGATGGAACGACGCCGCCGCCGAGCTGCAGCGCGCCCTGGCCTTCGATCCCGACGCCGCCGAGGTGCGCGCCGAGCTGGCCGAGCTGTTCCTGCGCACCGGGAGGCTCGACGACGCCGCCGAGCAGATCGACCGCTCGCTGGAGGCGGCGCCCACGGTCGACGGGTACCTGGCGCGCGCCCACCTGGCCGACGCGCGGCACGACGGCGCGGTCGCGCTCGACGCGCTGAAGAGCGCCGTCAAGGCGGCGCTGGCCGACGACGATCCCGAGGCCGCCGAGCGGGCGCACCTGGCCCTCAGCGACGCGCAGATCGTGGCGCTCGATCTGCCAGCGGCCCTCGAGACGCTGCGCGGGCTCGAGCGCGTCGCGCCCGAGACGCTGCGCGGCCGCGAGCAGCACGGCGCGCTGGCGTGGGCGCTGGGCGCGGGCGACGAGAGCGAGGCCGCGTTGACCGCGGCGCTGGCGCGCGAGCCGGGCGACGTCGAAGCCCGCCTCATGCTGGGCGAGCTGCAGGCGGCCGTGGGGCGCGCGAAGGAAGCGAAGGCGACCTTCACCGAGGCGATCGACCGCGCCGAGGTGCCGCTGGCCGTGGCGGCCGCCATAGCGGGCTGGCTGGTCGAGCGCGGCGAGGAGCCGGAGGCCGCCGAGCTGGCGGATCGCACGACGGCCAACGTGGGAGACGTCGACGGCCTGGCCCTGGCCAGCGCCCTCGAGCGCGTGGCGAAGCGGCCGGCGCGCGCCGCCGAGCTGGCCGAACGCGCGATCCAGCTGGGCGCCGCGCCCGGACGCGCCGCCGTGCTCCGCGCCGAGGCGCGCTTCGCCGCGGGTGACCACGCCGGCGCCGTGAAGCTGCTCCTCGGCGTTCCGGCCGACGCCCCCGAATACGTGAGCGCGCGCCTGCGGGCCG
>DASZUD010000373.1:0-6946 GCA_035548155.1 Polyangia bacterium
ACGGCCGGGACCACGGACACCGGCGCGGCGGGGACGACGGGCGCGGCCGGGACGACGGGCGCGGCCGGGGCGACGGGCGCGGCCGGGACGACGGGTACGGCGGGCACGGGCGGTCCCCCTTCCGGCGTCGTCACCGGCAACAGCGAAGGCTGCGGGAAGCCCCCGGCCGATCCGTCATCGAAGTGGACGATGCACCACATTGCGGTCACCGTGACGACGACGAAGGCGCCCCCGGCCGGCGGCAGCTGGACCGACCGCGTCTACTACATCGATCTCCCCGCCGGCTACGATCCGTCGAAGGCGTATCCGATCCTGTTCGGCGGCGCGGGGTGTGGCGGCGCTCCCAACACGAACGGCAGCCAGGGCGGCTTCCCCGTGTTGCCGACGAACAACAAGGACGCCATCCAGATCGGCCTGTCCTATGTGAACAACTGCTTCAGCCAGGGCGGCGCCGACAACCCGGAGCTGCCGTTCTTCGACGCGGTTTTGAAAGAGGTCGAGACGAACTACTGCGTCGACAAGGGCAGGGTGTTCGTGGGCGGCTACAGCAGCGGCGGCTGGCTCGCGTACATGCTGGCCTTCGCGCGCGGCGGCGTCGTCCGCGGCATCTCGACCGCGGCGGGCGGCATCGCCGGCGAGACGAGCCGGCCGCCAGACACGAAGGTTCCGGTCGCGGGGCTGCTGCTCACGGGCGCGAACGACACGGCGAACCCGGCGACGGGCGCGACGGGCTCGGACGTCGCGCGCGACCTCATGCTCAAGTACAACGGCTGCACGGGCACCGACACGGTGGCGTGGGAGACGCCCTGCCCGAGCTGCGCGTGCGTCCGTTACACGGGCTGCCCGGCCGCGTACCCCGTCGTCCGCTGCCGTCCGCCGAACCAGGGCCACACCGACGGCGGCGGCGACTTCAAGACGGCGATCTGGAAGACCTGGATGACGCTGCCGACGCCCTGACGGCGACGTCAGACGGGCGACCACCCTGCAGCCGGCTCCGATTGTCTCGGCGCCGGCTGCGCGACGTTTTGTCTTGCGAAGGTCTTCGGCGCGCGGCTCCCAAGCAATCAATGAATCGTTCGTCGTCCAGCTCGTGACGTTTGTCCCGGGCTGGAAACGAGGCGATTGAGATGGGGCATTGTTTCTGGTCCGCCAACGCACTGGCCCCATCGAATATCCGCGAGGTGGCTCTCAGCGGCGGAGGTGCGGCTCTCTAGGATGACGAGCGTCAACTCAACGGGAGGACGACGTCATGAAACGCACCTGCGATCGAAGAGGAACTATCACGGCGATGCTCGCTGGGGTTGCCGTGGTGCTGTGCGGCC
The DNA here is from genome assembly GCA_035548155.1 of Polyangia bacterium. Lineage (GTDB taxonomy): Bacteria > Myxococcota_A > Polyangia > Fen-1088 > Fen-1088 > DASZFV01. Next base: position 1,323 of record DASZUD010000373.1, read on the forward strand.
TGTGGCCGCGCGCCGCGGCGGCAGAGGACACGATCAAGATAGGCATCCTGCACTCGCTGTCGGGAACGATGGCGATCAGCGAGACCATCTTGAAGGACTTCATGCTCATGCAGGTCCGCGACCTGAACGCGAAGGGGGGCCTGCTCGGCAAGAAGGTCGAGGCCGTCGTCGTCGACCCGGCCTCGAACTGGCCCCTGTTCGCCGAGAAGGCCCGGGATCTGCTGCAACGGCAGAAGGTGGCCGCGATCTTCGGCTGCTGGACCTCGGTGTCACGCAAGTCGGTGCTGCCGGTCGTCGAGGAGCTGAACGGGCTCCTGTATTACCCGCTCGAATACGAGGGCCAGGAGACGTCGAACAACGTCTTCTACGGAGGCTCGGTGCCCGACAACAAGGCCATCCCGGCCATCCAGTACCTCATGAGCAAGAAGGGTGGGGGCATCAAACGGTTCATCCTCGAGGGCACCGACTACGTGTATCCGCGCACGAGCAACAAGATCATCCGCGCGTTCTTGAAGCGCGAGGGCGTGGCCGACGAAGACATCCGCGAGAACTACACGCCGTTCGGGTTCTCCGATTGGCAAACGGAGGTCTCTGCCATTCAGCAGTTCGGCGGCCAGGGCAAGCCGACGGCGGTCATCTCGACGATCAACGGCGACGCCAACGTCCCGTTCTACAAAGAGCTCGGAAACCGCGGCATCTCCGCGGTGAAGATTCCCGTGATCGCCTTCTCCGTCGGCGAAGAAGAGCTGAAGGGAATCGACACCTCGCCGCTCGTCGGTCACATGGCGGCGTGGAGCTACTTCGAGTCCATCGATTCACCCGAGAACAAGGCCTTCATCGATCGGTGGCACGCGTACATCAAGGACGACAAGGCCGTGACGAACGACCCGATGGAGTCCGCCTACGTCCTGTTCAACATGTGGGCGCAGGCCGTGAAGAAGGCGGGCTCGGCCGACGTCGACGCCGTCCGCAAGGCGATGATCGGACAGACGGTGATCTCGCCGACGGGCTTCCCGGTGACGATGAACGCCAACCACCACTGCACGAAGCCGGTGATGATCGGCGAGGTGAAGAAGAACGGTCAATTCAAGATCGTCTACAAGAGCAAGCCGATCGCGCCGAAGCCGTGGAGCCCCTACGTTCAGGACGGGCCGAAGGCTCAACAGGCCCTGAAATGAGCGATGCGGGTCACCTTCGAAACGAACGAGGGATCGCAGACGGTGGCCGCGCGGCCCGGCGAAAAGATCCTCCGCGCCGCGCTCCGCGGAGGTCTCCCGCTCCCCTATGACTGCGCGACGGGGACGTGCGGGGCGTGCAAGGCACGCCTGCTCGCCGGGCGCGCGGACAGCGGCTGGGGGGACGCCCCAGGCGCTCGGCGCTGCGGCCCCGGCGAGCTGCTCACCTGCCAGGCCGTCGCGCTCGGCGCCTGCACGTTGCGCGTCGATCGGTTGAGGCCGAGCGCCGCGGGGACGACTCGGCCCGCCGGCGTGCCCGGCAGGCTGCAGCGGCCTCGGCGGCTGACCCACGACGTCGTCTCCTTCGACGTGGACCTGTCCCGGCCGTTGCCGTTCGCGGCTGGGCAGTTCGTGCTGCTCGAGGCGCCGCACATCACGGGCGCGCGCGCCTACTCGATCGCAGGGGCGCGGCGGGACGGCAGGACCGTCTCGTTCGTCGCGAAGCGCAAGGACGGCGGCCGATTTGGCGACTGGCTCTTCGGCGAGGCCCCGGACGACGCGCCGGTCACCGTCTTCGGGCCGCTGGGGCGCGCCGTGTTCGACGGACGGGCGCGCCGGCACCTGCTGTGCGTCGCGGGCGGAACGGGCGTCGCGGGGATGCTCTCGATCCTCCAGCGCGCGAGCGAAGAGGGGCACCTCGAGCGCTTCGACGCTCACCTCTACTTCGGCGTGCGAACGGTGCGCGACGTGTTCCTCCTCGACGAGCTGGCGGCGATTCGCGCGCGGCATCCCGCGCGCGTCGCCGTCACGATCGCGCTCTCCGCGGAGGAGCCCTCCGCCGTGCGCGCGTTCTGTCATCCGGGCGTCGAGGTCACGGCGGGGCTCGTTCACGACGTGATGCGCGAGCGCATGGCGGGCCGCCTGACGAACTGCCGCGCGTACGTGGCCGGCCCGCGCGCGATGGTCGACGCCAGCCTCCGCGCGCTCATTGGGCCCGGGTGGCTGCCGCCGGGCGAGATCCGCTTCGATCGATTCGATTGAAACCAACGGAAGGGGACACAACACGATGACGACGAACGAGCGAATGCGCGTGGTGTGCGCCGGCGATTGTCGCGACGCCCGATCCGGCTCTCCGGCGGGTGAGGCGCGAGACGCCGAGTGGCGGCGGATCTGCGCGGTCGAGGACGTCCCGCGCGGCGGCATGAAGGCCTTCCCGGCCGGGGGCCTGGGCGTCCTCGTGGTCGATCTCGGCGGCAAGCTGGTGGCCGTGCAGTCGCTCTGCCCGCACGAGATGGTCCCGCTGGCCCAGGGGGCCGTCGAGGGGTGGACGCTCACTTGCCTCGAGCACATGTGGCAGTTCGATCTGACGACGGGCGCGCCGCTGGGTGAGGCGACCGAGGGGTTGCGCACCTACCGCGTCAAGAACCTGGATGGTGATCTCTACGTGGCGGTTGAATAGACTCGTCGAGAGCGGAAGTGAAGATCCCGATTGAGCTCGACCGGTCGGCCAGCGCGCCTCTCACGGCGCAACTGGCCGAACAGCTCGGCCAGCTCATCCGGACGCGCCGCATCCCGGCCGGCACGCGGCTGCCGTCGTCGCGCACGCTCGCCGAGCAGCTGGGGGTCGCGCGAAACACCGTCGTCCACGCCTACGAGACGTTGAGCATCGAGGGCCTGGTCGAGTCGCGCCTGGCCTCCGGCTTCTTCGCGACGCCCGACCAGACGAGCGCGGCGCTGCAGCCCGTCTCGGCCGAGCCGGGACCAGGGCCGGGGCGAGGGACCATCCACGGACGTCCTCCGCCGGCGCCCGTCGTCGTGTCGGCGCGCCAGCGCATCAACGCGACCCGCGATCTCCGGTTCTGCGACTTCGTCCCCGGGCGTCCCAACGCGGACTTCTTCCCCGTGAAGATCTGGCGGCGGTTGCTGCAAGGCCGCCTGTCGTACGGCGGGTCGCTGGGCATGTCCGAACACGGCGACGCGGCCGGGCTGCCTGCGCTGCGGGCCGCGATCGCCGAGCACGTCTCCGTGAGTCGAGGCATCGTGACAGACCCGGGGCAGGTGCTGGTCGTCGGCGGCATCCAGGAGGCCCTGAGCCTCACGGCGCGGATGCTGGTCAAGCCGGGAGCGATCGTCGTCACCGAGGACCCGTGCTATCGCGAGGTCGGCTTCGTTTTCGCCGGCGCGGGCGCGCGCCTCGTGGGGGTGCCCGTCGACGAGGACGGGCTCGTGACGGCCGATCTCCCCGAAGCGGGCGCCGCGCTCCTTTGCCTCACGCCCGCGCACCAGTACCCGATGGGCCACGCGTTGTCGCCCGAGCGCAGGGCGCAGGCCATCGCCTGGGCGCGGCGCGTGGGCTGCTACATCGTCGAGGACGATTACGACAGCGCGTACCAGTACGACGGCTCGCCCATGCAGGCGATGGCGGGCACCGCGCAGGACTGCACGATCCACCTCGGGACCTTCTCGACGACGCTTGGCGCGGGTCTGCGCCTCGGCTACATGATCCTGCCGCCGCGCCTCGTGGACGCGGCGCGCGCCAGCAAGACGCTGCTGAACAGCGGCAGCTCGTGGCTGGACCAGGCGGCGCTGGCAGAGCTCATCCGCACGGGCTGCTATCGCGCCCATCTCACGCGGACGCTCGCCGCCTACAGGGAACGTCGCGACGCGCTCGTCGCCTCGCTGCGGCGGTACTTCGGCGGCGTCCGCATCAGCGGCGAGGCCGCGGGCCTGCACCTGTCGTGGCGTCTGCCGGCCGGCGTGCCCGAGGCGGCGAGGCTCGAGGAGCTGGCGCTCGCCCAGCGCGTCCGCGTCTATTCGCTGACCTCGGCGGCGGCGCTTCATCGGGCGGACGACACGGTGGCGCGGCGGAGCCTCGTCCTCGGCTTCTCGGGGCTGACGCCCGGAAAGATCGATCAGGGAATCGCACGCCTGTCCGACGTGGTCGACGACACGCTGGACACGCACCACGATTTTCTGCGCGAGCTGCTGCTCGACGATCCGCCGCCGGCGCGCCCTCGCGCCGGGAGACTGCCGCGCCGGCAGGCGCGGGCGCACCTTCAACGACACTCGGCTCTGCGGACCGTGGCGGCCGCCAAGGTCCGTTCGCGGCGCGATTCCAGACAGCAGGAGATCCCCATGCCCGTCGTCCGCGGCATCTATCGCTATCCGATCAAAGGTCTCAGCCCCCAGCGCCTCCTCGGTGTCGTCCTCGAGGAGGGCAAGCCGTTCCCCTTCGATCGGGTGTTCGCGCTGGCGCGCCCAGGCGTGCCCATCGACGTGAGCGATCCACGGTGGGCGAAGAAGGGGCTCTTCCTCATGCTGATGCTCGACGAGGCGCTCGCGAGCGTTCAGACGAACGTCGACGTCGAGACGACGCGCCTCACGGTGTGGGGCCAGCCCGCGGCCGACGAAGGCGCGGCCCGGGGCGAGCCGCTGCTGACGGCCGATCTGGGCAGCGACGAAGGCCGCCGCGCCGTCGAGGAGTTCTTCTTCCGTCAGGTGCCCGAGCTGCCGGCCGCTCCAAAACTGGTGCGCTCGCGCGAGGGGCACTTCATGGACAAGCCCGACAGCGTGGTCTCGTGCATCAACCTCGCGACGGTGCGCAGCCTCGAGGAGCGGTGGGGCGTGGCCCTCGACCCCCTGCGCTTCCGCGCGAACTTTTACATCGACGGGGCGAAGCCGTGGGAGGAGTTCGAGTGGGTCGGCAGCGACATCATGCTGGGCGACGTGCTCTTCCGCGTCGATCGCCGCAACGGCCGCTGCGGCGCCACGAACGTCAACCCGGCGACGGGCGCGCGCGATCTGGACATCCCCGGCTCGCTGCGCGCGTCGTTCGGCCACAAGGATCTGGGCATCTACCTCGTCGTGAGGAACGGCGGAAAGGTCGTCGTCGGCGATCAGGTCACCGTGCCGGAGCTCAAGGGCGCCGCCGACGCGCGCGCGGCGCCCAGCGCGCCGCGCGGAACAGGCACCTTCATCTGCCGTGGCTGTTACTTCATCTACGACGAGAGCAAAGGCGCGGCCGGCCTGCCACCGGGCACGCTGTTCGCGCAGATCGACGGGGCCTGGCGCTGCCCGGATTGCGGGACGGACAAGGCCAAGTTCCGACCGTACCTGCCGACGGCGTGAGGTTGGCTCCGAGTGCGCTGCCAAATCACGAGCGGCCACGACCGCGCGATCGCGGACGCTCACCAGTCGGGCGCGCCGCCCCGTTCAAGAATCGATGGCGGCGCTACCACCTCCGCCGCGCCGTTGGATCCGTTCCCGTCTGCGTCTGCCCCACCGTCTCCGCACACAGGTGGCACGCACCTGTCAGGCGACACGTAAACTGACCCCCAGACGACACTAAAAGTGACCCCCTCCCGACAGGAGGGATCGATGGACCAGGGACAGACAGACGTGGCACTCCGGGCGACGGAGGTGCCGATGTTGGAGCCGGAGATCGTGCGG
>DASZUD010000374.1:0-6874 GCA_035548155.1 Polyangia bacterium
CGTGGGCGCGCGCCTGGCGTTCTACGTCGAGACGGCGGCGCGACTCGGGCTGCCGCTCCGGCCGGAGGGCCGAGCGATCGACGACGTGTTCGCCGGCCTGACCGAGGCGCCCCCCTTCGCGTCCTCGAGATACGTCCCCCTCGGCGGCGGCCTCACCGAGACGCTCGTGCGCGCCGGCCTCGACGAGCGCCGCGCCGGCAGGCTCGGCGAGGCACGTCGCTGTTTCACCGAGGCCCGGCGCGAGTCGCACGACGCCTACCTCCCCGAGCTCTTGCTGGGAGAAACGGAGGAGGACCTGCCGCTGGCCGTGGAGGCGCTCGAGCGGGCCGCCGAGCTCAACCCGCGCTCGTGCTTCGCGCCGTACCTGCTGGGCGTTCGCCTCGGCTACGCCGGGATCGTCGACGAAGCCGCGGCGGCGCTGCAACGGGCCCGCGCGATCGCGCCCTCGTTCGGCGCGCCGCAAGAGCGGCTGGCCGAGCTGGCGGCGGCCGGCGGACGCATCGAGGAGGCGTGCCAGCTGTACGAAGAGGCCGCCCTGCAGAACAGCTCGTTCGCGCTGCCCGTCGCGCGCCTGGCCGCGCTCGCCGTCGACCAGGGGCGCATCGACAAGGCGGTCGGCTTGCTGGAACACAGCCTGGCCGGCGACCCGGACTTGTGGATCACGAACTGGGTCGTGGGCCAGGCCTACCTCGAGCAGCGGCGCTTTCACCAGGCGAAGCTTCACCTCACGCGCGCCCTCCAGGGCGCCGAGGATCGCGGCGCCGTGCTCGCCGCGCTGGCCAAGGCCGAGATCGGCGTCGGCGATCTGGCGGCCGCGCGCGAGGCGCTCGAAGAGGCGCGACGCGCCGGACCCGAACCCTGAGCGCCCGTGAGAACGCTCGCCCCCATCGCCCTGCTCGTCGCGGTCCTCCTCGGCATCATGGGCCTCTCGATCTCGAGCGCGCTGCGCGAGCAAGAGCGTCTGCTGGACGAGTTCACGAGCGAGACGCGCCTGCAGACGCACGCCTCGGTCGAGGCCCTCGCGGCGCGCCTCGACGCGCTCGATCAGGACACGCGACTGCTCGTCGATCTCGTCGAGAGGTCGCGCGAGCAGCCCGAGCTGGGCCCGTCGACCGATCGGCGCGTTTGGGAGAGCGCGTTCCGCGCGCTGGCCGTCGTCGTGCCGCACTACCGCGCGATCAGCCTCGTCACGCCCGACGGCGCGGTGCAGGTCTCGGCCGCCAATCCGTCGGAGACGCAGGCCACGCTCGACGTCCTCGCGCCGTCGACCCTCAAGCTCGCGCGCGAGGTCGCCGCGAAGGGCGGCAAGGCCTTCTCCTGGCCCGCGCGCATCGGCGCGCGCTCGTTCCTGCTCTTTGGCACGCCCGTGCACGGCGGACGCGCCGTCGTCGTCGCGAGCGACGCCGCGATCTTCCTCGGCGCCGTCGTGTGGACGCCCCTGCCCGTGGCGCAGCTCTTCGTCACGGACCCCGCGGGCGTCGTCTGGGGCGGCTGCGAGACGCCGGGGGGCTGCCGCGCCGTCCCCTCCGATCGGGTGCCGAGCACGCTGCCGCGCGCGGCCGGCGAGGAGACCCGCTATGTCGGCGCGCGCGGCGCGCGCGCCACCTTGGGCCCCGCGCCCGCGGTTCAAGTTTCAGAGCGGCTCGAGCGTCCCACTGGCTCGTGGAAGGTGACCTGGCTCGCGTCATCGGAGCCGCTGGTCGCGCGTCAGCGCTCGCTGATCGCGCGCGTCATCCTCACCGCCCTCGCGGCCGCCGTGGCCGTCGCCGCCGTGGGCATCGTCATCCTCCGCCAGCAAAAGAAGTCGATGGCGCTCGAGAGCCGGCTCGAGGTCGCGCAGGCGCTCGTGCGCGCCGAGAAGCTCATCACCGTGGGCGTGCTCTCCGCCGGCATCGCGCACGAGATCGGCAGCCCCCTCGCGGTGATTCGCGGGCGCGCCGAGCGCGTGCTCGGCCACCTGGGCGACGCCAGCCCGCGCGCCGACGACGCGCGCGTCATCATCAAGCACATCGACGCCATCACCTCGACGATCCGCCAGCTCCTCGACTTCTCGCGCCGGCAGCCCGTGGCGCCCAGCGCCGTCCCGCTGGCCGTGGTCGTCGAACGCGCCCGCGGCCTCCTCCAGTGGAAACTCGAGGCCAGAAGGCTCAGGCTCGACGTCCAGATCGAGGAACATCTCCCCATGCTCGCCGCCGACCCCGATCAGCTTCAGCAGGTGCTGGTGAACCTGCTGCTCAACGCGTGCGACGCGTCCGATCCGGGCCGCGTCGTTTCCATCAAGGCCACGGCGACGAGCGGCAAGCAGGTGGCGCTCGCCGTCGTCGACCAGGGCTGCGGGATCGCGCCCGAGCACATGAACACGGTCTTCGATCCCTTCTTCACGACGAAGAAGCGCGGCGAAGGGACCGGCCTCGGGCTCACGATCGCCGCCGGCATCGTCCGGGACCACGCCGGCAAGATCAACCTCGAGAGCGCGCCCGGGGCGGGCACGACGGTCACCGTCCTCTGGCCCACGATCGAGAACAAGAAGGCGGTCACTCATGGGTAAGGGCCGGGTTCTGGTGGTCGACGACGTCGTCGACATGGCCGAGACGGTCGCGCTCGATCTCGAGGCAGCCGGGTTCGAGATCGCCGTCGCCGACAGCGGCGCGGGGGCCGTGGCCCTGTTCCAGAAGGAGCCGGCCGACGTGGTGGTCACCGATTTGCGCATGAAGGGCACGGACGGCCTCGACGTGCTCGAGGCCGTCAAGCGCGTCGACCCCGACGTGCCCGTGCTGCTCATGACGGCGTTCGGCGGCGTCGACAGCGCGGTCGAGGCCATGCGCCGCGGCGCCTTCCACTACCTCACGAAGCCGTTCGAGCTCGGCGCCATGCGCGCCCTCGTCGAGCGCGCGTGCCGCGAGCGGACCCTGACGCGCGAGAACGCGCTGCTGCGGCGCAACCTGCGGACGAACGCCTCGGCGCGCCAGATCCTCGGCGGCAGCCCCGCCATGCAGCAGCTGCGCGCGCTGGTGGAGCGCGTCGCGAGCGCGTCCTCGCCGGCCCTCATCTCCGGCGAGACGGGCACGGGCAAGGAGCTGGTCGCCCTGGCCATTCACGCCGACGGGCCGCGCGGCGATCGCCCGTTCGTCGCGCTCAACTGCGCGGCGCTGCCCGAGCAGCTGCTGGAGAGCGAGCTCTTCGGCCACGCGCGCGGCGCCTTCACGGGCGCGGCGCAAGCCCGCCGCGGCCTCTTCGTCGAGGCGGACGGCGGCACGCTGTTCCTCGACGAGATCGGCGACCTGCCGCAGCCGCTGCAGGGCAAGCTGCTGCGCGTCCTGCAGTCGGGCGAGGTCCGCCCCGTCGGCAGCGAACAGGTCCGCACCGTCGACGTGCGCTGCATCGCCGCCACGCACAAGGATCTCGGTCAGCTGGTCGACAAGGGACTGTTCCGCGAGGACCTGTTCTTTCGCCTCGACGTCCTGCGCGTCCCCGTGCCCGCGCTGCACGAGCGCGCCGACGACATCCCGCTGCTCGTCGAGCACTTCCTGCGGCGCAGCCTCGACCGCGCGCCCCGCTCGGTGCTTCAGGGCTTCGAGCCCGAGGCGCTCGACTACCTCATGACGTACCGCTGGCCCGGAAACGTGCGCCAGCTCGAGAACCTCGTCGAGCGCCTCGTCGTCACGGCCCAGACGCCGTTCGCGCGGCTCGACGACGTGCAGAAGGCCCTCGGCCCCGGGCGCGATCAAGACCCGCTCGGGCAGCTCGTTCAAAGACCGATCACCCTCGCCGAGCTCACCGATCGTTACATCGCCGCCATCCTTCAGAAGGTGGGCGGCAGCAAGCAGAGGGCGGCCGAGCTCCTGGGCGTCGACCCCTCTACGCTGTATCGCCGCGAAAAGACTCGTGAATAGATCGCCACGGCGCGTCTTGCAAAACGCAAAACCCGACTGGCATCACGCAACGCGTTCGATCCGGCGTGCTTCCATGAGGTTGCCGGGAGATTTCGGGACCATTTCCGGCGCGAAACCACGCGCGATCGCCGTCGTGTCGCGAAATTAATTCCCGAGTCATTGCGCGGGATCGCTCTCGGCGGCCGCGCGCCTGGCATCGGCGTTGCTGTTTGGCGTGTGCGCAACGTGAGCACACGCGGGCGGCCGCTGCCGCCGAACTATCTTCCGAGGAGCCAATCACGATGAGGATCGCCAGGAGCACGAAACTTTGGATCGCGGTCGGGGGCATCGCCGCCCTCTTGACGGCGTTCGCGCTGGATGCACACGTCGCGTTCGCGCAGGGTGCAGCGGCCGCGCCCGCGCAACCGGATCTCGCGACGCGCGTCGCCGACCTCGAGGCGTACATCAACAACACGGCGCCCAAGGCGATGACCAGCTCGCCCGGCCCCGGCCACAACGCCTGGATGATGACGTCCTCGGCCCTCGTGCTCTTCATGACGTTGCCGGGCCTGGCGCTCTTCTACGGCGGCCTCGTGCGCAAGAAGAACATCCTCTCGGTCATGGCGCAGTGTATGGGCTGCGCAGGCCTGGTCACGATCCTGTGGTGGGCCGTCGGGTACAGCTTCGTGTTCGCGCCCGGCTCGTCGATCCTCGGGGGCCTCAAGTTCAAGTTCCTGACCGGCGTGACGGGCGCGCCCAACGGCGACTACGCGGCGTGGGTCTCGCAGAACGTCTTCTCGATGTACCAGCTCATGTTCGCGATCATCACGCCCGGCCTCATCGTGGGCGCGATCGCCGAGCGCATGAAGTACTCGGCCATCATGGCCTTCATCGCCGTGTGGATGTTCGCCGTGTACTTCCCGCTCGCGCACATGGTGTGGGGCATCGACGGCCTCATGAACGGCGTGTGGAACGCCAAGGCCGCCATCAAGGCCGTCGACTTCGCGGGCGGCACCGTCGTCCACATGTCGTCGGGCTGGTCGGCCCTCGTGCTCTGCATCATCCTCGGCAAGCGCACGGGCTTCGGAAAGCGGGCGTTCATGCCGCACAGCCTGACGCTCACGATGGTGGGCACGGGCATGCTGTGGGTCGGCTGGTATGGCTTCAACGCCGGCAGCGCCGTCGCCTCCGACGTCATCGCGGCGAACGCGTTCATGACGACGACCCTCGCGGCGGCCGTCGCGGGCGCGACCTGGCCGGCCATCGAGTGGGTCACGCGCGGCAAGCCCACGATCCTCGGCTTCTGCTCGGGCATCGTCGCGGGTCTCGTCGTCATCACGCCGGCCGCTGGCTTCGTCACGGCGACCAGCGCCGTCGTCATCGGCCTCCTCGCGGGCATCGTCCCCTACCTCGCCTGCATGAAGCTCAAGGCGATCTTCAAGTATGACGACGCGCTGGACACCTTCGGCGTGCACGGCGTCGGCGGCACGATGGGCGCGCTCGTCACGGGCATCTTCGCGACGCCCGACGCGAACGGCAACCTCGCGACGAACCTCGGCGGCGTCGTCGGCAAGACGCTGTGGCTCGAGCAGCTCAAGGCCATGGCGTTCACGGTCGTGCTGTCGGTCGTCGCGACGGCCGTCATCGCCTACGCCATCAAGGCGGTCATGGGTCTGCGTCCGAGCCTCGAGGGCGAGGAGATGGGTCTCGACGACGTCGACCACGGCGAGGCCGGTTATCACCCGGACGAGGCGGGCTTCCACGGCCAGGAGTCGGCGGAGCCGGCGCTCGGCACGGCGGCCGTGCTCGCGAAGACCACGTAACGAACGCGTCCGCCCCCCAGAAAGACACCACCCATGAAAAAGATCGAAGCCATCATCAAGCCGCACAAGTTGGACGAGGTGAAGGATCGCCTCCGCCAGGTCGGGATCTCGGGCATGACCGTCTCGGAGGTGAAGGGGTTCGGGCGCACGGGCGGCAAGACCGAGGTCTATCGAGGCTCCGCGTACGTCGTCGACTTCGTGCCGAAGGTGCGCATCGACGTCGTCGTGAAGGACTCGATGGCCGCGGAGGCGGTGCAGGCCATCGCGGCCGCCGCGAAGACGGGCAAGATCGGCGACGGCAAGATCTTCGTCACCACCGTCGACGAGGCCGTTCGCATCCGCACCGGTGAGCGCGGCGAGGAAGCGATCTGATCTGACGGGGACCGGCTCGCTGCCGCTCGCGGCCCGGTCCCCTCGCTCGGCGGGGCAAAGCCCCTCCGAGCTCGCCTCCTCGAACGCGCTCTCTTTCCACTTCAAGCTTCACAACGCTCCGAGAAAGAAGGTTCACAGCCCATGACTCCAGCCGAGGTCCTGCAGTACGCACAGAAGAACGGCGCCAAGATGGTCGACTTCAAGTTCGTCGACCTGCTCGGCATCTGGCAGCACACGACGATGCCGATCCACAAGCTCGAGGTAGACACCTTCAAGGACGGCTACTTCTTCGACGGCAGCTCGATCCGCGGCTGGCAGCCGATCCACGCCTCCGACATGATCTTCGTCCCGGACGCCGACTCGGCGTTCATGGATCCGTTCTTCAGCGTGCCGACGCTCTCGCTCACGTGTGACATCGTGGACGCGATCACGAAGCAGCCCTATCCCAAGGATCCGCGCACGATCGCGGCGAAGGCCGAGGCGTACCTGAAGTCGACGGGCGTGGGCGACACGTCGTACTTCGGCCCGGAGCCCGAGTTCTTCGTGTTCGACGAGGTCCGCTTCTCCGAAGGGCCGAACCGCGCCAGCTACCTCGTCGACTCGATCGAGGGCATCTGGAACAGCGACCGGGAAGAAGAAGGCGGCAACCTCGGCTACAAGCCCGCCAAGAAGGGCGGCTACTTCCCCGTCCCGCCGACGGACCAGCTCACGAACCTCCGCATCGAGATGGCCATGACGCTCGAGAGCCTCGGCATCCCCGTCGAGGTCTTCCACCACGAGGTGGCGACGGGCGGCCAGTGCGAGCTG
>DASZUD010000375.1:0-5845 GCA_035548155.1 Polyangia bacterium
AGTCCTTCCAGCGTCATGGCGCGCCAGCATAAGGGACCTGCGCCCGACAGTAAATTGCCGCGCGCCCGCGGCGATCACCGCTGCGACGCCGAGCGGTGCAGCGACAGGCGCGCCTGCCCGAAGACGCCCGACTGAGCTGCCAGCGTCAGCTCGCCCACGAGCTCGCCCGAGGTCTCGGCGTGCACCGCGCCGCGCGCGCCGAACTGCTGCGCCGCCGGGCACTGGCACGTGAGATCCAGCGCGCCCGCGGGCGAGAACGCGCCCACCATGCGGTAGCTCTGCTTGGCGGCGGTGTTCGTCATCCAGCCCGCGACCGAGCCGCCGGGCTGAAGCTGCAGGAAGAAGCGGCCGTGCTGGTTGTGGGCGCGATCCGTCCACGGCCCTTCCCAGGTGCCGGGCAGCTCGGGGGGAGCCGTCGGCGTCGCCGGTTCGGGCGCGGCGGCGGCCGTCTTCGCGGGCGCGCGAGGCGCCTCCGCTTCGGCGCGGTGGCCGCCCTTCTTGGACGAGGGCCTGTCATCGGACGAAGGCCTGCCCGGCGCGTCCGGAGCCGCAGCCGCCGGCTCGGGCGCCTTGGGCGGGTTCTCCGGGCTCGGCGCGGCTGCAGGCGCAGGGGCGGGCGAAGCAGCGGCGGTCGTCGCCACGACCGGCTTCGGCGCCTCGGGCGCCGGCGCCCGCCCCAGGAACGCCGCGACGGCGGCCGCGCCGCCCGCGATCACGACGGCGGCCGCGATCAGCTTCGGCCCCTTGCGCGCGGGTCTTCCGACCGTCGAGACCTCGGACGCCGAATCGCTGAAGGTCGTGCTCACGAGCGCGGGGGCCGACGTCGGATGCCCGCGAGCGGGCGCAGGCTGCGCGGCCGACGGGCCACCCGGCACAGTCGTCATGCGCGCGACGTAGGTCATGAGCCGCTCGGCGACGGCGCGCATGCTGGGCGGGCGCTGCGCCGGCTCCTTGCGCAGGAGATCCAGCGTCAGCTCGGCCAGCGCCGCCGGCACGGCGGGCGCGATCGTGCGCGGGTCGGGCGGCGGCTCGGTGAGGTGCGCCACCATCAGCTCGCCGAAGTTGTCGCGGGAGAACGGCGGGCGGCCCGTCAGCATCTCGTGCATCACGCAGCCCAGCGAATAAAGGTCGGTGCGAAAGTCGATCGCCGCCGAGTCGCGGCACTGCTCGGGCGACATGTAGAGCGGCGTGCCCATGACCGCCCCGCTGCGTGTCTTGTGCACCTGCCCCGCCTGCAGGTCGCCCGCGAGCTTGGCGATGCCGAAGTCCACCACCTTGATCCCGTCGGCCGGCTCGCGATCAACGAACAGGTTCTCCGGCTTGAGATCGCGGTGGACGATGCCCTTCGCGTGCGCAGCGTCCAGCGCATCGGCCAGCGAGCGAACGAGCCGCGCCACGACCAGCGGCGGGAGCGCGCCCTCGCGCGCCAGGCGCGCCGCCAGCGTCTCCCCCGTGAGGAGCTCCATCACGATGTAGGGGCGCCCCGAGGCGTCGACCTCGCAGTCGAAGATCTGAACGATGCCCGGGTGCGCGATCGCCGACGTCGCGCGCGCCTCGAGGAAGAAGCGCTCGAGGAGATCGGGCCTGTCCACCAGCTCGCGCGCCAGGACCTTCAGCGCCGCCTGCCGCTTCAGGTGACGGTGCTCGGCCAGGTAGACCTCGCCCATGGCGCCGGCGCCGAGCTGCTTCAGGATGCGGTAGCTGCCGAGTGTCTCGCCGACCATGTGCACGCCCCGCCTCGCAGGGGCGCACATCATATCAGGTCATTGATAGCAGGTGACCTGCACCTCGCCGATCTGCCACCAGTGCGGGGCGCGCGCCGAGCCGGTCTGCCTGATCTTGATGGCGCGCACGGTCCGCTGCGAGAAGTCCATTACCGTCTTCGAGTAGCTGCCCGCGCCCGTGACGAACGGCGTGGCCTCGAACTTCACGCCGTCGACCGAGCTCGAGACGGCATAGCCGCCCGGATAGTCGTCGGGCGCGGCCTGCGAGTCGTCGAGCGTGATGCGCGGCAGCTTCACCAGCGCGCCGAAGTCGAGGACGAACCAGTCGGTGCCGTCCTGCGCGTGGTTGGTCGACCAGGCGGACCCGAGATCACCGTCGATGGCCGCGCCGGGGCCGCCGCTGCCGCTCGAGACGGACGCCGAGGCCTTCCAGCCGTGGCGATCGCAGGCGTCGCCCGTCGCGCTGGTGATCGACGTGCGCTCGATCGACACGCGATCGATGAGGGGCGCCGTCAGCTCGGTGTCGATGAAGAACGTCAGCATGTTGTCCGACCCGGCCTTGAAGCCATCGAGCGGCACGGACAGCGTCTGGACGGCGCCGCCCGTGGGCGGAAAGACCGCCATGAGCATCTGCGAGAACGAGCCGTTGATGCCGAGGTAGATGGAGCGGCTCTTCGTGTCGCTGTTGACGTAGTCGATCACCAGCGCGTTCGCGCCCGTCCGCGGCGCGGCGACGTTCGAGAGCGAGAAGCCCGAGTCGGGCGCGTACGAGACGGCCTTGCCGCCGGAGCACGGCGCGCACCCCACGACCTTCGCCTGGCCGAAGAGAGAGCCAGATTCGGCCTCGTACTCGGGCGCGGCCGCCGCCGCGCCGCCCGCATCGGGCGATGCCGTGGCGCGCGCGTCGTCCGCGGGCGCGTCGAGCACACCGGCGTCGGCGCCCGCTTCACCTGCGCTGCCGTCGGTCACCGCTGCATCGTCGTCGTCAGGCGCGGCGTCGACCGCGGGCGAAGCCTCGGCCGAAGCTTCAGGCGAGGCATCAGTCGCGCCGCCGTCCCCGTGGGACATCGCTTCGCCGCCCGCGCAAGCGCCCGCGCCCAGCGCAGCCGCCAGAACGAATACGGTCGAAAAATAGGCTCGTCTCTCGTTCGCCATTCAGCCCCGCGCCGACGCCCCTCGATGTGATGTCATGAATAAGCAGTAAGTGTGCCCACGATAGGTACGTGGATGATTGGCCGCGTCGCCGTCGAATCGCGGGTTTCGGCCACCGCAGCCGTTGCCTGCGGAACAACGAGGACGGGCCGTTTTGTTGCGTCGTCGGCAACAATCGGCTCATCGGCCGGCCGGGGGACTCGGTCTCGCGGTCGACCCGGGTTATACAAGCCGCAGCCGTGGCCGCCGACGCGCCTTCGCCCGAGGATTCGACCGCGAACCTGGCGCCGAGCGCCACGCTGGACGAATCCCGGCGCCGGCTGCTCGACATCGTGTGCCGGTTCTCGGCGGTCATCGCGGTGCCGATCTGCTCTCAGCAGGTCTGGGTCAACGCTCGCCTCGGCCGCTGGGATCTCGTGGCGTTCTGCGTGGTGATCGGCGCCGCGCTGATCGCGCTGACGTTCGCGCGATCGATGCCGTACCGCCGGCGCGCCCTCGCGCTGTGCGTGCTCATGGGCGGCGCGGCGGCCGGCGCGTGGTTGCTCGCCGGCTACGTCCTCGACAGCGCGGCCATCCACCTCACTGCGATCTTGCTGGCGGCGTTGCTCCTCGGGCGTCGGGCGGCGACGCTCACGTTGATTGTCCTGACGGCCGTCTACGTCGTGGCGGCCTATTTGCGCCTTCACGGCCTCTTGCCCACCGATCGGCAGATCGAGGCGGCCGGGCACGCGGCCCAGAACTGGATCACGGGCGGCACGCTGCTGGCCGCGTCGGCGCTGATCCTCGGCAGCGGTCTGCCCATCGTGTTCGGCGCCGTCGAGCGCGCTCGCCGCGAGGCCGTTCAGCTGGCGAGCCGGCTGGCGCTCGAGAGCGAGGCGCGCCTCGAGGAGATCAAGCGGCGCGAGGAGACGCAGCGCCAGCTGGTGGCGGCGCAGCGGCGCGACGCGCTCGCGCTGCTCGCGGGGGGCCTCGCGCACGACTTCAACAACCTGCTCACCGTCGTTTACGCGGCGTTCGAGCAGGCCGAGCAGGAGGTGCGCCCCGGGGGCGCTGCCGCCGACGCGCTGTCCGTCGGTCGCGCCGCCGCGGACAGCTCGGCCGCGCTGACGCGCCAGCTGCTGGCGTACAGCCGGGGCGATCCGCACGGCAAGGTCCCGACGGATCTGAGCCCGCTGCTCCGGCAGACGGTCGGCCTCATTCGCCGCTTGCTGCCGTCGAACATCGACCTGCGCGTCCAGGCCCCGCACGCGCTGCCGCAGGTCACGTGCGCGCCCACGCAGATCCAACAGGTGCTCATCAACCTGGCCATCAACGCGCGCGACGCCATGCCCGACGGCGGCCGCATCGAGATCACGGCGCGCGCCGACGAGGCCGCCGTCGAGCTGCGCGTCAGCGACACCGGCACGGGGATCGACCCGGCGATCGCCGATCGCATCTTCGAGCCGCTGTTCTCGACCAAGGACGTGGGGAAGGGCACCGGCCTCGGCCTCTCGGTGGTCGCGGCCGTCGTCGCTGACCACGGAGGCACGGTCACCGTGCGCAGCGCGCCCGGCGCGGGCGCGACGTTCGAGGTTCGCCTGCCCCGCGCCTCGCTCGCTGGCGAGACCGCGCGGCGCCCGTCGGCGGTGCCTCCGGTGCCCGGCGCGCGCCGCTTGCTGGTCGTCGACGACGAAGAGGGCGTTCGCCTCGTGGCCGCGCGCGCGCTGCGGGCGCGCGGGTACGACGTGACGCTGGCCGCCTCGGCCGACGAGGGAACGCAGCTGATCGCCGCCCACGGACCCCCGGATCTCGTCGTGACGGACCTGTCGATGCCGGGAACGCACGGCGCCGCCTTCGCGCGCGCCGTGCTGGCCGCGCACCCGAGCGTGCGGGTCCTCATCGTCTCCGGCTACACCGACGAGGAGCTGGCGGACGTCGTGGGCACGGGCCGGGCGCGCGTGCTGCCGAAGCCCTTCACGGCGCAGTCGCTCACGGCCGCCGTCGACGCGCTCTTCGAGGCCGGCGCGCTGGGCGCGCCCGCGCGCCCATGAGACGCTGAGCCCGCGCAGGAAAGCATCGTTGCTTTACCGGAACCACCCGGCGAGATACAAACGAGCAAATTGATGCAGTTGGGGGGAGTCGCGTTCCGCGGGACGGCGCGATTCCGACTGGTGCGCTTCCTCGGCCAGGGCGGAATGGGCCTCGTCTACGAGGCGTTCGACGAGGCCAACGGGACGTCCGTGGCGCTCAAGCTGCTGCCGTTCGTGAGCCCGGACTCGCTCGCGCACTTCAAGCGAGAGTTCCGCGCGATCTCCGACGTGCACCACCCGAACCTCGTGCGTCTCGGCGAGCTGGTCGCCGAGGGCTCGCAGTGGTTCTTCACGATGGAGCTCGTCAACGGGATCGATCTCGCGAGCTACGTGTGCGGCGAGGACGTGCGCGACGCGCCCACGTCGGTGGGGCCGCTGCCGCTGCCGGGATCGATCACGATGCCGGGCGGCGCCAAGCCGAAGCGCCAGCGCCCCGCGCCGCTCGTCTTCGACGAGGGGCGGCTGCGCGCGACGCTGGGGCCGCTCGGCGAGGCGCTGGCGGCCTTGCACGCGGCGGGCTGCGTGCACCGCGACGTCAAGCCGACGAACGTGCTCGTCACGGCCGAGGGGCGGCCCGTGCTGCTCGACTTCGGGCTGGCGACGAGCGGCACGGGCGAATCGACGCTCGCCGGCGCCGGCACGCCCGAGTACATGGCGCCCGAGCAGATCATGGAGGAGCCGCTCACTCCGGCCGCGGACTGGTACGCGCTGGGGACGATCGTCTTCGAGCTGCTCACGGGGCGGCTGCCGTTCGAGGGGCCGCGCCACGAGATCCTCTACCGCAAGACGCGCGAGCCCGCGCCGCGCGTGAGCGAGCTCAGGCCCGAGGCGCCGGCCGACCTGGCGGCGCTGTGCGAGGGGTTGCTCGCCCGCGAGCCCGCGGCGCGCTGGAGCGCGGCC
>DASZUD010000376.1:0-15430 GCA_035548155.1 Polyangia bacterium
GCGGCCGGCAGCGGGACCAGCGGCGCGGCCGGCACGACGGGGGCCGCGGGGGCGGGCGGCACGGGCACGGCGGGCACGGGCGGTGGGACGAACCCGAACCTCCCGTCGGGCCCCAGCGCGGGGTGCGGCATGGCGCCGAAAGACAACCCGGGCAGCTTCGTGCACCACACGATCGCGGTCACCGGCGTCGACCCGACGGTGAAGCCCGCCACGGGCGGCGCGAGCTGGACGATGCGCGACTATTACATCCGCGTACCGAACGGCTACGATCCTTCGAAGCCGTACCCGCTGATCTTCGGCGGCGGCGGTTGCGGCGGTAGCCTGGTCACGAACGGCAACGGCGCCTTCTCGAACTCGAACGCCAACTCGGGCGCGATCCAGGTCGGCATGAGCTACGTGTGGGCGCAGGGCGGCGGCGCCTGCTTCAACGACAACGGCGCCAATACGCCCGACCTGCCGTACTTCGATTCGATGCTCAAGGAGATCGAGGCGAGCTACTGCGTCGACAAGGGCAAGGTGTTCGTGGGCGGCTACAGCAGCGGCGGCTGGGAGGCGTACATGCTGGGCCTCGCGCGCGGCGGCGTCGTGCGAGGCATCTCGCCGGCCGCGGGCGGCCTGCGCATGGATCGCCCGCCGGGCTCGAAGATCCCGATCGCGGCGCTGCTGCTCACGGGCGCGGACGACACGGCGAACCCGGCGACGGGCGCGACGGGCTCCGACGCGGCGATGAACCTCATCCTGCAGATCAACGGCTGCACGGGGACGGACACCGTGCCGTGGGAGGTGCCCTGCAAGAGCTGCGGGTGCAACCGCTTCAAGGGCTGCCCGGCCGCGTATCCCGTCGTGCGCTGCCGTCCTCCCGGTCAAGGTCACACAGACGGCGGCGGCGACTTCAAGTCGGCGATCTGGCAGACGTGGATGACGCTGCCGAACCCGTAGCGAACGCCGACGCTCGCGTTCGCGCGCGCCTTGTGCGGTGCGCGCGGACGTGATTTCGTCTGCCACCGATGCCGACGCCGACCTCGCTCGCTTTCGCGCTGATGGGGGCGTTCGCATCGGTGGCGCTCCAGGCGTGCGGCGCATCGTCGGGGGGCGCGCCGGTGTCCGACGGTGCCGCGGACGGCGCGACCAGCGACGGCGGCGGCGCGAAGCGCAGCGCCGGCTGCGGGACCGCGCCGCCGAATCAAGCGTTCGGACAGTACGTGCAGCACGCCGAGGTCGTGTCGGGGGTCGCGCCCGCGTACGCCGCGAGGTACACGAACCGCGTCTACTGGCTGCGCGTGCCCAAAGGCTACGATTCCTCGCGCGCCTACCCTTTGGTGCTCATCGGTCCCGGCTGCGGCCAGAGCGGCAAGACCCCGACGCCCGTGGAGATGGCCGCCGGCAACGACGCGATCATCGTCGGCATGAACGGCGTCGACGACTGCTTCGACTATGACGCCGCCGACACGCCCGAGCTGCAGTACTTCGACGCGACCCTCGCCGACGTCGAAGCCGCGACGTGCGTCGACACCTCGCGCGTCTTCGTGAGCGGCTTCAGCGGCGGCTCGTGGATCACGAACTTCCTCGGGTGTGCGCGCGCCGGCGTCATCCGCGCTCAGGCCACCGTGGGGGGCGGGCTGCCGCCCTTGCCGGCGGCGTGCGCCGGGCCCATCCCGGCGATGTACGTCTCGGACACCGACGACCAGAGCAACCCTCCGGCGGGCGTCATGACGGCTCTCGCGCGCGTCGTCGCGGCGAACGGGTGCAGCGACGAAACGACGCCCTACGATCCCGGCGTGCCGCTCACGGCGCCTTCGACGTGCGTCCAGTACGAGGGCTGCAAGGACGGTTATCCCGTCGTCTGGTGCCTCACCTCGGGCTTCGCGCACACTGACCAGGCGGCGACGACGCACCTTTCGACGACGGGCTTCTGGCGCTTCTGGACGGCGCTGCCGTAGCGGAGCTAGTGGGAGGCCCGATCGCGCGCCTCGCTGATCGGCGTCGGCAGCAGCTCGTTGTAGATGGTCACGTCGACGAGCGCATCGGGCTCGCGGTTCACGCCTTTGTGCCGCACCGCCGAGATGGTGAAGATCGCCGCTCGGTTCTCGAGCGCGGTCACCGTCTGTTCGGAGTGGACGTGGAAGCGGTAGTTCTGGAGGTACGTGAATGGTCCGCGGCGCTTCCCCTGACAGGTGAGGTGCGTCGAGACGGTGTGGGTGCCTGGCGCGACGTGGCCCGAGAACACGATCGTCTGGCTCTGCGGAGCCAGCTCGGTCACGGGCGCCAGGGGCTCGCCGTCCAGCGCCAGGCTCGCCTGCAGCAGCGTCAGCAGCTTGTTGTCGAGCGCGTTCTTGAACCGGATCGTGATGACGGCGTTCATGGCCTGGTGGGTCGCGCCCGCGTCGCGCGCGGCGGAATCAACCGGCGGATCGCCCGGGCTGGCGGTCGCGGGCGCCGTCGCCGGCACCGGCGCACCCGTCGCGGCGACTTGGACACCGGAGCTCGTCGCCAGGTGCGGCACCGCGATCAAAATCAACCAGAGGCCGACGACGCCAACTGGCTTCCACCACATCGATGACTCCTTCCTGCTGAAGGCAAAGGTAGTCATCGCCGCCCAGGGCAGGAAGGGCACGAGCAGGGTGGGGCACCGAGGGCGCCTCCCCCCGGCCGGGAGCTTCAGGGACGTTCGTACGTGACGGTCACCTTCTGGCCACTTTTCACGTAGGGCGCGGGAACGACGACGACCCTCTTCCCGGCGTCGTACGAGAAGTCGCGCACGGGCTTGCCCGCGACGGTGACCTGCTTCGGCTTGCTCTTGGCGCCGTGGATCGCGAACGCGACGGACGAGAACCACGGCGTGAACGCGCCCTCGGCCGCGCCCATCTCGACGGTGACGCCGTCCGCGGCCTCGGTGCAGGCGAGCGGCACGCGCACGAACGCGCCCGCGCGGTAGTCGAACGTCTGGCCGTCGTCGGCGTAGAGCGCGCCCTTGCAGTCGGGGCCCGGATAGACGCGCAGCTCGAGCGGGCCCTTCGGCGTCTCGCTGGTCGACTGCACGAGCGGCTGGTGCGGGACGATCGCGCCGCCGCGCACCAGCACGGTGAGCTCGGCCGGGCTCGGCAGCTTCTTCGCGGGCGCCTTCGTGAGCCGCTCGCCCGTCCAGTAGTCGTACCAGACGCCGGGAGGCACCACCGTCTCGACGGGATCCATCGTCTCGTCGATCTTCGGCTCGATCAGCAGATCGGGGCCGAAGAGGAAGACGTTGCCGTTCGTCGTGAACGCGTCGGCCTCGGGGTGCTCCAGCCAGAAGGGGCGCATCATCGGGATGCCGGTGCGCGAGGCCTCCTCGGCGATCGTGTAGACGTACGGCAGCAGGCGGTAGCGCGCCTCGATGAACTTGCGGCGCATCGCCTCGTGCTCGGCGCCGTGCACCCACGGCTCTTGATCCAGCGTGCCCTTCTCGCTGTGATCGCGGAAGATCGGGTTGAACGCGCCGAGGCCGATCCAGCGCGTCAGCAACTCGGGCTGCGGGCTGCCGCGGAAGCCGCCGATGTCGTCGCCCACGAACGAGAAGCCCGACAGGCCCAGGTTCAGCAGCATCGGGATCGAGATGCGGTAGTGGTTCCACGTGCTGCTGTTGTCGCCCGTCCATGAGGCGGCGTAGCGCTGGCCGCCCGCGTACGTCGCGCGCGTGAGCACGACGGGCCGCCGGTTGCCTTGCAGCTTCAGCAGGCCCTCGTACGTCGCGCGCGAGTTCTCCATGCCGAAGACGTTGTGCGCCTCGCGGTGGGTCGTGGTGCCGCCCGCGTCGGTGCGATGAACGGCGTCGAGCGGCATCGTCTTCTGCGACCAGAACACCGACGGCTCGTTCATGTCGTTCCAGAACCCGGCGATCCCCCGGCGCACGAAGTCCTCGTACAGCGTGCCCCACCACGCGCGCGCGGGCGCCCACGTGAAGTCGGGGAACACGCTGTCGCCGGGCCACACCTTGCCCACGTAGACGGAGCCGTCGGCGGCGTGCACGAAGTCGTTGCCCGCGAGGCCCTGGTCATAGGGCGCGTAGCCCGGCGCCTTCGCGAGGTGCAGGTCGGTGATGGCGATCACCTTGAAGCCCTCGCGCCCGAGGTCCGAGATCATCTGGTCGAAGTGCGGGAAGCGTTCGGTGTCGATCGTGAAGGGCCGGTTGTCCTTCTGGTAGTCGATGTCCAGGTAGATGACGTCGGCGGGGATCTTCTTGTCCCGGAACGTTCTCGCGACTTCGCGGACTCGCGCCTCCGGGTAGTAGGAGTAGCGGCACTGCTGGAATCCGAGCGTCCACAGCGGCGGCAGCGGCGCCTTGCCCGTGAGATCGGCGTAGCGCGCGACGACGGCCTTCGGATCCGGCCCGTCGATGAAGTAGTAGTCCAGCGCCCCGCCGTCGGCGCCGAAGCCGTACGCGTCGCGCGCGGTCTTGCCGAAGTCGAACCAGGACCGCCACGTGTTGTCGACGAAGAAGCCGTGCGCGCGGCCGCCGCGCAGCGCGAGGAAGAACGGGATCGTCTTGTAGAGCGGATCGGTCGACTCCTGCCAGGCGTAGGCGTCGGTGTTCCAGTTCGTGAAGGCCATGTCGCGGCGATCGAGCGGGCCCGCCTTGTCGCCGAGGCCGAAGTAGTGCTCGTCGTCGGGCATGGCGTGCGTGACGCGGAAGCCGTTCGCGCCGATCGCCATCGGGCCCGCGTCCTGGCTGACGACGTGGCCGGCGGCGTCGAGGAACGCGAGGCGCAGCGGGTGCTTCTGGATGCGCACGCGCACGGCGGGCGTCGCGGCCAGAATGGAGCCGCCTTCGTCGGTCACCTTCATGGCGGCCTGCGGCGTGTTCGCGCCGGGCACGATCGCCCACGAGAAGTCGTTGAGGAGATCGCGGCCGTCGGGCTCGCGCGCGGCGCGCACGCGCACGACGTGGTCGTTCACCGCGGTGATCGCGAGGACGCCCGCCGTCGTCCGCAGCGTCACGCCGTGCGGGCCGGCCTCGAAGGACTTCACTTCGGGGGCGCCCGTCGCCACGGCCGCCGTCACCGCGGGCGGGGCCGGCGGAGCCTGTGTTTGGGCGCACGCGAGCACGGACGAGAGGGAGAGGAGGGCGAGCGATTGGGCCTTGGTCATTTCGGTCTCCGGTCTCTTGGTGGGCCTCAGATCATTGGCCTGCGAGCGCGTTCACGTGCAGCGCGAACGCGGTGCCGGCCGCGGCCGTGACGTCGGCCGTGCCGTCCGCGGCGACGACGATCGTGCTCGCCGTGCAGCCCGTGACGCTCGGCGCGCCACCATAGACATCGCAGTAGCTGCCCGCGGGCAGGCTGGTGGCGAAGGTGCGGTGGACGGTCGAGGCGCCGTTGTTGATGACGACGAAGCCCTTGCCCTCGCGCGCGAAGGCGAGCGCGTCGCCGCCGTCGTCCCACTCCTGCGTCACGGGCGCGCCCAGCGTCGCGCGGCGGAACGCGATCATGCGGGCGATGAACGGGCGGCGGTGCTCGCACAGCCACTGGCCCGCGGGCTGCGCCGGCAGCGTGAGATCGTCGCGGCAGTCGGGCGCGGCCGCGCCGGGCGCCCACACGGGGCGGGTGTGCCCGGCGGCGTCCGAGGGCGGACCCTGGTCACGGCCCGCCGCCGTCCCGCGATCGAACGCGAAGCTCGAGAGGATTTGCGGCGTGCCGTACGGCCAGGCGAGCAGGAACAAGGTGGCCAGATCGTACGCCGCTCCGTACTGGTAGTAGAGCGACGACGCGCGCTGCGTGTCGTGGTTGTTGACGAACACGAGCGCGCGGTCTGACGGCAGCAGCCCCGCGCTCGTGTCGAGCGCGCGCAGCCCGGCCACGCTGCGTCCGTCGAGCCCGGCGAACGCGTCGGCGACGGCGTCGAACTTGAACTCGATGACGTCGACCTTGGCCGGCGTGTCCTGTCCCACGGCGAGGTAGTCGCTCGAGCGGATCGCCTCGCCGCCGTGGTCGATCACCTCGAGGTAGTAGTACGGGCGCACGCCGGCGCCCACGCGGTCAGAGACGGCGCGCACGATCGCGTCGAGGTCGACCGGAGCGATGTGCTTGGCGGCGTCGACGCGGAAGCCCGCGACGCCCAGCTCGACGAGCGCGGCGAGGTAGTCGGCGATGCGCGCGCGCACGGCGTCCTTGCCCGTGTCGAGGTCGGCCAGGCCCAGCAGCTCGCAGCGCCGCACGCGATCGGGCGCGCTCTGGTAGTCCCCGTCGCCGATGGCGCAGGTGGGCGTGTGGAAGTCGGTCGCGTCGTAGAGGCCCGGGTAGGCGTACTTCGTGAAGTGGCTCCCGTGGCTGCCCGTGCCGCTCGCCTGCGCCGTCATGTGATTGATGACGGCGTCGACGTAGATCGCGACGCCTGCGGCGGCGCAGCGCTGGATCATGTCGCGGAATTCGGCGGCGGTGCCGCTGCGGCTCTCGTCCAGCGCGTAGCTCACCGTCTGGTAGCGCTGCCACCACGGAAAGCGCGCCAGCACGGCATGCTCGCTGGGCGGGGAGACCTGCACGCCCGTGAAGCCGGCGGGGCCGAGGTACGCCTCGCACTCCTTGGCGATGTCGGTCCAACGCCACTCGAAGAGGTGTACGAGAACGGCGCCTGGGCCGGGCGGGGCGGGGTGAGTCACGCTGGGCGCGTCGGCGGCGCCTGCTTCGATCGTCGCGCCTGCGTGCGCGTCGGTCGTCGCCGCGTCCCCGCCGTCGGCTGCGCCCTTCGCCGGCGTGCTCGAGCCGGACGAGCCGCAGGCCGCCAGCGCGAGCGCCAGCAGCAGCGCGGACACCCGCCGCGCGCTCATTTGATGAATTTCAGGTCATCGATCGTGAAGTCCCACGGCACGCCGCCCTTCGACGTGAAGTTGAGACCCACGATCGTCGTGGGGTCCAGCGCGACCTTCGTGCCCCAGCCTCCGGGACGCAGATCGCTCCAGGTGAACGTGTACGTCTTGGGCTCGGGCGTGAGGTAGATGTCCACGGCGTAGTGGTCGTAGCACTTCTTGCACTTGTTGAACTCGGGCATCGTCGCCATCGTCGCGAGCCCGACGTGCATGGCGCTCGTGCCCCACGCGCGGAACGTGATGCCTTTCCACTCCGACGCGTCGATGGGCGTCAGCGCGCCCGCGCCCTGGAAGTTGAAGCCGATGCCGCCGCCCCAATCGATGAAGCCGCGCCCGGTGGTGTGAATCACGCCGCCGGCCATCGCCGAGGGGAACGCGTCGATCGTGGGCGGTGTCATGACGCCGCTCGGCGTGGGATCGTGGAACACGAACCAGCCGCCGCCCGGGTCCAGGTTCATGACCGTGGGCTTCGTGCCGTCGGAGATCAGCGGCCCCGTGGGCTTGGCGGGCGCCGGGATGTCGCCTGCGTTCGCTTCCTCTTCCGCGGCGGGCTTTGCCCGGGCGCGGCTCGCCGCGACGTAGCGCGCGGGCGGATACAGGCAGGCCGGCAGCGCGGCCAGAAGAAGAGTGACGGGCAGGACCTTCCGCACAGACGGTTTGTGTCCGCTCCGGTCATTAACCGTCGGTCGTGTTCACGAATCTTCAGCGCGTCACGCGACGCCCGAGGCAAGGCATGGTCGACAAACGAGTTTTCCGGGCCGCGCGCGCGGTCGCCCCCGTCCTCCTCCTGTGCGCGTGCATCCGCATGCCGCCCTCGACGGGCCCGGCGACGGCGCCCGTCGCCGCGACGTCGAAGCAAGACGAGACCGTCGTCGAGCCTTTCGCGCTCAAGCCAGAGTGGAGCGGCCCCTGCGCGCGCACCGAGACGATCGACGTGAACCTGGGCAACGCGCCCGCCACGTTCGTCCGCGCCGCGCACTGTCAGGTCACGGGGCAGGAGCCCGCGCCCGCCGTCGTCGACAAGTGGACGCGCCGCATGCGCGACGAGTACTACGTGCGGCGCGTCGACGTCGTGCGCGCCCTTTGCACGGAGAGCAAGCGCCAGTGCAAGCTGGCGTACTCGGATCCGTGGGTCGCGCAGCCGGAGCTGACGGGCGCGCCCGAGCGCCACACCAAGCGCGAAGTCGGCGCCGTGCTGATGTTCTTCTTCGACTGCCCGCGCGACACGAACTGCCAGATGGACTGGGCGAACACGCACGCGCCGGGCATGGACAAGCCCGCGGCGTCGCTGCCGACGAAGCACGAAGGCGGCGAGCCTGGCTACTACCACCCGAACAACTTCGGCTTCTGGCGCCAGTCACTCTCCGACGCGAAGTACGCGGGCCTCTCGTTCCTGATGCCGAACGCCTACGGCCCTGACATCGAGAAGCACCGCCTGAAGCCCCTCGAGGACGCCCTCGAGAGCCTGGAAGATCCCGTGAAGATCGGCCTCTTCGACGACACGTGGACGTGGGGCCAGCAAGAGTTCGGCGGCGTCGACGAGTTCCGCGAGCTGTGGAAGCACCGGCCGGATCTCACGGACCCCGAGAAGGCCGCGCGGCTGATCTTCGAGAACAAGTGGAAGCCGTTCTTCAAGCAGATCGACAAGAAGTACTGGTACCGCTTCAAGGGAAAGCCGTTCATCTACTTCTATAACGCCGGGACGCTCGAGCCCCGCACGAAGGCGGCGCCCGTGATCGCGCGCCTCAAGCAGCTCTTCAAGGAAGAGTTCGGCGAGGAGCCGTTCGTGGACGTCGACATCGCGTTCTTCGACGATCCCGCGATGGCCGAGGTCGCCGACTCGAAGTTCAAGTGGATGACCTTCGACATGCCGCAGCGCCGGTTTCGCTCGCAGCTGAACGGTCACGTCATCGATCACGCCATGGTGCGCTGGGACGCGATCAACCGCGATCGCCCGGGCGCGCTGGCCACGAAGTACGACCGCTGCGTCAAGGGCGGCCAGATCCTGGAGCGCGTGCTGCGCGAATCGCAGGACGCGGAGCTGCTGGTGCTGGCGACGTGGAACGACCTCGGCGAGGGCACGGGCGTGGGCCGCAACTACGACTACTACGTCGACGGGCGCTGGCTGCCGCCGCACTACTTCATGCAGCTCATTCGCAACTCGCAAAGAGACGGAAAGAGGTAGCGCCGGACATTCACCCGACATGCTTCATCGGCCTCGCTCGGTCGAAGTCGCGGAGGCCGCCCTCTTCGTCGTCGCTCTTCCGTTCGCGGTGACGCTCGCGGCCTGTGACGGACCGGGCAACACCGGCAGGCTCTCACCCGTCGCCGGCCTCGTCGAGCAGGTGCCCTGGCAGAACGGCGTGCTGCCCCACCTCGACGCGACGGGGCAGGCGATCGTCGCCGATCTCCCGGAGTATCCGCCCATCCAGCTGGGCCTGCCCGATCTGCCGACGCCGTGGCCCACCGACTGCCGGGGCGCGGACGCCTTCGAGTTCTCGAAGGGCTGGTTCGATTCGTTCGAGACGAAGAGCACCGACCCGAACGAAACGGGCATCGCGTCCGGCTGGGCGTCCTACGACGACCTCACGAAGTTCTCGTGGCACACGCCGGGCGACGCGACCTGGTACCCGGGGCTCAGCGCTGGGACGGGACACACGTTCCTCGCGCCGTGGGGCCTGCCCGCCGAGAAGGTGCCCGGGCCCTCGTGCGACGGCACGCCCAACGAGTGGGTGCTGCACTTCCGCGGTGGCCTCTTTCGCAAGTGGGGCGCCGGCATCAGCCACGCGTTCACCGATCCGCTGGGCCAGTACCGCGCGTCACCGTCGGACGCCTGCAGCGATCCCAACGC
This sequence comes from Polyangia bacterium, assembly GCA_035548155.1. Taxonomy (GTDB): domain Bacteria; phylum Myxococcota_A; class Polyangia; order Fen-1088; family Fen-1088; genus DASZFV01. The sequence continues at coordinate 9,690 of DASZUD010000376.1, forward strand.
CGACTTCTGCCCCGCGCCGATCGCGCCCGACGCCCTGGTCGACAGCGCCGGCATCCCCACCCACGCGGCCAATGGCGACGACTATCTGCAGTCGCACGACTTCTTCGACGTCTCGAAGTACGACGGCATCGCCTTCTGGGCGCGCCGCGGCCCCGAGGGCTCGGCCAGCTCGTTCGTGATCCTCACCGACAAGTTCACGTCGAGCCGCCTCGCCTTCGAGAACCAGAAGTACTGCCGCCGCATCCGCGAGTGCCACACGCGCTGCCTCTCGGGCGCGCCGTGCTCGCCCGACGATCCCGCTTCGCCGAACCCGATCTATCGCTGCTTCGACCCCAAGCAGGGGCCGCTGCCGTCCATCCCGATCGAATCGCAGCTCGAGCTCATGTACCCGCGCTGCGGCCCGAGCGCTTGCACGAGCCCGAATTCGTACCAGGACCGCGACTTCGACGGCAAGCAGTGCACGCCGTTCACGTTCCCCGCCGCCGACGAGAGCGGCGAGTACTGCTGGAACCCGGGCCAGGACCTGCCGCCGCCTTCGCGCGACGACCGCTGCCAGGACGGCTGGCAGACCTCCGTCGAGCTCACGCCCGAGTGGAAGCTCTACACGCTGCCCTGGTCGCAGTTCGGCCAGGTCGGCTTCGGCAAGAAGGCGCCGTACATGGATCTGAAGTCGCTGGACACGATCGCCTTCGGCGCCCAGATGGGCTGGGCGGACGTCTACTTCGACAACGTCACCCTCTACAGGCGGAAGAAGTAGTGCGCCGCCTGGGGGAGAGACGTCGTCACGCTCAGCTCGCCTCGCCGGACGTCGTCATCGTGTTCGCCGCCGCGCTCGCGGCGCTGCCGGCCGCGGCGCACGCGCAGGCCGATCCCACGGCGCGCGACTCGATCGCCGACACGGTGAAGGAGAAGCCCGCGGTCGAGCCGGAGACGAACGCCGCAGGAAAAGGCGCCAAGCCGGCGGCGACCGGCCCGAACCTGCAGGCCGGCTACATCCCCGGCTACCGCCAGGGCATCAGCCTGGGCCTTTCGCCGTACGCGCCGCTGACGCCCGCGCTGCCCGGCGGCCTCACGGTGCCGTTCGCCGCGCCCACCGTCGGTGACGACTGGGTCTTCAACTTCTGGGGGTACATGAGCGCCGCGCTGCGCGTCGGCGAGGGCACGCGCCTCAACCCCACGTCGCAGCAGTACGAGACGACGTTCCACACGTTCCCGCGCGTCGTCGACGCGTACGGCATGTTCAACGGCACGAACGCGCCGCAGGGCAGCTGGGTCGACCTGACGTTCGAGTACGGCAACAACCGCGTCACGGCGCACGTGAAGATGAGCACCTGGAAGCCGACCGTCGGCTCCGACTGGGTGCCGCTCGGCAGCCAGAACTTCTTCCAGCAGGCGTACCTCACGTACAAGCTGCCCGTCGGGCCGGTCAACCTGAAGTGGAACGTCGGCGCGTTCCAGAACGTGTACGGCGGCCTGGGCCAGTACGACGTCGGCCGCTACAACGCCGCCATCATCGGCAACCCGTTCGGCCTCGGCGAGACGCTGACGCTGCAGTACGACCTGGACGCGCGCCACACGCTGTTCCTCGAGGACGGCTTCATGGGCCGCCTCGGCAAGACGCCCTTCGGCGCGCCGGCCGTCGTCAGCATCGACGGCGCTTTCAACCCGTCGCTCCCGTCGGCGTGGGTGCACCACGCGCACGCCGGCATCGCGCGCCACGGCGTCGTGCCGCTCGTCCTCGGCCTGCACTACCTCTACAACTTCGCGCAGGACGAGCGCGACCAGATCGACGACCCGCGCACCCCCTTCGTCGACGAGGGCCACCGCCCCGATCCGAACCTGACGGTGCTGGGCGCGGACTTCCGCATGATCGACAACTACCTCGGCAACTTCGCCGTGGCGGTGTCGTGGGCGGACGCGCACGACGCGACGCTGCTCACGGGCATGAACTACTTCGGCGCCTACAACGGCGAGCAGCTCACGAAGCGCTACCTCGGCCCGCAGGGCGGCGGCACCGGGAAGATGCTGGTGACGGGCATCGAGTACAACGTCGCCCTCGGGCGCCTGCTGCGTTACCCGGTGGAGCTCTCGCCGAACGGCCCCGAGGTGTTCGCGAGCTTCTTCGCCGACTTCGTCACGATCGACAGCAAGGACCCCGACTACGACGGCCGCAAGATGTGGAAGGCCGGCACGGAGTGGACGTGGCGGTGGCTGTCCTGGCTGCAGATCTCGGCGCGCTACGACCACGTCGCGCCCAACTCGAAGGATCTGGCCGAGAGCTTCGACGTCATCTCGCCGAAGCTGCTCTTCAAGAGCGACTGGCTGAGCCACGAGACGGTGACGCTGGCCTACACGCACTGGTTCTACGGCGCGCACACGCACGCCGAGTTCCCCAACGACTTCACGCGCGGACAGCTGGATTCGACGATGTACGCGCTGACCTTCGGACTTTGGTGGTGACCGTGAAATTGGCGAGCACAGAAAGCAGGTCGCGAATGAAATCCCGACTTGGTTGGTCTTGGATCCCGTCGTTACCGCTCGCGTGGGCGCTCTCCGCGTCGCCGGCCCTCGCGGCGGCGGGCGGCGCTGCGACGGACGTAGACGACGGCAAGCAAGCGATCCAACTGGGGCTCGACCCGGGCACGCCCGCCGTGGGCGCGCTGCCGGGCGGCCTCACGCCGGCCTACGGCCAGACCTCGCTGGACGAGGGCGAATGGCGCTTCGACTTCCACGGCTTCCTCACGATGCCGCTGCGCATGGGGCTGAACACGCGCGCCGGCGTCGTGACGACGCAGCAGCACGAGGACGTGCTGCACGCGCCGCCCGTCGTGCCCGACTACCGCGACTCGTTCAACTACACGACGGTCGTGCCGCAGCCGTACGCGCAGCTGAACTTCTCGTACGGCAACTCGGTGGTCACGGGCAACGTGATCATCCTCTCGCGCACGGCGTCCGACGCGCAGCAGTTCTATGACCCCGTGAATCAATCGGGCATCGCCGACGCCTACGTGAACTTCCGCCTGCCCGAGCTCGCGCCGCACCTGCGCCTCGACATCAACGTGGGCGCGTTCTCCAGCCGCTACGGCATCATGGGCGAGTACGACGAGGGCAAGTACGGCACGCCGGCCATCGCGCGCGTCAACGGCGTGGGCGAGGGCGCCATCCTCAAGCTGGGCGTGGGCAACGCCGTGTTCATGCTCGAGCAGGGCTTCGAGGGCCAGTTCGACAAGTTCCCCAACGACGTGCTCCCCGCAGGCTGGAACGGCTTCGCGAGCCCCAACGTCGGCAGCGGCTTCGTGGCCCACGTGCACGCGGGCTTCGCGTACCTGGGCACGCTCACGGTGGGCCTGCACTACCTCTTCGGCTGGACGCAGGACGACAGAGCCGCGCAGGGCACCACGCCGGACGCCAAGCTCTCCGTCGCGGGCGCCGACATCCGCCTCACGACGGGCAACATCGGCCACGTCTACCTCGGCGTCTCACGCTCGAAGGCCACGTACGTCGGCGCGCTGGGCTCGATCCTCGAGGTGATGAACACGGGCGGCGGCCTCGGCCTCATCGACAACTACCTCGGGCCCGCCAGCGGCGGGAACGGGACGCTGACGACGGTGGCCGGCCAGTGGGACCTCAGCATCCGCAGCATCCTCGAGTACCCGGAGATCTTCACGGGCGACAGCCCCGACGTGGTCGTCAGCCTGTTCGCGATGGACACGCGCGTCACCAGCAACGATCCGGCGTACAACGACGTCAACAAGCTGAAGCTCGGCAGCGAGGCCGGCGTGAGCCTCTTCAAGCACCTGGCTGCTTCTTTCCGCTTCGATCGCGTCATGCCGAACGGGGGCGATTCGTCGCAGGCGTTCTCGATCGCGTCGCCGCGGCTCATCTTCCGGTCGAAGTGGCAGGCGCACGATCAGGTGGTGCTGCAGTACTCGCACTGGTTCTACGGCGACGGCGTCGTCGTGCGCAGCGGCTACCCGGCGGTGCCCGATCCGACGATTCACCCGGATCGGGACATGATCTCGCTCTCGGCCAGCATGTGGTGGTGAAGGATCCTGTGCGGGAGCCCGGGAGGGCCCGCGCGCCCACCGCTCGCCCTGCGTGACGGAGCGCGCTGCGCTCGGGCTTGCTACGGCCCCGGAGCGACCATGGCCTTCGCCGCGGCCTCGCGCTGCTTGGCGCCAGCTTTCGCCAGCTCCTGGCCGTCGTCGATCATCTGCTTCGCGTTGTCTGCGCGGAGGTCCGAAGCCTTGTCGAGCGCCTTCGCCTGTTGCTTCAGCAGATCGGCGCGTCCTTCGGCGCCCTTGTCCCTCGTGCGGTCGGCCGTCTCCTTCATCGCCTTGGCCTGACGCTCGAGGTCCGCGGCCCGCGCCTTGTCGGCCTTGGCCGCCAGCTGCTCGTTCTGGCCGACGCCCACCAGGCGCGCGCCTTCCTTTTCGGCGGTCGTTTCGGGGCCCAGCGGCTGGTCCGCCGCCCGAGCGACTTGCGAGCCCGCCAGGGCACCCACCACGAACAAGACGCGAATCATCGGGGAGCGAATCATGACCACCTCCGTCTGTCGACGCGGGCTGCGTCAATACCAATTCTGGGTCTCGACCCACACTCGGTAAGGGCCCGACGTGCGCAGGCGAGAGACGGAATCGGGCTCGTGCGGACATCCACGGTCGGGAGGCGATTCGAAATGCCCTCGCGAAAGGCCGACCAGATCGTCCAGGTCCTGCGCAGCGAGATCCTCTCGGGGCAGCGCGCCCCGGGGGCGAGGCTGCCCACCTACGACGCGTTCGTCGAGCAGTTCGGCGTGACGCGACCCACCGTCGCGCGCGGCGTGAAGGCGCTGCGCAGCGAGGGGCTCGTCACCGTCGACGGCACGCGGGGCGTGTTCGTCGCGCGCACGCTGCCGCATCACACGCGGTACTTGTGGGTCACCAGCGAGCGGCCCGGCGCGCCGGAGTGGTCGGCGTTGTCGGCCGCCATGCTCCAGCTCATCGAGCGCGGCGAGACGGGCATCACCGGCGAGGTGATCCCGCTCGTGGGCGTCGACGGGCGGCCCGGCGACGCCGCCTACCAGACGCTGTGCGAGACGGTCGCGCGCGGCTCGGCCGCCGGCCTTTTCGTGACGGGCTCACCCACGATGCGCCTCCTGCCGGCGCTGCAGGCGGCCGGCCTGGCGCGCGTCGCGATCGGCGAGCCGGTGCCGCACGCGGGCCTCGTGGGTCTCGACGTCGCGGCCCTGCTCGAGCGCGCGGCGACGCACCTGGCCGAGACGGTGCGCGGTCGCCGCGTCGCCGTCTTCTCGCCCGACGCCGCGCACCTCCAGCGGTCGCGCGCGGTGCTGCGCGCGCGCGGCTTCGACAGCCGGCGCGTGTCGCTGCTGCACGTGGCGCCCATCGGGTGCGAGGCGCTCACGCGCCTGCTCTTCGAGCGCGACGATCGCCCGCAGGCAGTGCTGGTCACCGACGACGCGCTCGTGGCGCCCCTGCTGGCGGGCCTCGCGCGGGCGCGCGTGCGGCCGCGTCGCGACGTGCAGATCCTCGCGCGGTGCTCCTGGCCGCAAATCGACGACGCCGACGGAGCGATCGAGTCGATCGGCTTCGACGCGCGCGACGTCTTCGCGGCGGCGAAGGAGTCCGTCGACGCGCAGCGCGCGGGCGCGCCGTCGGCGCCTCGCCTGGTCGCGCCTCTGTTCGCGGACGAGCTTGCCGCCAAGCCGCCGACGAGGTCGCCTGCGGGCGCCCTGTGGGCCA
>DASZUD010000377.1:0-3610 GCA_035548155.1 Polyangia bacterium
CACCCGCTCTCGAAGCTGAACGCGATGACGCTGGTCGCGGGCGAGTACCAGACGCACGACTACTACATGCACGTGGGGCCGACCTTCTCGGATCCGGTCGCGCGGCAGCTCTACGCCGAGATCGCCTCGATCGAAGAGCAACACGTCACGCAGTACGAGTCGCTCAGCGACCCGAGCGAGACGTGGATCGAGCGCTGGCTCATTCACGAAGCGACGGAGGTCTGGAACTACTGGAGCTGCCTCCAGCAGGAGGAGGACGCGATGGTCAAGGGCGTGTGGGAGCGCTTCCTCGACTACGAGCTCGGCCAGCTGCAGGTCGCGATGCAGGCGATGCGCGAGATCGAGAATCGCGATCCCGAGTCGCTGCTGCCCGAGTCGCTGCCCGACCCCATCGCGTACAAGAGCCACCGCGAGCTCATCCGGAAGACGCTGGAGACCGAGGTGGATCTGCGCGCCCGCGGCACCGACTACGTCCCCGCCGCGCAAGAGGACCAGAACGGGCCCTCGGCGCGCTACCGCAACCAGCTGAACAAGGAGGGATCGCCCAGCGAGACGATCGCGTCGGGGTACGTCTGGACGCCGGGCACGGAGCTCGTGTCCCGAGCCACCGCTGCGCAAGCCAGGAGGGCGTGATGGGCCACGGAACGAAGCCGACCGAAATGGGAATGAACAGGACGGGCATCGCCACCTCACCCGTCGACGTCAAGGCGATGATCGACGGCGCGAACGCGGGAGCGCCCATCGCCAGCGACGGGCAGGCCGTCGAGCAGGAGCAGCTCTCCTGGGCGCGCGAAGCGGGACCGGTGGGCACGATGCCGCCGCCCGCGTCGCTCAAGAACGTCGCGAAGGCGGCCGTAGAGCTCATGAAGGGCAAGAAGGCGACCGTGCTGCTCGACCTCATGGGCGAGCGGCTCGCGTTCGAACGGACGGGCACGCGGCTCTACGAGTGCCTGCTCGTGAAGCTGGAGGCGGCCGGAGCCCACCCCGAGGGGCCGACGCGCGCCGAGCTCGAGCGCATCCGCGGCGAGGAGCTGAAGCACTTCGCCATGCTGAAGGAGGCCATCGAGCAGCTCGGCGCCGATCCGACGGTGATCACGCCCAGCGCCGACGTGGCCGGCGTCGCGGCGCAGGGCTGGGTGCAGGCGCTCGGCGATCCGCGCGTCACCCTCACGGAGGCGCTCAGGGTGATCCTCGCGGCCGAGCTCGTCGACAACGAGAGCTGGCTCGCCCTCGCGGATCTGGCGGGGCGTCTCGGGCAGAACGACCTCGCGGGGAAGTTCCGGGCCGCCCTTCTCGAGGAGGAGCAGCACCTGGTGCTCGTGCGGAAGTGGGCGAACGCGGCCTTGGCCGGACAGGCGGGCGCGGCCGCGTCGCCGTGATCGGGTCCTCAGGCGCCGCCGACGCGGTGGCGGCGCCTGAGCGTCAGGCGGTCGCGCCCGGCTGCTCGAACCTGGGTAGCTCGATCCCCGCGACTTTCGCGCACGCCGCGAGCAGGCCCTCCTGGATCTCGACGTTGCGCACGGCCGGGTGACTGATCTGTTGCGCCTGGTGATGGAGGCAGCGTCCCGAGACCAGCGCCTCCGGATCATCGCTCGTGGCGAGCCACACCTGCGTGGCGGCGCCCAGCTGCAGATCGTCGGGCGCGCTCGGCCCGCCCATCTTCGTGGGCACCCACCCGGGCTCGACGGAGCTCGACACGACGTCCGGGCGTCGGCGCGCGACGGCGGCGGCCAGCACGGCGTCCCACAGCTTGCTGTCGGCGTAGGCCTGCAGCCCGTCCCAGCGCCGCCGCCGCCACTGCAGATCGTCCAGCGTCGGATCGCCGCTGCGATGCAAGCCCGACGTGAGGTACACGAGCCGGCGCGGCAACGGAAGGGCCGCCGTGAGGTAGTACGGCGCGAGGACGTTCACCGCGAAGACGCTGGTCAGCCCGTCTTCGGTCTCCACGCGCCGCTCGCGATAGCCGAGCGCCACGTTGTGGATCACGGCGTCGAACGGCCCCTCGGCGCGCGCCCCGGCCGCGACCTCGGCCATCCCCGCCAGCGTCGAGACGTCGCCCACGACGATGGCCGAGGCAGCCGGCAGGGCCGCGCGCGTCGCGCGCGCGCGCGCCTGGTTGCGCGCATGAAGGACGACCTCGTGCCCGCCGCGCCTGAGCTGCTGCCCTGCGAGCAGGCCGAGGCCGTCCGAGGATCCCGTGATGAACACCCGCGCCATGCGTCCCTCTCCTCGGCCGAAGCCTGGTCGAGCGGCCGAGAACGGTCAAGCACCGGTCGAATCGCCGGCGCGGGCGCGACCTCGGTTGCTACTGCTGCTGGCTCCCGCGCGGCTCCATCTTCTCGTTGTGCGACTTGCCGCGGTCCACGACCATGCCGTCCGAGTTCACCTCGAGCTCGCGGCCCTGCCCCTTCTTCACGATCTCGCCCTCGTACACGACGGAGCCGTCTTTCTTGGTCTCCTTGCGCAGCTCCTCGACCTTGCCGCCCTTCGCCTCACGCTTGAACGTGCTGCGCACAGCCGAGGGCAGATCCGACATCTGGAGCTCGGTCGCCGTGGTCTGCGTTCCCTTCGGACTGGTCTCGGCGGTGTTGCCCGTGTCCGACGCGCGGTTCGCGCCCGTATCCGAGGGCGCGTTCGTGTCGTCCGTGTCGTTGTCGGGCTCCGCGGCCATAGCGCGCCCGCCCGCAAACCCCAACCCCAGCGCCCCGGCCAAAAGCCATGTCGCCATCTTGGTCATGGGTCCCTCCTTTCCACCTTCAAACTGAAACGTAGGAGGAGCCCCGACGGCAGCAAGGGGGCGCGCCGCGCCCGGACGCTCAGCGGGCGGTCATCTTGTCGAGCGGCTTCGCGTCGAGCAGGCGCGAGTAGTCGGAGAGGATCAGCAGCGACTCGTCGAGGACGATGTCATCCGTCGCGACACCGGCCTCCCGCGCGGCCTCGTGCGAATCCGGCGCGCCGCCGGCGACCGGCGGCTTGGCGCCGGCGTCCGGCACCTCGGGCGCAGGCAGGCCCGCCTGCGCGGCGGCCTTCACGGTGACGAGGTAGCTCTTGCGCGCGGCCGCGACCGCCTTCGCCTCGCGCTCGATCTCGGTGTCGTGCTCCTTGGCCTGCGCGAGGTCGCGCTTGCGCTCTGCCTCGTTCAACGAGATCATGCCCTTCGCGAGGCGCTCCTTCAGCACGGCGTTCTCGGCGCGCAGCGCCTGGAAGCCCTTGTCCGCCTCGACGCGCGCCTTCGAACGCGCGCGCAGCACCGGGAGGTGCGGCGCCACGCGGTCTTGCTTGTCGAACTTCGCCGAGGGGATGGTGTCCCAGGGCAACGGATCCTTGAGCTCGCTCTCGCCGACGCGCGCCACCTCGCTGCGCGACGGCACGACGATGTCGGCGCCCACGCCCTTCAGCTCCGTCGAAGAGCCGCTCGGCCGGTAGAACTTGCTGATCGTGACCTTGAGGGCGCCCGGGTCGTAGGCGTGCTCCAGCCTCGCGCGATCCATCATCGCCCCGAGCGGCAGAATCGATTGGACCGTGCCCTTTCCGAACGTCGTCGTGTCGCCGACGATGACGGCGCGGCCGTAGTCTTGCAGCGCGCCCGCCGCGATCTCCGACGCCGAAG
>DASZUD010000378.1:0-8690 GCA_035548155.1 Polyangia bacterium
CCAAAGTTCAGGACGGGCGGGGGCCGGCGCGGCGTGAACAGCTACACCACGCTCATGGAGAAGGACATGCACCTCCGCGTGCACATTCTCCCCGCGCTCGGCGAGCTGCCGCTCGCGAAGATCTCGAACGAGGCCCTCACGGGCTTCTTCGGGGTACTCCGCGAGCGCGGCTACAAGAAGAAGGGGCGCGCCACTACCTCCACGAAGAGCAAGGCGGTGCAGAAGAGGATCGAGAGGCTCGCAGGCCGGAAGGATCGGGGGAAGGCGCGGAAGGGGCTGAGCGAGAAGTCGGTGAAGAACATCCGCACGACGCTGCAGACCCTCCTCGGGTTCGCGGTGAAGTGGGGATACCTCGCGCGCATGCCGGAGCTGCCGGACGTAGTCGTTCCGGAGTCCAGCTTCGACTGGTACCAGCCGCCCGAGGCTCGCCGGCTCTTGTCGGCGGCCCGCGACGACTGGGCGCGCGCGCTGCTGCTGTTCGCGCTCCACACCGGCGCGCGCATGGGGGAGCAGCGGGCGATCCGGTGGAGCGACATCGACTTCGAGGGGCGGATCATCACGATCCGCCGCTCGGCGCCGAAGTGGCTGAGCATCGAGAAGAGCCCGAAGAGCAACCGTCACCGACGCGTCGATCTCACGGACGAGCTCGCCATCGCGCTGGAGAAGATCCGGCACCCGGGCGAGACCGTCTTCTGCAACGCCGATGGATCGAAGCTACAGCCGGGACAGTTCCACGAGGTCTTGTGGGCCGCGCAGAAGAAGGCGGGGCTCCGCAGGATCAAGTGGCACGAGCTCCGGCACTCGTTCGCCTCGATCCTCACGACGGGCGGCGCTCCGCTGCGCATCGTGCAGTCGCTCCTCGGTCACTCGACGATCAAGACGACGGAGCGCTACGCGCACCTGGCGCCAGGCCAGAGCGCGGGCTTCATGCACCTGCTGTCCCTTGAGAACGCCGCGCTCACCTCGGGCCCACGCTCGGGCCCACGACACTCGAGAACCGATCCGAACTGAGAAAAAAGGGCCCCAGGTGGGCCCCAGCCCCGAAGAGATACGCTAAGTAGCTGAAATCATTGCGACCCCAGCGGGATTCGAACCCGCGTTCATGCCTTGAAAGGGCATTGTCCTAGGCCGAGCTAGACGATGGGGTCCCGGGCGAAGGCGGCCCAGTTTATGGATCGAAGGCCAAAGCGCAAGACTTCCGCGCAGCTCGTCCGTGTTGTCGCACCTACATTGCGGAAAGTGGATCCGGGCCTACTCGTTGCGTGCGGGTGGACTCTGGGTATACTGAACGCATAATCAGTCCAGGTGGCGCCATGGGAAGAACGCTTTCGCTCCTCGCACGATTGCCGCACTTCGAAGACGACGGGGTCACGCACCGTCGCGACTGCGAGTGTGTGCGTTGTGACGCGGGCTTTCGACCGACGGAGCACGAGCGCGAAGACGCCCGGCGCCGGTTCGAGGAGCAGAAGGCGCGCGACCTGGCGGCGCGGGCTGAGATGCGTCGGAAGGAGCGGGAGCGGATGAAGCTGGCCGTCGTGGATGTTTTCGTGGATGAACAGGTGAAGGCGGCGAACGAGCAGGTGAGGGCGTTGCGCGAGGCGCGCGCTCGGGCGGCGGCAGATCCGCGGCTCGCCGAGCTCTGGGCGCTGCGGCGCTCTGGGTGGTCGCTCGCGGACGCGCTCGAAGAGGTCGAGCGCCGGTCGAGGCCGGCGCCCCTCGAATGATTCGACGCTGACGGTGGGCCCAGCAGGGTTCGAACCTGCGGCCTACGGATTAAAAGTCCGCAGCTCTGCCAGCTGAGCTATGGGCCCGAAAGTGCTTGGTTTCGTAACCTATGGTCACGAAACGCCGCGACGGTAGCGTATCGATCGCGCAAGTACAAGGAAGTGTGCAGGCGACGCGCGGGGCGCGGTGGCGCGGAGGTGACGTGTCCTTGGGGTAACGATTTTTCCCCGTGATTTCCGCGCGCTGCTCGCGACTGTAGAAGTCCGGGGCAATCGACGATGGGGCCTTCATGCGCCCTTCGCGGACGCGCCGCCCCGCCCACATCGCCGTCGCCGTCGTGCTCGCGGGCCTCGTCGCCACGCAGGGCGCTTCCCGGACCTGGGCTTCGGGGCAGAGCAACTCGGGCTCGAGCTCGGGGGATTCGTCCTCGAAGGACTCGAACTCTTCGAATGGCTCGAACGACTCGTCGCACTCGTCCGCGGAGTCGTCACACAGCTCGCGCGACTCGTCGAAGGATTCGGACAATTCGACGCAGAACTCGCCGAAGAACTCCAGCGACTGGACCACGAAGAGCAGCAGCGACTGGACCACGCACAGCCACGGCGCCCACGTCTTTTCGATCGTCTTCGCCGTCGTCGCGGTGGGCGCCACGGTCGTGGGGTACCTCGCGGCGAACGCGACGAACTCCGCGCGCCAGGACCATGCCGCGACGGCGCTCGCGGAGTTCATGCGCCGGCAGCACGCGCTGCTGACCCACGACGTGACCATGGCCGAGGGTCCGGTGCTCGCGGCGTGGGTCCACGATCTGCGGCTGCGTCCGGATGAGGCGGAGCGGCTGCGGCGCGCGCTGGAAGGGTCGCGCGAGCAGGGGGCTCTGCTGGCGGCGCTGAACGGTCCGATCGACGGGGCGCAGGCTCGGCAATTCGCCGCCGCGTTCATGCGCGCGACGACGCGCGCGCTCGGTGCTGCGCGGACGAAGGCGCTGGTCGGGCAGGTGGTGCAAGCGGTTGGCATGGGCTGACGCTCGTTTGCTGGCGCTGGCGCTCGCTTCGGTGGGCGCCAGCGGCGTCGCCTTCGCGGCGGCGGAGCCGGCCGGGACGCCCGTTGCTCTCGTCGGAGATTGGTCGGACGCCGAGCGCGCCGCGATCGCCGTCGCCGTCGGCGGATTTCCGAGCGCCGTGCGCGCGCGTCTGCCGACGATCGCGCGCGACGCTCGCCGGTGCGACGCCACGGGCTGGCCCGAGGACGCGGAGCTCGTCGACGGCGCGGGGCGTGCCCACGCGTGCTCCGCGCTGGGCGCGCCGGCCGAAGAGGTCGCCCGCCGCGTCGCGGGTGCGTTGCTGTTCGCGTTCGACCGCGCCGCGCGCTGGTCCGAAGATCCGGCGTGGCGGCGCCTCAACAAATGGTCGTCTCCGCTCGTCGGGGCGCCGCGCGCCGAGAATCAGTCGCCGCGCGCGTTCGCGGCGGAGCGGGGCGGGCGCTCGCCGCGCTGGGATCTCGTGACGTTCCTGCAGGCGGCGTGGTCGGAGCGCGGCGGCGAGGTTTCGTGCCGGTTGATGAGCCAAGCCGGCTTCGTGCGGGCGCGGCTGGCCGCGTTCACGGGCGCGACGGTCGCCGCTCCGTCGTGCGCGGCGTTCGAACGCTGGGCCGAGCTGGACCGCCTCGCCGACGTGGAGGTCGTCTTGGCCGCGCCGTCGACGGCGATGGTCGGATCGCTGTTCGGGCACCTCTTTCTTCGCCTCGTTTATCGCGATGACGACGGCGAGACGCCGGCGCACCTGTCGCGGTCGGTGGCGTTTCTCGCCGACAACGACGTTCCGTTCGAGGCGGATCGCGGCTACGCCTGGAAGGGCCTCACGGGCGTCTACTCGGCGTCGCTCCACGAGCGGCCCTTCATGGATTCGTTTCGCGAGTACGTGGTCACCGAGGGGCGCGATCTGCGCCGCTGGCGTCTGGCGCTGGACGCGGCCGAGCGGCGGGCGCTGCTGGAGCGCATCTGGACCGTCCAGGACGCCGGCCAGTTCGCCTACTACTTCTTCCGCCAGAACTGCGCGACGCTCATGATGGACCTGGTCGAAGACGCGCTCCCCGCGCGCGCCATCGGCCCGCGCCGCGGCGTCGCGTCGCCGCCGGCCTCGACGCTGGAGGTGTGGGCCGAAGCACGCGACGCGAACGGGCGGCCGCTGCTGACGTTCGTGCCGCAGCCCATCTTCAGCTTCGACCACGAGGCGCGCGTCAGCTCGCGGCGCCGCGCGGAGTCGGAGCGGCGGATCGTCGCCGCGGCGCCGCTCCTGATGCGGGCGGAGCTCGAGGCCGGCTTCGGCGAGACGCGCGCGCCCGCCGCCGCCGTGCGCGCCGCCGGTTACGATCGCCTGGCCCGCGCTCTGTCGGCGGACGGGGCGGGCGCGGCCGCCGACGTCTACGATTGGCTGCACGACAGCGCGACGATCGAGAGTCACCTCTCGGTGCTCGCGAACTTGCAGGAAGAGGCGAGCGCCGATCGCGAGCGCCGGCGCCGCGTCGAGGCGGCGCGAGATGATCTGGCGCGCGCGTTGCGGGCCGAACCGAACGACGCGCGGCTCGCCGACGCGCTGGTTCACCTCGGCGACGCCGATCGCGAGCGTCGAATCGCGGGCTACAGAGCCTTGCTCGCGATCGCGACGGACCCCGGCGCTCCACCGGCGCGCGTGGCGCGGGTGCGGCTCTACGGGCTGCTCGAGTCGGAGGTTCGCTACGACGTCGCGCGCCTCAAACGCGAGCCGTCGCTGCGCGACGCGCTGTTCTTTCCCGCGCTCGATCGTCCGCTCGACGAGCAGGTGTACCTGGGCGGACAGGCGGATCTGGTGCGCCCCCCGATCTCGACGATCGTGGCGCCCTCCTTGCGGTCTCTCCAGGCCGCGCGCGAGGCCGTTTTCGAGGCGCGACACCTGTCGTCGGGCGGCCAGGCCGGCGCAGACGTGCAGCTGCGTCGCTCGCGCGACGAGTACGAATCGTCGCTTCCGCGCAGCGGGATCGATCAGATGGCCGTTGCGGCCGGCGTGCTGGCCAGCGGCGGCGTGGCTCCAGCGCTGGGCGTGGCCGGCGCGCTCTATGACGAGCGTCTCGGCGATCACCGCCGCTTCGGCTTCCCGAGCGACACCGCGTTCGTCGTCGCGCGCACCAGCGCCTGGTTGGGCTTCGCCGGTCGGATGCCGTCGGTGCTGGCGTACGAGGCGCGCGCGCTCGGCTATCGCTCGCTGCGCCAGCCGCTCCCCGAAGGCGATCCGTCGTCGTCGCCCCTCGGGTGGGAGCTGGCCGCCGACCTCCGCGGGAGTCGGGCGCGTTCGCTCGCCGGGGAGGTCAGCGTGCGCTGGGGCGCCCTTGGGCGCCTCGTCGATCGCGACGACCTCGCGGAGCACCTGCTCCTCGGCGTCGACGTCGCATACGTCGGGGCGTTTCCCGGCGCCAGCGCCACGCCGACGGGCAGTCCGCAGGCGCTCGCCGCGCCGGTGGCGCTCGAGACGCGGCTCGGCCTCGGGCGCTCGACTCACCGAAGCTGGCTGGCCGCCCGCGCCTCCGCGCTGCCGGGGTGCGTGCTGGCGGGCGCGCCGCGGCGGTTCGTCCTCGAGCTGGAAGCTGAGGCAGACGTGCACGTTGCCCTGCGCCAGCGCGGCGAAGGCGCGCACGATCCGGCGCTGGTCGTCAGCGGGCGGCTCTTGCGGAGCACGCTGTCGGTCCACGACGGCGCGACGGACGTCGAAGGCTTGCTGGCCGTGGGGCTCGAGCTCCGTTAGCCGTACGCGGTGCGAAATTTTTGCGTGAGCGACGCGCCCGTCCGCCCGTCGCGCGCGACCTTTTCGCGGCTCGAGCGGACGCCGCGCGTGCTTTCGCGATGTTTCGCCTCTGGCACGGGGCTCGCACGGCTTGATCGCGTGCACCCTCATCCCATAAAACGGATCGTCGTGGCGACGGACTTTTCCGAAGGCAGCGACGTGGCCATGGAGCAGGCGGTCGGGCTCGCGAAAACCCTCGGCGCCTCGGTCGATCTGGTCCACGTCCTCGACCCCGCTTTGCTGACGGCGCCCAGCACGTTGGGATCCATGCCGCTCGTCGACGCCGAGTCGATCATGAACCAGATCGACGAGGCGCTCGCGTCGCGCGCGCAGAAGGCCACCTCCGAAGGCGTGGTCTGCGTGTCCGACAGCCTCGACGGGTTCCCGCCGCGCGAGATCGTGCGGCACGCACAGAAGACGGGCGCGGACCTCATCGTCGTCGGGACGCACGGGCGCACGGGCCTCGCTCACACGATCATGGGCAGCGTCGCCGAGCGCGTGGTGCAGCGTTCGACGTGCCCCGTGCTGGTGATCCCGCAGGCGCGGGGCGTGAACTGATGCGCCGCGGGCTTTCGGGGGTGCTGGCCGTCTCGGCCGCGTTCGGGCTCGCCGCGTGCGCGGGCTCCCCCGTCGAGCCGGCGCCGTCCAACTCTGCGCAGCCGGACGGCTGGGATCGGCAGTTGGCCTTGCCGACGACGCCGAACCTCAGCCAGGACCCGCACACGATCGAGGTGAACATCACCGCGAGCGTGACCGCGCTCCAGATCAAGGCGGGCCTGACGACGCAGGCCTGGACGTACAACGGCACCGTCCCGGGGCCGCTCATTCGCGCCCACGTCGGCGATCACCTCATCGTTCACTTCACGAACAACCTGCCCGAGGAATCGACGATCCACTGGCACGGCATCCGCCTGCCCGCGGCGATGGACGGCGTGCCGGGGCACACGCAGCCGCCCGTGAAGACCGGCGGCACGTTCAAGTACGAGTTCGATCTGCCGGACGCGGGCCTGTTCTGGTACCACCCGCACGTCGACTCGGCGGCGCAGGTGGGCGACGGCCTCTACGGCGCGATCCTCGTCGAAGAGACGGGCGACGCGCTGTCGGCGTCACCGGTGTTCGGCGACGAGGTCGTGCTCGTGCTGTCGGACATCGACATCACGCCGGACGGCTCGCTGGGCGACCCGCAGTACGGCGGCGACTTCGGCACGCTGTTCGGGCGCATGGGGTCGACGCTGCTCGTCAACGGGCGCGTTCAGCCGAAGCTTCGCGCTACGCCCGGCGTCCGCCAGCGCTGGCGCATCGTGAACGCGGCGAAGACACGCTATTTCCAGCTCGCGCTCGACGGTCACTCGTTCACGCGCATCGGCGGCGACGGGGGGCTCATCGGCGCGCCCGAGACCAGCGACAAGATCCTGGTGATCCCCGGCGGCCGCACCGACGTCGTGTTCACGCCGCAGGGGCAGCCGGGCACCACCTCGACCGTGCGCTGGGTGCCCTATGACCGCGGCTACGGAACCACGTTCATGATCCCCGAGCAGCCCCTGTTCGACGTCGAGTTCGTCGACGGCGCGGCTCCGGTGGCCGACGCGCTCCCGGCGGTGCTGCGCACGATCGCGCCCCTCGACACGTCGACGGCGAAGGCGCGCGCGATCCAGCTCACCCAGGACCTCTCGACGGGCAAGCTCGTGCTGGGCATCAACGGCGTGCCGGCCTCGGAGGCGATGTCGATGGAGGCGCACGTGAACGACACCGAAGTCTGGACGATCACCAACGACATGGACTTCGACCATCCGTTCCACCTCCACGGCTTCTTCTTCCAGCCGCTCAACCCGGACACGGGGGCGGCGCTGGCCTCGCCCGAGTGGTACGACACCTACAACGTCCCGCAGCACGTGAACGGGATTCCCGGGAAGGTGCAGATCGTCGTGAAGTACGACGACCGGCCCGGCATGTGGATGTTCCACTGCCACATCCTCGATCACGCCGACGCCGGCATGATGGGGATGCTCACCCTCTCGAACTGACGCGGTCGTTGCCGGCGCGCGCGGCGGCTGGTAGCGTGCGCCTGCTCGTGAGCACCGCCCGATTCGTCACCGCGTTCTTCGCCATGGCGCTCGCGCTGGCGCCTGCCTGCAAGAAGGCCAGCGAGCAAAGCGCGCCTCCTGCCGCGCCCGCCCTCACGCCCGACGCGCCCCAGGGGTTCGGCCCGCGGCTCGTGTGGTTCGCGATCCGCAGCGGCAACCCCGAAGCCGTCGCGCGCGCTCTGTCGCTGCACGACGTCGGTCCGTCGACGTGGGCCGAGGGGCTCAAGGGCGCGTACGGCGGCCGCGTGTTCGTGACGCCGCCCATCGACGGGTGGGTGCTGGCCGCCAGCACGCGCTTCCCGGATCCCGGCGACAAGAAGCACCCCGACAACGCCACGCCCGCGCTCGTGAACCTCAGCCGGACCCTCGGCGAGGTTCAGTACTTCGCGACGTACGAGGTCTTCGATCTCCAGGCGTGGGCGCGGTACGTGAACGGCGCGCCCGTGCGGAAGGTGGCGTATCTGGGCGCCGACAGCCTCGCGCTCTGGGCCGACGGCGAGCCGACGCCCGAAGAGCGCAAGCTGGGGCTCGTCTTCACGAAGGAGAACATGGCGAAGGATCCGTCGCCCAGCACCGACAACGTCTTCGCCGTCGCCGGCGCGTGGAGCGTCGATCCGACGAAGCTGCAGACGCGCGGCTTGCCGCCCTCTCTCGGGACGATCGGAACGCCTCCGTGACCTGCGCCGTTTGCGCGACGCTCTCGGGGCAGGGGCGCATCGAGCCGCTCTATGAAGACGAGCTGTGGCACGTGCGGCCCGCGCCGTCGCCGCAGGGCGTGCCCGGTTGGATGATGATGATCAGCCGCCGCCACGTGCCTGGCCCAGCGCACTTCGACGACGCCGAGGCGCGCGCGTTCGGGCCGGCGCTGCGGCACTTCGAGCGCGTGCTCGAGCAGGTCACGGGCGCGCTGCGCGTGTACACCGCGGCCATGGGCGAGAGCTCGCCGCACTTTCACGCGCACATGGTCCCGCGCACGGCCGTCATGCCGAAGGACGCGAAGGGCTGGGGCGTGTTCGATCTCGAGCGCGCCGCGAGGGCGGGCGAGATCTCCGCCGACCCCGATGAAGCG
>DASZUD010000379.1:0-8388 GCA_035548155.1 Polyangia bacterium
GCTGCTACAGCCGACCGCCGCGGCGAGTCCGAGCGTGAGACTCAATCGAACGAGGTTCGTGGGGCGCATGGGGCGCAGCATATACGAATTCCGGGGGGTGGACATGGCGGCGGATTCTAGGGACGGCGAGCCCGCGCGTGCCGCAAGCGGCGCGCGCCGAATGCACACTCGCGCCCTACTGTCGGGCGAGCGTCCCGCCGCCCGAGATCGTGCAAATCTCGCCGCCGCGGTAGAGCCGGCCGCCCAGCACCTCGCGCAACGTGCCGTCCGGTTGCATCGTCAGCGTCCAGGTCGGGATCGTGGGGATGGCCCACGCCGAGCAGCTCTGATCCGCCTGCGACGAGGCGACGGATCCGACCACGTCGAAGCGGAACGTGCAGCCGTCGTCGATGACCGTCAACGACGGCACCGTCGGCGCCGGAGTGATCTGGAGCGACCCCGTCGTCGCGGTGATCGCGATCGAGCCCCCGCATGCGAGCCCCTGCGAACCCGAGACGTAGGCCCAGGTGCCCGCCCAAGCGTCGCCCCCACCGTCGAGCCACTCGCCCGCGTCGATCGAGTCGGACGCGCCGCCGTCGGGTGGAGGCTCGAAGACCGCGGAGTCCGTGTCGAAGTACCCCGACGCGTGCCCCGGAGTCCGCTCGACACAACCGATCGCGACGATCGCAACGAGCAGGAGCAGCGCGCCTCGGCCCTTCACCGCCGCCATCGCTCAGTTCGAGGGCGCGGCCAGCGTCGTGGGCGCCATCCAGAAGATGCGGCCGCTCTGGTCGTCCGCGATGAACATGCGGCCGTCAGCCCCGAACGTGATGTCGGTGGGCCGCTCGAGCACCGACCCGCCGGGACCGAAGCCGGTCTGGAACGGCTGCCAGCTCTGCGTCGGCATGTGCGTCGTCGGATCGGTGGGCGCGTAGACGATGGCCGCGCCCTGCCAGGCCGGGCTCGAGTACGCGCTGCCGTGCAGCGCGACGAACACACTGTTCTTGAACGCGCCGTCCCAGTTGCCGGGCTCCCAATCGAAGCCGAACGGCGTGTCCGAGAGGGCGAACGTCGCCTCTTCCAGATCGACGTCGCTGCAGTTGCCGTTGGCGGGGGACGCCTTCGTGTAACAGCACGGGAAGCCGTAGAACGTCTTCGGCCGCAACATGATCATCTTCTCGTGCGCGCCGATCGCGAGATCCTCGCCGAGCTCCATCGCCGCGCAGACGTCGTCCGTGCGGTGACAGCGCAGGTACATCGGGTTGCGGAAGCCGGTCGCCATCGTGGTCAGCGCGCCGCCCGCGCCGACCGTGCTGATGTCACCGCCCATCGTAGAGCCGCACATGGCGTAGGCGCCGCGCGACGTGATCAGCTGGCCCGCCTGCGAACGCGCGAGGCCGTGGGTCCAGCGCCCGCCCGTCCCGTACGTCGCCGGCAGGTTCAGGTTCTCCGGCTTCCCCGTCGCCGCGCGCTGGCCATCGGCATACGGCGTGCGGAAGACCGTGCTCTGGGTCGTGAAGTAGAGGTAGCCGTCCCCCAGCGCCAGCCCGTGCACGTCGTTCACCTGCGAGAGGAACGTGTGCGCCTCGGCGACGCCGTCATGGTTGTCGTCGGAGAGCAGGATGATCGCGCCCGGGCCGCCCGAGGCGCCGCCGGGCGTGGGCGCCTGCGGCGCCGCGACGAAGAGATCGCCGTTCGGGGCCATCACGACCGCGCGCGCCTCTTTGACCTTCGCGTATTCCTTGATGCAGAAGCCGCTCGCCGGGGTCGCCCCGGACACGTTGCTGCCGCGCGCGCACCACGTCGGCGCCTGCGGGTTCGCGTCGTCCGTCAGGCCCCCGTCCTCCGCCATGCCCGACGTGCCCGCGGTGCCCGAATCCGACATGGGGTTCTCGAGCGGGGTGCTCGAGCACGCGCCCACGAGCGCCGTCGCCGCGAGCCACAACAAGTCTCTGCCGCAGGGGGCCTTCATGCCCGCCATACTATGCGATCGACCGCGGCGCAGCGAGCGGTGCCGCGCCTTTTGCGTCAGCGACGAGATCCGCGAAAACGAAGCCGTCGC
Source organism: Polyangia bacterium (assembly GCA_035548155.1). Lineage (GTDB taxonomy): Bacteria > Myxococcota_A > Polyangia > Fen-1088 > Fen-1088 > DASZFV01. The sequence goes on from DASZUD010000379.1 coordinate 2,042, forward strand.
GCTCGACGACCTCGCCGCCGCGAATCGCGATCGGACGATCGAACATGGGCCCCGCGTAAGCGAACGAATGGAACTCGCCGTTCTCGCCGCACGGATCCACGCCTGGGGGAAGCTCGGCCAGCAGCGTGGCGTCGAAGTCTCGCCCGGCCAGCGACACGGGCAGCTTGCGTGGATCGACGCAGGTCAGGCGCGCCCGCAAGCCGCCGTCGATCATGCGCCGCGCGAGCGCCGCCGTCGGCTGCCCCCACAGCGGGAAGCTCGGCCGGAGCCCCGTCCCCGCCAGGCGCTCCTCGCGGTAGCGCCGAATGTCCCCGAGGTAGAGGTCGCCGAACGCGACGACCGAGATGCCGCGCCCCCGCGCGTCGGCCATGGCGTCGCTCATGCGCGCCTCGTACTCGGCGTTGGTGCACGGCCAGGGCAGCGGAACCGTCGTGAGCGGCAGCCCGGTCGCAGCCGCCTGCGCGCGCAGCAACTGGGCGCGCACGGCATGCATCGCGACGCGACCGAAGGCCTCGTTCAGCGTGGTGAGAAGCCCAACGACCTCCACCTCGCCCTGCTGCCGCAGCACGTGCAGCGCCCACGCGCTGTCCTTGCCGCTGCTCCAGGCCAAAAGCGCCTTCGGCTTCATGGCGCCGATTTCCCCTCGAGCCACGTCATTGCCTCCTCCGGTTGGCGAAACACGCGAATCTCCGCCGGATTGCCTTCGTTGAAGACCTCGTACATGCGCAGGAGACCATAGACCAAGTTCGACGACGCGAGCACCGCGGCCCGCCCCGGCACCTGCAGCTCGGGTCGCCGCCTGGCGTCAGCGGCGGTCCGCCGGAGATCCGCGATTGAAAACAAGCTCTTGACGCCGCGGCAGTCGATCAAGCCGGGCATGCCGGGCCGGAACCCCGGGTCCTCGAGCAGCGTGTCGAGATAGGCCTTCACGTCCGCGTAGCCCGTCTCCCCCTCGATCGTCGTGAACAGGAAATCCCCCTCGAAGCGATAACTGATGGCCACTTTGGACCTCCAGGCCCTTCCCGCCGCTACACTTCGCCAGGCCGCCCTACGACTTTACCCCGACACGGCCGCGCCCGGGCTCCTGCGTTGCATTGACGGACCGCCCAATGCCTCAACTGGCGAGCCAATTTTCGTTGGAACGCATCACCTTCTTGTAGACTAACTCACGTCCAAGGGACCGCTCCTGGAGGAGACCACCATGGGAACTCGCACGACCGCATTGGCCGCAGTGACGATGTTCGGCGCGCTCGCGCTCGGCGCCGCTGCATGCCAGACCGCAGGTACGGATGGCACGACGGAGCCGTCGGCGCCGGAACCGGCCGCCTCGACGCCCGCCACGGTCGGCACCGGGGACAGCGCGTCCATCGCTCGCCTCTCGAACGTGCAGTACGACGCCGCCATTCGTGACCTGCTCGGGGTTCAGGGGCTGCAGACCTCGAACTTCCCGGCGGACACCGCCGCGGGGGATCACTTCGAGCAGTACTTCGACGCGGCAGACGCGCTCGGTGAGCAGGTCTTCTCGAATCCTCTGCTCGTCTCGCAGCTCCTGACCTGCACGCCCAGCGAGGACGCGGCTTGCACCAGGCAGATCGTCGCCTCGTTCGGCTCGCGCGCCTTCCGCGGCCCCATGTCGCCGGAAGAGGTGGACCGTCTCACGAAGGTCGCGACCGACGCGATCGCTCTCGGCGAGACGCCCGTCAACTCGATCAAGCAGGTCGTGAAGACGGTGCTCGCGTCGCCTCAGTTCCTCTACACGGTTCAGCCGACGACGCTGTAAAGCCGTCCGCTCCCTTCGGGGGAAGAAGCCCGGCGAGCCTCGCTCGTCGGGCTTTTTTCGTTTCAGCGGCGCCTGCTCAGCGCGGCAGCTTGCGGACGGAGTTCCGGACCACGAGCGCGGGGCGGAACACCTGCTCGGCGGGAGCCAGGTTCGGCATCTCGATGCGCCTGACGAGTCGCCCCACCATCGCCTCGGCGATCTCGGGAATGGGCTGGCGGATCGACGTGATCGTGGGGCTGATGAGCGCGTCCAGATACAGATCGTCGATGCCCACGATCGAGACGTCGCGCGGCACGCGCAGCCCGCCCTCCTGCAGGCCCGCGATGACGCCGATCGCGATGATGTCCGACATGGCGACGAGGCCCGTGGGGCGGCTCTTCTTCGCGAGGATCTCCTTGCCGATGCGTCGGCCGACGTTCACCAGCTCGGCGTCGTCCCAGGGCGTGTCGGGCGACGCCTCGACGACGTCGACGTTCTTGCCGAAGCCGGCCTCCTGCATCGCCGAGGCGTAGCCCGCGCGACGATCCGTGCGCGACACCGTGCGGAGCGGCGCGGTGACGTAGGTGATCGCGCTGTGTCCGTTGAGGATGAGGTGGCGCGTCGCCGCGTAGCCCGCGTGGAAGTTGTCGACGGAGACGTAGTCGATCGGCAGCGACGAATCGGGGGCCGCGCGCCGGTCGAACGACACGATCGTGAGGCCGCGCTTGAGCAGGCGGACGTAGTGGTCCTGCGTCGTGAGCGACGACGCCGTGATCACGCCACGGATGCCGTTCACGAAGAAGTCCTCGAGGAGGTCGCGCTCTTTGTTGGGGTCGCGGTACGTGTTGCCGAAGAGCACGCGATAGCCGTTCGCGTGCGCGGCGCGTTCGATCTCGCTGGCCAGCACGCCGAAGAACGGGTTTGCGATCGACGGCACGAGCAGCCCGAGCAGCGGCGCGCGGCGCGCGCCATTCTCGACGGGCTCGGTGCCCTTCCCCTTCGCCGGCGCCGCGGGCTTGCGCGCGGCGGAACCGGTCGCGGGTGGCGTCGCCTTCGCCGAGACCTTCGAGGCAGCCTTGCTCGGACGGTAGCGAACCGCCGCGATCGCCTTCTTCGTACGCTCGACGACCTCGGGCCGCATGCGGCTCGTCCGGCCATCCAGCACGTTCAGGACCGTGCTCACGGAAACCCCTGCCGTCCGTGCCACGTCCGAGATCTTGGACTCGGCCACGAAAGGCAGCTTATCCCATTTCGCGGCCGCGGGGCGAGCACCCCGCCCCGGCGGCAGCGCGTAGCGCCGCGCGTGTCGATTCGATCACGACGGCACGCCGAGCGCCGACGCGAGGCGCGGCAGGATCTCTCCGGCGCGGCCCGCGAGGCGCACCTCGGCGAGCTCGTCGGCGCGCGTGGGACCGTCGTTGACGAGCGCCACCGGAAGCCCGAGCTCGTGCGCGCGGCGCGCGAAGCGAAACCCCGAGTAGACGTGCAGCGACGATCCGACGACGAGCAACGCCGCGCCCGCCGCGAGCAACGCCCACGCGGCGGCGAGCGTGGGCTCCCCCACCGTGCCGCCGAAGAAGACGACGTCGGGTTTGAGCACTCCGCCGCAGTGGAGGCAGGGAGTGACGAAGAACTGCGCGACGGCCTCGTCAGGCAGGTCGGCGTCGCCGTCGGGCGTGGGCGCCGCGGCGAACGCGAGGAAGCCCGGGTTCGCGCGGACGAGACGCTCGTGAACCGACGCGCGCGGCTCGACCACGCCGCACCCGAGGCAGCGCACGTCGGCCAGCGCGCCGTGGAGCTCGACGACGCGGCGGCTCCCGGCTGCATGGTGCAGCCGATCGACGTTCTGCGTGATGATGCCGGACAGCGCGCCCGCGCGCTCGAGCGCCGCCAGGGCGCGGTGAGCGGCGTTCGGCTGCGCGGCCGAGAAGCGGCCCCAGCCGATCGTGGCGCGCGCCCAGTAACGCTGGCGAACCTCGGCCCGACGAAGGAACGCGTCGTGCTGGATGGGGTTGCGCGGGCTCGGGCGGCCTTGGCCGCGGTAGTCGGGAATGCCCGACTCGGTGCTGCAGCCCGCGCCCGTGAGGGCGACGAAAGGCCGTCCGTGGAGAAGCTCGACCAGGGCGTCGAAGCGGCTCGCGCCGTGAAACTCGCTCATGCTCGCACTCTCAATTTTAACCATCGGGCCCCCTTGCGCCCGTGCGCCCGGTGGTAACCTCCTGGCCATGATCGATCATGTGAGCGTACGCGTTCAGGACTTTTCGAAGTTGCTGACCTTCTACCGCGAGGCGCTCGCCCCCATTGGGTACGAGGTCATCATGGAGTACCCGGGGGCCGTGGGCCTGGGTGCCAACGGCAAACCGGATCTGTGGCTCATGCGATCCGACAAGGCGATCAACCCGACGCACGTCGCGCTCGCGTCGACGCGCGATCGCATCGACGCGTTCCACGAGGCTGCGCTCGCAGCGGGCGGCACGGACAACGGCGCGCCGGGCGTGCGCGCCGACTATCACCCGTCATACTACGCCGCGTTCATCCTCGATCCGGAAGGCAACAACATCGAGGTGGTGTGCCACACGCCTCCGAGCGCGGCCAGGGCGAGCCGGCCGGCGGGCAAGGCGAAGGCGAAGGCGAAGGCCAAGGCGAAGCCGGCGAAGCGCGCGGCCAAGGCAAAGCCGAAGGCGAAGGCCAAATCGAAGAAGCGCCGGTAGGCCCGGCGCGCCGGACTGGCGCACGCTGGGCCGACGCGGGCGACAGAGCGACCCCCCTCCCGCCCTGTCGCGCGCCCGGCCCGCAAATTCGCGATCTTCGTGGAGGCGCTCCTCTTGCTTCATCTCCGGGGACGATGGAACGCTCGCTGCTCGGAAACCTGATCGCCGGCCTGGGCTTTCTGCCCTGGGTCGTGGAGATCGCCTATCAAGTGCGCCTGCAGGCGCGCTTTCTCGAGGCGCTGCCGCCCGAAAAGCGCGCAGCCCTGCCGCGCCACCCGCGCCGGCCCGTGCTGGCGTTCCTGGGATCGACGCGGTTCCAGCTGGCCGTGTGGCGGTCGTTCCGGCGCGACGCGCCCGACGACCCAGCGCCCGTGCTCGAGCTCAAGGCCCGCATGCGCGCGAGCCTGCGGCGCGAGATCCTGTGGGCGCTCGGCGGGATCGCGATCCTCGTCTACCTGCTCCACGGCGGCTGGCGCCCGTGGGCCTGATTCAAACGAAGTAGAGGCCGTAGACGAGATAGCCAACGCCGAGGAGCCCGAGCGACGCCGACGCGGCCCACAACCCCTTCCGCTTCGTGATGAGGCAAACGGACGCGAGCGCGATCGAGATCTGGAGGCTGGCGATCGCGAAGCCCAGCGGCGGACCGTGGCGGCCGGCGGCGTCACGCGCGGCCTCGAGCGCCTTCGCCTGCGCCTCGACGTCCTGCTCCTCGGTGCGGTAGCGGGCGACGTCGGCGGCGCTGCGCGCGGCGAGCGCGGGGTCTGCGCTGCGCGACTCCAGCTCCGCGAGGCGCAGCTTGATGCTCTTCGCCTGGTACAAGGCCCAGGTGTCTGACGCTTGCGATTGGTGCAGCATCACCTTGCTGCCGAAGCCGCCCGCCTTCAGCGAGCCGATCGCCGTCGCCACCGCGAGCACGACGATCGTCAGCGACACGTGACGCGTCCAGGCCTCGCGCTTCTCCTTGTCCTTCGCCGCGACGCGGTCGTGGTGAATCTCGCGGATGAGCTCCTTGATGTCGTCGTCCGTGGTCGTCATCGAGGGCGCGAAGATAGCATCGCGGAAAGTGTCGGGGCCTCCCCGCCTCCCGCTCGCGGCTTAGGTTTCATCACAGGACCGGGAGGGCTCGGTCCTGGTCGAACGGAGGTCGCAAAATGCTTCGTATCGTGCGCTTCGGTGTGTTGGGGGCGCTGCTCGCGGGCACGGTCGTCGGCAGCACCTTGTCGGGGTGCTACGTGCACACGACCGATCGCGTGGTCGCGACTCGCCCCGGCACGTGCGTGAACGCGGTTTGGGTCCAACCCTACTACGACATTCACGGCCGCTTCGTGCCGGGCTACTGGCGCTGCCAGCGCGTCACGTACTGAGCCGTCAGGGACAGGCGAGCCGCCAGGCGTCCAGCGAGAGGTGCTTGACGATCGTCGAGAACCCCGCAGGCCGCTTGTCGCAGATCCCCGTCGTGCTGGACGCGTACTCGCAGTGAAAGACCGCCTTGCCGGCGGAAATGAAGGGCTGCAGCTCGGAGCACTCTTTGTATTTGAGGCACTCCTCGTTGAGCGCCCAATCGAAGCGCCCGACCAGCTTCGGGATCAGCCCCAGCGCGTTCTTGAGGCCGACGGAAAGCCCGCGCGCGTGCGCCTCCGTCGCGAGGAACGTGTCGTAGTCGATCTGGTCGGACTCGGTGAGGCCGAGGCCGTTCGCGTTGTCATAGCCGTCGACGTTGTCGGGCTCGACGCCGTCGCATCCTTTCGTCCGGGCCGTGTCGAGGCGACCGCGCATGATGTCGCGCACTGCGGCCGAACGGACGTCGAGCCACTTCTCGTCGGGCCAACCGTCGAGCGTGCTTCCGAGGCCGGTCTTCGCGAGCGCGGCCGAGTCGG
>DASZUD010000380.1:0-3624 GCA_035548155.1 Polyangia bacterium
GTCGCTGGCGAGCTGGCTCGGGCGGCGGCGCGCCGGAGCGCCCGCGGCCCGGATCGAACCGGCGCGTGGCTGGCCGCGCGCGCCCGCGCGCATTTCCCGCGCGGTGGCCGACGCCGTTTCGGAGTAGTCTCCCCGCCCATGAGCGATCAAGAGCGCGCGGCGAAGATCGAAGCGGCGCGGCAGAGCCTCACTTATGTCCAGCCGGGCATGACCATCGGCCTCGGCTCGGGCACGACCGCCGCCGAGATGGTGCGCCTGCTCGGGGAGCGGGTGCGCGCCGGTCTGAGCGTGCGCGGCGTCGCCAGCTCGACGGGGACCGAGACGCTCGCGCGCGAAGCGGGCATCCCGCTGGTGGCCATCGGCGAGATCGACACGCTGGACGTCACGATCGACGGCGCCGACGAGGTGGATCCGAAGGGACGCATGATCAAAGGGCGGGGCGGCGCGCTGCTGCGCGAGAAGATCCTCGCTTCGTGCTCACGCAAGCTGGTCATCATCGTCGACCCGCGGAAGCAGGTCGCGACGCTGGGCGCCGCGCCCGTGCCCGTCGAGGTGACGCCCTTCGGCGTCGCGTTCGTGAGCCGCGCGCTGGTCGCGATGGGCGGCAAGCCCGAGCTGCGCGCGGCCGCGGGCGGTGGCCCGTACGTCACCGACGGCGGCAACCACATCCTAGACTGCGCGTTCGGCCCGATACCCGATCCCGACGCGCTCGGCGCGCGCCTCGACGGCGTCGTGGGCGTCGTCGAGCACGGCCTCTTCGTGGGCTTCTCGCCGGCGATCGTCGTCGGCGGCACGAAGACCTAGGCCCTCGCCCGGCTTCGGCGGTCGCCGAACGCGACGAGGACGATCCCGCCCACGAGCAGGCCGCCGCCGAGGAGGCCCAGCGGGCGCAGCGGCTCGCCCAGCAGCCACGCGGCCAGGAACAGCGTCGCCACCTGCTGCATCTGCAGGCCCAGCGCGCCGAACGCCGGCTCGACGTGGCCGAGGCCCCAGCTGTTGAGCCACCAGCCGGCGAGCTGGACGACGAGGCCCAGCCCGACGAGCGACGCCCACGCGCGCGCGTCGTACCCGGCGAACGGGGCGCCCGCCAGCGCGCCCGAGACCGCGAAGCAGCCGAGGCCGCCCAGGCTCATCCAGAAGAGGGCCTGCGGCGCGTTCAGCGTCGCGCGCGCCCGGCTGAGGATCAGCGTGAAGGTCGCGTAGCAAAAGCTGGCCGCGAACGCGATCGCCTCGCCGGTGCCACCGCTGCTGCCGCGTGCGCCGCGAGCGAGCCCCAGCACCAGCGCGCCCGCGAGCCCCGCGAGCTGTCCCGTCCACCCGAGCGCGCCCAGGCGCCGCTTGAGCACGAAAAACGAGAACAGCGCCACCCACAGCGGTGAGAGGCCCACGAGCAGCGTGGCGTTCGCGGCGCTGGTCCAGTGCATGGCGACGTGCCACAGCGCGAGGTCGGCGAAGAAGGCCACGCTGGCCAGGAGCGCCCACGTGCGCCCGCGTCGATCGCCGAACGATCCTGTGCGCCGCGCGAGCCACCACGTGCCCGGCAGCGCGACCAGCATCCGATAGAACCCGACGGTCAGCGCCGTCGCGCCGCCGGCCACCGCCCACTTGACGAAGATCGCCGAGAAGCCAACCAGCGTCGCGCCGACGAGGATCGCGGCCGTCGCGCGGCCTGCCACGGAGTCCCCTGCCTTCATCGGTCGCGGCATGGTAGCGGATTGTGTATCGTCGAGGGGTGCCGATGGACGTGGTGGCGTCGTCGCTGAACGCGCAGGACTGGACGGGCCCGCTCGTGCGCCTCGGCGCCGCGGCGATCGCGGGCGGCCTCGTCGGGTGGGAGCGCGAGGTGCGCGGCCGGCCCGCGGGCCTGCGCACGCACATGTTGGTCAGCATGGGGGCGGCGCTGGTGATGAGCACGCTCGAGGGCGCGTCGCCCGACGCCCTGAGCCGCGTCATTCAAGGCATCGCGACGGGCGTCGGGTTCGTCTGCGCGGGCGAGATCCTGCACCACATCAAGCCCGGCGGTGAAAAGGTGACGGGCCTGACGTCGGCGGCGTCGCTGTGGGTCACGGCGGCGCTGGGGATGGCGGCGGGCGCGGGGCGATGGCCGCTGGTGGTCCTCGGCACGTTTCTCACGCTGCTGACGCTCACGCTGATGAGCGGCGTCGAGAAGACGGTGAGGCCTGCCAAGGCCGAGGCGAAGGAACCCAAAGACGATCGCCCGAAGGGCTGACGATGCCGCCCGCGCCGATGGACATCCGCGTGGCGACGAGCGGCTACGAGCGCTGGCTGGCCGCGCATCTGCGCCCAGTCGCCGCCGACCTCGCGTTCAAGCACGCGCGCATGCGGGAGGCGGCCTTCCCGTTCATGCGGGCGACGTACTACCGCTGGTGCCAGCGGTGGCACGTCCTGGCGCCCGGCGAGCAGCGCGCGGCGCGCGTGAGCGCCGTCGGCGACCTGCACCTGGAGAACTTCGGCACGTGGCGCGATCTCGAGGGGCGCCTCGTGTGGGGCGTGAACGACTTCGACGAGGTGGCCACGCTCGGCTGGTCGCAGGACCTGGCGCGCCTCGCGACGAGCGCAGAGCTCGCGATCGCCGATGGGCGCCTGCGCGTGCGGCGGCGCGAGGCGTGCGCCGCGATCCTCGACGGCTACCGCGAGGGCGTGCGCCAGGGGTCGCGGCCGTTCACGCTGGAGGAGCGCAACGGTTGGCTTCGGCGCGTCGCCATGAACGAGCTGCGCGATCCGGCGGCCTTCTGGGGAAAAATGGACGCGCTTCGCACGGCGCGAGATCCCGACGAGGACGCCGTGCGCGCGCTGGCGGCGGCGCTGCCTGCGGGCGATGCGCCCGTGCGCATCTGCCGCCGCACCGCCGGCATGGGGAGCCTCGGCCGGCCGCGCTTCGTCGCGATCGCCGATTGGCGCGGCGGGCGCGTCGCGCGCGAGGTGAAGGCGTTCGCGCCCACGGCGTGGGTGTGGGCGCGCGGCCTCGACGAGATCGCAGGTGGGGCGCCGGCGGCCAGCGAGGATCCGACGGTGCGCCGCGACGGGCGCTGGCTCGTGCGGCGCCTCGCGCCCCACTGCACGCGCATCGAGCTCACCGACCTGCCGCGCGAGCGCGACGAGGAGAAGCTGCTCTCCGCCATGGGCCTCGAGACGGCGAACGTGCACGTGCGCCTGGCGTCGCGCGCCACGCGTGAGCGCCTGCGGCGCGAGCTGGCGGCGCGCAAGGACCCCCGGTGGCTGCACGAGCTCGCGAAGATCTTCTCCGACGAGATCCAGCGCGACTTCCAGGCTTTTCGGGCGGGCTGACCCCGTCAGACCATCCCGAGCGAGCGCCAGCACCTGGTCTCGATCGCCGGGGCACATGGTCAAAGGCGTCGCGAGCGCGCGGGGCAGGCAGCCAAACGACCGCCCTCGCATGATCATGCGATACCGAGGGCCGGGGCGGCCCACGTACGATCTCGCATCCCCATTCCCCGGAGAATCGACAAAATGCGCACTCTTACGCTCGGATCGTTGTTCGCCCTCTCTCTCACGTGCCTGGTCGCCTGCGGAGGCAGCGACTCTGGCAAGACTGGCTCCGCGGGTTCTGACGGTGGCGCAGGAACCACGGGCGCCGCGGGC
>DASZUD010000381.1:0-49277 GCA_035548155.1 Polyangia bacterium
TCAGGTGCTGCGAGGTGACCTGGAAGGCGTTCGTGCCCTCGAACGGCAGCGTGCCCGTGAGGACCTCGAACGCGACGACGCCGAGCGCATAGATGTCAGAGCGAGAGTCGATTTGCGCGCCACGGCATTGCTCGGGCGACATGTACGCTGGTGTGCCGAGCACCATGTTGCTGCCCGTTCTACGGTGCAGGCCGTCGGCCATCTGGGCGATGCCGAAGTCGAGCAGCTTCACCTTGATTGGCGGAGGTGCCGAGTGCTCGCTCGGCGCCGAAACGGGAACGGAGAGCAGGACGTTGTCGGGCTTGAGATCGCGATGGACGACGGAAGCAGCGTGGGCGGCGTCGAGGGCGCTCGCGACCTGCGATAGAATCTCGACCGCTTCAGAAACGGAAAGGCGTCCTCGGCGCTCGAGGTACGCGCCCAACGTCTCTCCCGTCAACAGCTCCATGACACAGTACTTGCGCCCATCGGCCAAGGCGCCAAACCCGAAGATGTCGACGATATTGGGGTGTCCGATGCGGTTGACGGCCCGCGCCTCGTCGACGAAGCGCGCCGCCATCGTGGCGTCTTCCGAGAACTGCGCGTTCAGCACCTTTATCGCGACCTGCTTGCCTATGACGGCGTGGACGGCGTGGTACACCGCGCCGAACGCGCCCCTCCCCAGCAGCTTGACGACGCGGTACTCGTTGATGGCGGCGCCCTGCGGCAGCAGCCAGGCCTCAGGGCCCTTGGCGACCTCGGCCAGCAGCTCGCCGAGCTCGGTGTCGGCGCTCGAGAGACTGCCCCCATCCGACGATTTGGGATCGTCGCTCATGATTCGCGCAGATGCCTCGACAAACGACCGGCCTCGCGCCTGGTATCTTTTCATCAAGCGCTGGGCGACGCACGAACTTTCCCGAGCGCTCACCGTGATCCGTGCGACGGTCGCGCTCGTGCTCGCGGCGGTTTTGGGGCTCGCCGGCTGCTCGGACGTGCAGCACGTCGTGCTCGGCGCCTGCGGCAATCGGATCGTCGAGGACGGCGAGGACTGCGACGGCGCGAGCGGCTGCAACAATTCCTGCCGCTTCAGCTGCCGCGAGCCGCGTGATTGCCCGACTGGGTGGGGGTGCGACGTCGCGGCCGGGATCTGCCGCGTCTCGCGCGGGACGTTCCGCGCCGTATCGCTGGCGGCCGAGCGGTACTCGTCGCTGCTGGTCGCGGACTTCGATCAAGACGGCCGTGATGATCTCCTCTCGTTCGACTCCGACACCGGGGAGTTGTCGACCGTCTATCAGTTCGGAGGGGACGGCGCGCTCGCGCGCACGCTCGCGCTGCCGGCGGCGAATGCGGCGACGGTCGCCGACATGACGGGCGATCGAGCGCCCGACGTCGTTCTCGTCGGCGATGGGGCGACGGCCTTTCGCTCGGCGGGCGCGAGCGGTTTCTCGCCGCTCGTCGGCGTCTTGCGGCGCATCGCGGGGGGGGGCGCCAAGCTGGTCGCCGCCGACTTCGACTGCGACGGGATGCGCGAATTGCTGCTTTTCGGCGGCGACCCCGCGTCGCCGGGCACGCTCTCGCGCGTCGGGTACGGCGGCGCGCTCAGCGCCGTGAGCGGGCCGCTCGCCATCGCGGCGCCGCAGGTGATCGCCCTCGAGAACGCGGACCTCGCCCTGTCCCTTGATCCGCGCGAGCTCGTCGCGACGGGCGCCTTCGCGCGCGACGGGCGCCGTCCCTGCGAGATGCTGGCGTTGCCGGCGCCGCCAGGCACGCCCGCCGTGGACGTCTACGCCTCGCCTGACGAGGGGCAGAGCATCGTCGCCACGAGCCGCGTCATCTACGCCGGCGACGACTTGCCGACGCGCTGGTTCTTCGCCGACGTCGACGGCGACGGGGTCGAGGACCTCGTGATCGCGGGCGCCGCCCAGCAGCAGGTGAGCCGCGGCCTGGGAGACGGGCGCTTCGAGCCGCGCGCGTCGCCGCTCGCAGCCGACGGCGAGATCCTCGCGGCGGGCGAGCTCGATGGCCAGCCGGGCGTCGACCTGTTCACGGGCCTCGGCTTCGGCGCGCCGTACCGGCAGGCACGCATCCTCGACCTCTCGGGCGACGGCCTCGCCGACGTGGCAGCCGTGGGCGACGCCGAGCGCCTCGACGTGCTGCGCGGTTCCAAGACCGGGCGGCAGAGCCGCCTGTCGATTTCGACGCGCGGCGTGCCGCGGATCGCGGGCGCCGCCGACTTCGACGGCGACGGAGCCGACGATCTCTTGCTGGGCGCGACCGACAGCGCCGGCGGCCCTCGGCGCGCGTCGATCGTGTTCGCGCCCGTCCGCGGCGACGGCGCCGCCGTGTCCGAGGTCGCGTCGTTCGGCGACATCGCGCAGCTCGCCGCCGGATACTGGAACCCCGACCCCCTCAACGCGGACGCGAGCGCCGACGTCGGCGTGCTCTTCTCGACCAAGACTGACGAGACCCAGCTCGCGTTCCTCGAGGGCTCCGCCGATCGCCGGCTGCGTTCGCGCCTGCCCACGGGCCAATCGGCGCTCGGCGGTTACGTGCTGGGACAGCCCGCGCTGGGGCGCTTTCACGCGGGCGCCGGCCTCGAGCTTGCCATCGTCTTCGCGGCGCCGCCTCCCGACCAATCGCCCACGGTCGACGTCCTCGAGATCGGCACCGACGGGATCACCTACTCGCGAACGATCACGCTCGACGGCGTCGACTTGCAGCCACCGTCCGCCTTCGGGCGTCCGGAGGTCCTCGCCCTCAACTTGGACGGCGACGATCTCGACGAGCTCTACGTCACGTCCCGTCACGGCCTGATGCGGGTGGTCGGCGACGGCGACGGCCTTGTCGCGTCGAGCTTCGTCACGACCGACTCGCTCATGGCCGCAGCCGCCCAGGACGCCGACGGCGATGGTCTCCCCGATCTGCTGGTCGTCGATCACGATCACGGGCTGAGCCTGTTTCTGGCGCGGCGGAACCGGTCGCCCGAGCAGCACGTCTTCGCCGCCGCCGCCTTTGGCTGCGACCAGCTGGGGCCGGATCTGGCCTTCGTCCAGGCCGATGCGGACCCCGCGCGCGAGCTGATTTTCAACTGCTACCCCCGCGGCGTCCAGCTCGACAACAGCCTGTTGCCGGCGGCGGACGAGCTGGCGCGGCTCGGCGTCGAGACGCGGATCCTCGACGTCGACCTTGGCAAGGACACGCTCTCGCGCGCCGCCGTCGTCGGCCGGACGCTCACCAGCCGCTTCGTGACGGGCGACTTCAACGGCGACGGGGTCGAGGACGTGGCCGGCAGCGCGCCCGATCTGGTGGTCCTCTTCGGGAACGCGCGATGAGAAGGAAGATCACCGTTCGGACCCTCGTGTCGCTGATGGTCGTCGCATTCGTGCTCGGCGTGCTCGCGGCGGCGCCGCCCGCCCGCGCCGGCGAGGAGCTGAAGGACGACCCGCGTGCCCGGCAGTTCTTCGAAGTGGGCGCCCAGGCGTATGCCAAGGGCCAGTACCTGCTGGCGATCGATGCGTTCAAGGAGGCCTACAAGCTGACCGAGCGGCCGGGCATCCTGTTCTCGCTCGCACAAGCGCATCAGCGACAATTCCGGGCGACGGGCGACGAGCGACACCTGACGCTCGCGATCGACCACTACCGGCGCTACGTCGCGCGCGTGCCGTCGGGCGGGCGCCACGACGAGGCCTCGGCGTCGATCAACACTCTGCTCAAGCTCGTCGAGCGGCTGCGCCCGGGCGGGCTGGGCGCCGAGCGGGAACGCATCTTCGGCAAGTTGCTGTTGTCGAGCCCCACGCCCCAAGCTGTGCTCACCGTCAACGGAGATGTCGTCGAGTCGCTGCCGACGGCCGTCGAGTTGCCGGCCGACAAGTACCGCGTCTCGGCGACGGCGCCCGGCTTCGTGCCCGCTTCGCAGGATGTGCTCGTCGTCGCGGGCAGCAGCGTGCCGCTGAACCTCGAGCTGCAGCCGCTGCCGGCGAAGGTGACGCTCTCGGGCGCGCCCGGCGCCGAGGCCTTCGTCGATGGGCGCGCCGTGGGCTGGCTGCCACTGGCAGAGCTCGCGCTGCCTGCGGGCGACCACTGGGTGGGCGCGCGGCAGTCGGGCCGCGAGACGCGAAGCACGCTGGTCCACCTCGAGCGCGGCCAGAGCGTGGACGTCGACCTGAGGCTCGAGACGACGACGCGTCGCCAGGCGGCCTGGATCACGGGCGGCGTCGCGCTCGCGGGCGCCGCCGTCTCGGTGCCGCTCGCGGTGCTCGCGCTGATGCGCGACGGCGAGGCGAACGATCTGGAGGTGAGCCGCCGTCAGGGCAACATCACCCCGGCCGAAGGGCAGCGCCTCAACGACGCGCTCGACGCGCGCAACCAGCTGCGCACGGGCGCCGTCGTGGCCGGCGTGACGGCGGCGGCGTTTCTCGGCGCGGCGCTCGTGCTCTACCTCGGCGAAGTTCCGGCACCTCCTTCGACCCCAATCGCGCCGAGGGCGGGCGTCCGGGTCGCCCCGCTCGTCGGGATGGGCGGCAGCTTCGGCGTCAACGCCGCCTCTTCGTTTTGAAGACGAGGCGCGCCCGTTCGGCGAGGGGCCGCGGGCGCGATGGCGAAGACGCTACCGCGGCTTGGGCGCCAGCAGGCCCGCGTCCTCGGCGAGCCGCCGCAGTTTGTCCTTCGTGCGCTCGAACTGCTTACGGCACCGCGCCGCCTCCAGCTTGACGCGGGCTTCGTCGTCGGCGCCGCCGTCGGGGCCCAGCCACACCGCGGCGATCTCGTTCCACGAAAGCCCCCGATCGGTGCGCAGCAGCAAGATCTCGCGCTCATCGTCCGACAGCGCCGCGCGCAGCTCGGCGATCTTGTCCTTGACCTCGGTGCGCCGGAAGGCCTCCGTCGCCGTGCGGACGCGCGCCGCGAGGTGCGGCTCGATCGCCGACAAGCGGTCCCCGCGCCGGCGGCGCTGCTGGCGCGCCTCGCGATACGCGGCGTGGCGCGCGATCGTGTAGATCCACGTGCGCGCGCTGCTCTGTCCCCGAAAGGCGCCGATGCCCTCGAGCACGCTCTCGCACGCGGCGCTGAACGCGTCTTGTGCCAGGTCCTCGTCTTTGAGCAGGCTGAGCACGTAGCCGAAGACCTCCGCGCCGTAGCGCTCGACGACGACTTGCGTCGCACCGGCCGCGTCACCGGCGTCGATCATCCCCCGGACCCGAGTCTCGATCTCAGCCTCGGCGGCGGCCTTCTCTCGGGGGGCGGACATGCCCCCAGCGTAGCCCGCGCCGCCCGGGGTGTGCGACGAACTTTCGCGCGGAAAGAAAAAGGGACGATTCCCTGTCACATCGGCCCGCCGACGTCTCTGTCCATTGAGACGAAGGTGAGCGAGGCGCTCACGAAACCAACCGGAGGAGACCGATGAAGACGATCGTGAAGACGTGGCTGGCTGTGTCGACGCTTGGCATCCTGATGACGGGCTGCGGGACGGGCGACGAGGGCAAGGTGGGGACGGCGAGGTTCAACTCGAGTCTGACCGGCACGACGCAGCTCGGCGCGCTCACGCCGGCCGACGCGAGCCGCTTCTGCAACGAGCGGGCGGACTGGGAGTACGCCCAGGCGATCGAGGATCTGCCGACGGCGTGCCGCGGCTCGAGCTTCGGGTTTGCGCAGTTGTCGTACGATCCGTCGCAGAGCATCACCGAGGTCAAGGCGATGTGCGCTTCGAACTTCGACGCCTGTCTCAAGGGCGGCACGTTCCAGCGCCGCGACTGCGGCAACGTCGCGTACCCGCCGGACTGCCAGGCGACGATCACGGAGGCCGAGGCGTGCAGCACCGAGCTCATTCGCAACTGGAAGGCGGAGAACGCGAAGGCTCCTGCCTGCGCCGACCTGACCGCCACCGACCTCGCCGTCAAGCCGATGGACGGCGAGGGCGGCCCGGGACCTGACTGTACGGCGCTGGTCTTGAAGTGCCCGACGTTCTTCGACATGTGATCGGGGAAGCTCGGGGCGGCCACTTCGGCGGCACACGGATGAGCTCAGAGCCGGCGCGGTTCGACTGCTCCTGAAAGAGGGCCGCGAGGTCTCGCAGGCCGTGCGAGACCTCGACGTCGCTCGGGAGACGCACGTGACGCGCACCGCTTCACGGGCACGCCGAGCCAAGAGCTGCGGAGACCGTCCCGCCCGTGAACACGCAGAGCGCCGCGGGTGTGCCGGCGTCCTCGCCGTCGGCGCCGCCATCGAAATGCATCACGCCGAGCTCGAGCCGGCCGGGCACAAAGCGACGCTCACGTCGTCGCAGCATCGGCGTGGGTGGGCGCGGTCTCCGGAATCGTGAAGAAGAAGATGCTTCCCTTCCCCGGGGTGCTCTCCACCCAGATACGCCCGCCGTGCGCATCGACGACGCCCCGGGCGATCGCCAGGCCGAGGCCGGCGCCCGCGCGCGCTTCGCGCCTGACCTGCCAGAAGCGGTCGAAGACGTGGGGGAGCGCTTCAGGGCCGATGCCGCGGCCGGTATCGCTCACCCAGAACAGGACCTCTCGGGGGCGACGGCCCGCTCCGACGGTGACGCGTCCCCCGACCGGCGTGAACTTGATGGCGTTTCCGATCAGGTTCTCGAGGACCTGCTCCAGCCGGTGCCGATCAGCCCATACAGCGGGCAGCTCGGGCTCGAGATCGACCTGCAGCTCGAGCGAGGCAGACGAGGCGAGCACTCGCTCGTTCTCGACGGTCTCGGCGACGAGCTCACGAACGGAGAGAGGTGCGCGTTCGAGCCCGAGCGTCCCGGCCTCGACGAGCGAGACGTCGAGGAGGTCGCGGATGAGGTGCTGCATGCGATCGCCGGCCTTCAAGATGACCTCGGCCGGACGGGCATCGCGCTGAATGGCCTCGGCACCTCGTCGCCGCATGGCCTCCGCTTGCATGAGGACCGTCGACAGGGGGTTCCTCAGGTCATGGGCCACGACGGCCAGGACCTCGTCGCGTAGCCTCGTGGCGCGGACGGCCTCGTGGTACAGGCGGCCATTTTCGATGGCCAGCGCCGCGCGCGCGGCCAGCGCTTCGCCCAGCCGCAAATCTGCTGGCGCGTAGGCGCGGCATACGTTCGTGGAGACCAAGACGAGGGCCCCGAGCAGCTGACCGCGGATCGTGAGCGGCAGCGCCATCATCGAAACCGGACCCATCGCCCGCAGGAGCTCCAGGTGTTCCGGGCCTTGGGCCAGGGACTCGAGGATCTCCGGGGTCATTCGCTCGATCAGGAGCGACTGCCTGGTCTCCAGCGCCCGAAAGGCGAGGTGGGGCTTCGTGCGCTCGAGCCGGATCTGTTCCAGCTGCGTCGCGAGCGGCTGCGCGTTCGGATCCGCGCTGACGGCGGTGAGCCGCGTCGGGTGAACGCCCTTTTCGACGAGGTCGATCACGCAGAAGTCGGCGAATTCGCGCACGAGGAGCCGCGCGAGCTCCCGGAGCGTCTCCTCGTACGCGAGCGACACGGCCAGGACGTCGCCCGCTTCGGCGAGCAGCTGCCGCTCCTTCTCGGCGCGCCTGCGCTCGGTGATGTCTCGCAGCGCGACGGTGAGGATCGTGTGGCCGTCCACTCGAAGCTTCGAGATCGCGGCCTCGGCGGGGAACTGCTCGCCGTTCTTCCGCAGCCCGGCGATCGTCGTCAGGCGTTCTCCCATCCCGCGCGCCGTCGTGGTCCCCTGCCGGAAGGACTCGACGTGCTGGCGGTGAGCCGAGCGCAGCCGCTCGGGGATGAGCACGTCGAGCGGAGCGCCCAGCACCTCGGCGCGGGCGTGACCAAAGATTCGCTCGGCGCCGTCGTTGAAGAGAACGATCCGCTGTTGCTCGTCGATCGAGATGATCGCGTCGGCCGAGATGGAGATGATCCCCGAGAAGCGCGCCTCCGACGCCCGCAGCGCGTCCGCCGCGCGTTTGCGCTCCGTCACGTCTTCGATCTGCGCGATGCCGTAGAGCGGCTGGCCGTCGGCGCGGCGAAGAACGGACGCGCTGAGCAGGACGTGCACGGTCGAGCCGTCCTTGCGGATGTAGCGCTTTTCCAGCTGGTACCGCGGTATCGCGCCGCGGAACAGCTTCTGCGACAGGGTGACGTCGGAGTCGAGGTCTTCCGGGTGGGTGATGTCCTGGAACCGCAAGCGCTGGAGCTCTTCGGCGCCGTATCCGACGATCTCGCAAAGGGCGCCGTTGACCCTGACGAAGTGTCCGTCGAGCGCGACCAGCGCCATGCCGATGGGCGCTTCGTCGATGGTCAGCCTGAAGCGTTCTTCGGACTCTCGGAGCTGCTGGTTGATAGTCTCCGCCTCCTGGCGGGCCTCGCGTTCGCGGACGAGGAGCTCCTCTCGTTCGCGCATCGCGCGCCGAGCCTGCGTGATCTCCCGCGTCACGGTGCCCATTCCCAGCACGCGCCGTCCTGTCCGGTCGCGGATCAAGAAATGCTCGTCCGAGACCGGGATGCTCTCGCCTGTCTGCCAGTGCCGCAAGGACGTCTCGCCCGACCAGCGCCCGCGCTCCTCCATCGTGTTCAGGATCACGTCCTCGACGAATCGTCGCTCCTCGGGGGGGTAGTAGTCGACGATCCGCGTGCGCTCGATGGCCACGTCGTCGCCGAGCCCGACCAGCCGCCGCCCCGCAGGATTCAGATAGACGGGGTTCCTCGCGGGATCGGCGATCCCGATGAAGTCCGGCGAGTTCTCGAGGAGCGCGATGAGGATTTGGCGTTCGTCTTCGACGCGCTTGCGGTCCGTGATGTCCCGGACGAACGCTTGCCAGCTGCCGTCCGGCAGGATGTTCGCGCTCACCTCGACGGGAACCAGCGTTCCGTCCTTTCGTTTGTGAGTCCACTCGCCGCGCTCGGTCCGTCCGGGGACGAGCAGCGTCGCGCGCGTGGCGGCGAGGCGGCCGGCCTCCTCCGGCGGAATGATGTCCGTGATGGTCTTGCCGACGAGCTCGTCTTTCGCGTAGCCCAGCATTCGACAGGCCGCCTGGTTGACGTCGATGAAGCGGCCCTCGAGGTCGGCGAGGAAGAACGCGTCGGGCGCGAGCTCGATCAGATCGCGAAGGTGCTTGCGCGTGACTTCGGCGCTGCGGCGCGCGCGCGCGATGAGGTACGAGAGGTAGATCACGATGGTCGCGTCGAGCGAGAAGAGCGCGGACTGGATCGTCGCCTGGGAGACCGTGTAGCCCGCGGCCACGACGAAGCTGTGCGCACCCAGCCAGATGCTCAACGCAGCCGCGACGATGCCCGGGCCTGTGCCCACCCGGACGCTGGTCGCGACGATGGCTCCGAAGAAGAGCACGAACGGCGCTCCCGTTCCCGTGAACGGCTCGAGGAGCCGTCTCGAGACGTAGGCAGCCAGGACCGTCGCCAAGCCGAACGCGTACCGCGCCAGACGCCGGTTCTTCGACGGCCGCTGAGACGTCGGCTGATTCGTCGCTCCCGACTCTCCAACGGTGTGCCGCGTGGAGGTCTCGGTGTCCGCCACGGGTAGAACGTGGGTCTGCGGCGAGGGCCTTCAAGACGAACGGCCGTCTTTCATGGGGCGCAAGCCGCGACGAGCACGGACGCGCATGACGTCGCCGTAGGGCCAATCGGAAGGCGCGGCGTCGGTCGGGACCACGCCGATTGCGATCGCGGACGGCGTGATGACGCTTGGGCTGGGCAGGTGGTGGCTGGTGGTGGGAGGCGTGCGAATGAGAACAGTACGGCTGGTAGGTATGTGTGGCTTGTTGGTCGCGGCGGCATCTTGGGTCGGCTGCGACGGCTCGTCCGGGGAGCGCTCGAACCTGGGCGGAGCGGACGCTTCGGCTGACGGAAGCGCGAAGCATGACGGCGAGCAATCCGACGCCGCCCCGCCCGATCTCGGCGCCGGCGACACCGGCGGCCCGCAGGGCGCATGCGTCCCGACGCAGCTCGATGACAAGCCGGACGTGACCTTCGCGGACACGAACTGCGATGGAATCGACGGGTCGAAGGCGGGCGCCGTCTTCGTGTCGCCGTTCGGCGACGACGGCAACGATGGCACGATGGCCCATCCCAAGAAGACGATCGGTGCGGCGCTGGCCGCGGCGACGGCCGGCTCGCAGCCCAAGGACATCTATCTCGATCGCGGCAACTACAACGAGACCGTGACGATGGTCCCCGATGTGAACATCTACGGCGGCTACGACTCGGCGGCCGGCTGGACGCGGTCCAAGGCGAACGTGAGCGAGATCGCCGGCGCTCCGGCGCTGCGCGCGAGTGGCGGCGTGATCGACGAGGTTCAGCTGGTGAAGCTCAAGGGGCACGTCGGGCCCGACGGATCCGCGTACGGAGCGGTCGTGGTCAGCGCGACGATCACGTTCACCGACTGTTCGATCTGCGCCGACGACGGCGGTCCTGGCGCGCATGGACGAGACGGCCTGCCGGGCAACGACGGCGGGCCTGGCATGCGGGGGATCAGCGGCTCGAACTTCATCGTCGACGAAGGCTTCGGGGGCGACGGCGGCCAGCTCAACGGTTGCACGGTCGGTGGCAAGGGAGGTGACGGCGGTCGCCGAGGCACCGCGGGTCAAGACGGCCTTCCGGGTGAGACGGCGGGATCGACGTTGGCCGGGGGCGGCCAGGGCGGCACACCTTCGCCGGCGTGCAGCATGAATGCGGGCAATGGCACGAACGGCCAGGACGGCGCCGACGGAGCGTCCGGAGGCCTGGCTCCGGCGGTGCCTTCCTTCGGCACACCGGACGGCTTGCGCCTCGGTCGAGGCGGAAACGGGACCGCCGGTTTGCCCGGCAGCGGGGGCGGCGGCGGTGGCGGCGGCGGCGCCGGCCTCGACCCCGACTTCCCGGCGATGTGCACGGCCGAAACCAGCGACGTGGGGGGCGGCGGGGGCGGCGGCGGCGGCGGCGGTTGCCCCGGCGGAATCGGCGGCGGTGGCGGCGACGGCGGCGCGAGCCTCGGCGTGTTCGGCTTCAACGCGACGCTGTTCTTCGTCGACTGCACGGTTCAGGTCGGGCAGGGCGGCGGCGGCGGCGACGGAGGGAACGGCGGCCCCGGCGGCGCGAAGGGTCAGAACTCCAGCCGCGGCAGCGCCTATCAGTTCTCCGGTGAGGGGGGGAACGGTGGCTTCGGCGGCAAAGGGGGCGACAGCGGCCCCGGTGGCGGCGGCGCGGGTGGAGCTGCGGCGTGCTTCGCGGTCACCGAAGACAGCACGATCACGAGCTCGGGCACGACCTGCCAAACGCCGGCCGAGAGCGCGCCCGGTGGGCACGGCGGGATCGGTGCGGGGCTGCACGGCACGGACGGCTTTGCGACCGAGCCGGTGACGACACTCGCGCTTTGAACCGGCCGCGTGGCGAGGCTGCGCGCGAGCGCCGCCTCGCCACGCCAGGTTCTGCTCGAGAGAGCCCGAACGCGGGCCTTCTAAGGGGCGAAGGTGCGCGGACGGGCGGCCCGAGACAGGAGGACACAGGCGGTCGCGACGACGATCCACGCGCCGACGTGGTGCACGAGGACGTGCATCGCGCCGCGATGGCAGGCGAGCTCGCCCAGCAACGCGCCCGCCGTGCCGGCGCCGAGGCCGGCCGCGAGGGCGCGGGACCAACGCCAGGCGCATTGACGCAGGCCCCAGAGCGCGAACCCGAGCGGGATGAGGCCGATTCCGACGTGACTGGCCGAGCACACCCATTCCGGCGTCGATGAAGGCGCGCCCGCGCCGCGCGACAGAACGAGCGCGACGATGAGGATGGACCCGCCGAGCAGCGCGGCCGCGCGCCAGATGCGGCCCCGTGGGGCGAGCGCCCCGACGCCGCCGAGCGCGGCCACCCCGCATAGCCCGAGCAGCAGCGGTGCGCGCTGCACGAGGCGCGGCCACCCCGCGTCGGAGGTGGCGAGGACAGCCGTCGCTCCGAGCAGCGCCGTGAGCGTGAAGCCGGCCACGACGCGCGCGGCGTGCGCTCGCCACGACGGAGCCGTCGGCCTGGCGCGCATCTCGACGAGCGCAGCGGCGCGGGCTCTGTCGAGCGCGTCCTCCCTCCGCGCGTTCATGGCTCGCCCCCGAGCGGGCCCAGCAGCTGGCGAAGGCGCTCGTATCCACGATGAGCGCGGACCTTGGCGGCGCCCACAGAGATCCCGAGCGCGGTCGCGATCTCGTCGAAGGAGAGCTCCTGCAACTTGTGAAGCACGACGGCCTCGCGCTGGTCGGCGGGCAGGCGCGCCAGGGCGTCCTCGACGGCGCGCGCCGCGGCTGGATCGCGTGGCCCGGCGCCTTCGGACACGGCGTCCGGAGGCGCGCCCGTGTCGGTCAGCCGTTCGGGGCGCGCCCGCCGCCGGCGCATGGCGTCGCGTCCGGCGTTGGTGGCAATGGCGTAGATCCAGGCCTTGACGTTGGTGCCCGGCTCGTAGCGACCGCGCGCCCGCACGAAGGAAAGGAAGGTGGTCTGCAGCACGTCCTCCGCGAGCGCAGAGTCTCGCATCATTCGCGTGAGGTAGGTCAGCACGACAGCGGCGTAGCGTTGGTACAGCATGGCGAAGGCGGCCTCGTCGCCGCGACAGAACCTCTGCATGAGGGCGTCGTCCGTAGGTGCGTCCAAGCCGCTCTCGTTCCTGGTACGCACGGGGAGGGCTCTTGGTAACACGGACCCGGGGCCGCGCGGGGTCCCGCGGAGGAGCGGCCGCGCCGCGGCGACGGGCCTCAAGTCACGGCACGGACGCCCCGCGCCTCTGGCGTGGCGCCGCCTCCACGGCTTCCTCGACGAAGGCGCGAAAGCGGGGGCGCGCGTCCCAGCGCACGAGCTCGTCGCGCGCGCCTCTCGCGCGGGCCGCGAAGGCCGATTCGCCCAGCAAACGCTCGAGCCCGGCCGTGACGTTGCGCCGCGCGAGCGCGCCGGCGCGCAGCGACACCCCGGCGCCGAATCGCTCGATGGCCTGCATCGCCAGGTACTGGTCGAGATTGAACGCGACCCCGAGCACGGGGCGGCCTTCGGCGAGGGCCTGATAGCTGGTCGTGCTGCCGCCGTTCGAGACGACGACCGACGCGCGCCGCGCCGCGAGATCGCCGGGCAGGTAGTCGGCGACGTGGACATCGGCGCTGCGAACGTCGAGCGCGAGCCGTCCCGCCGTCGCGACGACCACCTGGACTCCCAGCTCGAGCGCCGCGTCGACGACGAGCGGCAGGCACTGCACGCGCCCCGAGGATCCGAGCGTGACGTAGACGAGCGGTCGCTCAGGGTCGAGGCGGTCCCACCAGGCGGGCAGCGCGCGGGGGGGCGACCACGGCACGTGGCCGATGTACCGATGGTGCGGAGGCAGCCCGCGCGTGGGAGCGAGCGCCGGCGCGTCGGCGTAGAGCGTGTGGTCTCCGTGCGTGAGCACCTCGAGCAGGCTGCCGATCGCCGACAGCCCGTTCGCGCGGCGGAGCGCGTTCACGGGGCGCGCGAAGTGCCGGAAGACGTGCGGCAGCGCCACGGGGAAATGGCGCGCGGCACGCTCGACGCCGAGGAGGCGCACGATCGGGTGATCGGGGAGCGGAAAGCCGTCACGCTCGGCGAACGGGCTCCAGTAGGCGTTGATGAGGCACGCGTGGGGCACGCCCGCGAGCGGCGCCGAGGCGGCGAGCGAAAGCCGCAGATCTCCGACGACGAGATCGGGCCGCACGGCGTCGAAGAGGGTCAGCTCCTCGCGCGCGTAACGGGCGAGGGTTCGCGTGCCGTAGGGCCGCAGGCCGCGCGCGACGCGGCGGTCGACCACCGCGGCCGGCAGCGACGCGATCCGGTGCCGCTGGAAATGTCGAAGGTCCGGCGCTCCGAACACGAGATCGTCGAAGATCGCCGACGCGAAGTGCACCTCGTAGCGCCGCGGGTCGAGCGCACGCGCCAGGGTCACGAGGCGGACCACCTGCGCGAGCGAGACCGCCTCTGCGACGAAGAGGATGCGCTTCACCGCGCACCTCTGCAGGTTCGCAGGGCGCCGTCGGCCAGGGCGCGCCATTCGGCGGCGTCCGGGCCGAAGCTGGCGAGGTCGGCGCGTCGCGCGACGGCCTCCGCGAGTGGCCGTGCCCGCTCGCAGTCTCCGTTGTCGGCGAAGAACGCCGCTGCCTGCGCCTGGTTGCCGGGGAACCCGCCGTCGCGCGCCAGGGCGAGCGAGAAGTACTCGGTCGCCTTCTTCGTCGAGCCGACGGAGATCAGGGCGGGCGCCTTCCAGTAGAGGTTGGCGAGAGCGCGCGCGGCCGCCGCATGGTCGTACGCGGGGTCGAGCCGTTCGAGCCGCAGCAGCGTCGACTCGATCTCCGGGATGACCCGGAGCGCCTGCAACTTGCCGCGGGAGAGCGCCTCGCCCGCGAGATTCGCGGGCAGCCACAGCAGCGCCTCGCGCGAGTTGGGGTCCTCTGCGAGCGCCGCCCGCCCCAGCGCCACGCCGCGCTGATACGACCCGCGCGCCGCGCGATCGTCGCCGGCCGCCTCGGCGGCGCGTCCCGCGCGGTAAGCCTGCTCGATGGCGCTCGGCGCGTGCGTCACGGCGCCGGCACCGCGGGCCTCGCCCGCCGCGGTCGCCGAAAAGAGCAGCAAAGCGAAAGCATGCGCACGGCTCACGGCCAGCGCTCGCGTAGGGCGGCCAGCGTCTCGGCGACGCCCGCGTATCCGTGCGCGTACCACGACCACCAGGCGACCATCATGGTGGCGTGTCCCACGAGGATGAACACGTGGCTCCACATCTCGACGACGTCCGACCTCGCCGCCAGGTAGCGGCGCCAGTGCATGACTTCGTCGACGAGGCTGTACACGAACGACAGCGCCGTGAGCACGAGGGCAGGGACGCCGTAGGCGCGCCCCCCCTGGTAGGCCGCGCAGAGGAGCACGCAGCTGCCGACGCCGAGGGCGATGATGACGTGATGGACGAGCGCCTCGCCGCCGCGCAGCGCCTCCTTGTAAATCGTCCGGTGCCCGATCGTGTCGACGGCGATGGCCGCCGTGAAGATCGCCGCACCCAGCGGCACGAGGCGGGCCTCGGGCGGCAGCGGCGCGCCCGCGCGGCGCCCCAGCCAGACGAAGCCTCCCGTCGTGGCGCACAGGCCGAGCATGAGCCCCACCCATGCGACGTAGACGATCCAGTCGACGCGCCTGAAGTCGCGTATGCGCCCCACGTAGACCGAGATCGCGCCAAAGACGTCGTTCACGTCGCCAGCCTCTTTTGCGGCGCGAGCTGCGCCACAAACGTGGAGAGGAAGGCGCGCAGGACCAGCGCCAGCTTGCGTCCCGGCGACACGACGGCGCGACCGCGCGAGACGTCGTACCCACGCCGCTCGATGACGGCGCCGATCTCCGCGTAGATGAGGCGCGCTGCGCGCATGGCGACCGCGTACGAAGCCGGAAGCATCGCGAGGCCGAGATCGCCGCGTCGGTAGAAGGCGTCCGCTCGCCGCAGGAGCTCGGCCACGACGCGCGCCGTTCGCGCGCCGCCCTCGGTGGGGACCAGCACGCCGTCGAGCAGCTCGGCGGGCAGGTAGACGCGGCCGCGCCGCTCGTCCTCGGCGACGTCGCGGCAGATGTTGGTGAGCTGCATGGCGACACCCAGGTCGGAGGCCGTCGCGAGCGTCGCGGCGTCGCGCACCCCGAAGAGGTGCGCCATGAGCAGGCCGACCGTGCCGGCGACGCGGCGGCAATAGACGACGAGCTCGTCGAAGGACGCGTATCGGACTTCACCGAGGTCCATCTCCATGCCGTCGAGCAGCTCGTCGGAGGGCCGGCGCGGGAGCGCCGTGCGGCGCACGACGTCCTGAAGGCCCGCGAGCACGGGATCGGCGACGTCGCCTGGGCCGTACACCTCGTCGAGCTCGGCGCGCAGGCGCGCGAGGGCGGCGCGCGCCGCCGCCGGATCGGGCGCGAGGTCGACCGCGTCGTCGCAGCGTCGGCACCAGGCATAGAGCGCGGTCGCGTCGGCGCGCACGCGCGCGGGCAAGAGGCGCGCCGCCCACGCGAAGCTCCGCCCGTGACGGCGAAGCACCGCGCGCGACAGCGCTCGCGACGTGGGCGTCACGATGCAAGCGCCTCCGCGCGCGCGAGGCCGAGATCGCGGATCACGAGCCGCGCCGTCGCCTTGGCCGAGTTGATCACGCCGGGGACACCCGCGCCCGGGTGCGTGCCCGCGCCCGCCAAGTAGAGCCCCGGGATGCGAGGGTCCTTGTTGTGCGGACGAAAGTACGCGCTCTGCCCGAGGCGGGGCGCGACCGAGAAGGCCGACCCCTGAAACGCGCGCAGCCGACTGCGGAAGTCGAGCGGCGTGAACACGCGGCGGCACGAGATCTCGCGCCGCAGCCCCGGCAGGCCTGCGGCTTCGAGCGCCGCGAGGATCCGATCGGCGTACGGCTCGGCCTCCCGCGACCAGTCGACGTCGGCGGCGCCGAGGTGCGGAACGGGCGCCAGCACGTAAAACGTCTCGCCGCCAGGCGGGGCGAGCGTCGGATCTGTCACCGTGGGCTGGTGCAGATAGAGGCTGAAGTCGGGCGGCAGCGCCGGCCCGTGGAAGACCTCATGCAAGAGCTCGCGGTAGCGCGGTCCAAACAGGATCGTGTGGTGCGCGCGCCCTTCGTAGCGCCGGCGTGTGCCGAAATACACGATGAAGAGAGACATGGACCACTGCATCCGCTCGAGCCGGGTGCGCCGCTCGTCGGCGGCAGGCGCGCCGGCATAGAGACGCGCGTAGGTGTCGTGGAGATCGCCGTTCGACACGACGGCGTCGAACGATTCGCTGCGCATGTCGCCGTCGGGCTGCTCGAACGAAACTTCGTGGCGCGGCCGTCCTCGCTCCTCGCGCACGACGACGCGAGACACGGGGGTCGAGAGGCGCAGCTCGCCGCCGAGGCGCCGGTAGAGCTCGACGAGGCCGCGGACGAGCGCTCCCGTGCCGCCCCGAGGGAAGAAGACACCCCACTTGCGCTCGAGGAACGGGATCAACGTGTAGATCGCGCTCGTCTCGAAGGGGTTTCCGCCGATGAGCAGCGCGTGAAAGGACAGCGCCTGGCGCAGGCGCTCGTCCTTGACGAAGCGGCTCACGGCGCCGTAGACGGACCGGTCGGCGCGGAGCCGCGCGAGCTGGGGCGCGACGCGCACCATGTCCGCGAAGCGCAGGAAGGCGGCGTCCACGAGGCCCTCGTAGCCCGCCTCGAAGACGCGGCGGCTGTAGTCCATGAAGCGCTCGAAGCCCTCGGCGTCGCCGGGGGAGAGGGCGGCGACGCGCGCGCGGACCTCCTCTGGCGTGCCTCCGTAGTCGAAGCGCGAGCCGTCGGCCCATTCGAGCCGATAGAAGGGCCGGACGGGCTCGAGCCGGACGTGATCGTCGAGGCGTTCGCCTGCGAGGGCGAAGAGCTCCTCGAAGACGTGCGGGGCCGTGATCACCGTGGGGCCGCCGTCGAACGTGTGGCCATGGTCCTCGTGCACGTAGGCGCGCCCGCCTGCGCGATCGCGCGCCTCGAACAGCACCGTCTCGGCGCCCGCCGCCTGCAGGCGCACGGCCGCGGCCAATCCCCCGAAGCCGCTCCCGATGATCGCGACGCGCGCGTCAGCCATAGGCGGCTCCCAGTCGCTCGATCTCGGCGGCCACGGCCGCGAGCTCCGGCCTCGGACCCACGGCTGCCGAGAGCTCGGCGAGCGCGGCGCTCAGGTACCGAGAGGCCTGGTCCCGCCCGGCGCGGCCGACCGCCATGCGCAGCGCCGCCGCGAGCGAGCGCGCGCGGCCGTCGTCGGCGCCGCCGCCTTGCCGAAGCGCGAGCGCTGCCTCCTGCAGCTCCCCGAACGCGGCGTCATCGAGCGCGCGCGCGGCCAGCGCCCAAGGCCAGGTCGGCGTGCCGTTGCGGAGATCCTCGAGCGCCTTGTCCGAGCCGGCGTCGGTGCGGGTCGTGAGGTTGCCGAAGTCGTCGAGCATTTGCAGCCCGAGCCCGAGCCTCCGTCCGAAGCGCGCGAGGGCCTCCTCGCGCTCTGCCGGCGCGCGCGCGACGATGGCGCCGAGGCGCGCCGCGAGCTCCATGAGCGCGCCGGTCTTCAGGCTGGTGCTCGTCGCGACGGCCCGATAGACGATCGCGCGCGGCAGCCGCGCGACGTCGAGGCCGAGATCGAGCGCCTGCCCGAGGTGGCAGCGCGCCATCGCGTCGACGAGGACGGAGCGGAGACGCTCGCGCACGGGGGGCGGCGCAGGCTCGAGGGCGTCGACGAGGCCGAGCGCCAAGAAGTACATCCAATTGCCGGCGTTGAGCGCGAGCGGCACCCCGTAACGCACGTGCAGGCAGGGCTCACCGCGCCTCGTGCGCGAACCGTCTTCGATGTCATCGACGACGAGGCTGCCGGCGTGGATGATCTCCACGATGGCTCCGAGCGCGCGTGGCGGCTCGCCGGGGCCGTCGCCGAGCCGGAACGCGAGCTCGGCGAGGCGCGCGCGGAACTGCCGCCCTGGGCGCGCGAGCATGTCGCGCGCGAGATCGCCGAGCGCGCGCGCCCACAGCTCGCGCGGCATCGCGGCGGCCGCGGGATCCGGCGCGTCGGGCCAGTCCTCGGCGTGTACGAGGCGCTCGAGCCGCGCTGGCGCCAGGGCCTCGTCGACCAGCGCGGCGAGCTGGCCTTCGGAGTCGATGCGCGCGCGCACGCGGGCGTTCATGCGGCCTCCCGGGCGGCGCTCAGCAGCTGCCGCCAGGCCAGCCCCGCGGGCGGGCGCCCCACGAGCAGGCGCGCGCGGTCGAGGGCCGTGCTGCGCGAGGCGTAGAAGCGCGCGATGGTCTCGAGGGGCAGCCGATAAAAGCGCTCGAGCGCGGTCCAGCGCGTGGGCGCCGGTAGCGCGCGGAACAACAATCGGGCCAGGAGGCGCTCGAAGCGTCGTTGGCCTGCGCGTGCGCGCGTCAGCGTTGCGAGCGCGCGCGCCGCGTCCTCGCGCGTCCTGGCGCGCGCGAGGGCGAGCGCGACGCGCGCCGCTTCGGGGAGTGAATAGCCCGTGACGCCATGGAAGAATCCACCGCGATAGCCGATGGCGAGCGGGCCGCCTGGCGCCCCGCTCCGCTCGGCGATCATCGGGAGCGGCAGCACCCCCGATTCGCGCCGTAGCACGCGCGCGATGCGCGCCCCGTGCGCTTCGGCGTAGGCGGTCACGCGCCGCTCGAATGCGGCGACGTCGACGAGGCTGTCCTCGTCGTACACCGTGTCTTCGACGAGCACGTGGCGACGCGAGAAGGGGAGCACGTACACGAACCGGAACCCCTCGGTCTGGGCCACCGAAGCGTCCATGACGACGGGCTGCTCCCAAGGTCCGTCGTCCTCGAGCGCGAGCTCGAGCCCGACGAACTTCTGGTACCCGCGCGCGCCGCCGGCGCTTCGGTCCGGGCCGCGCGCATCGAGCACGACGTCTCCCTCGAGGACGCTGCCGTCGGCGAGTCGCACGCGGCGCTCACCGACCTCGACGGCCTGCACGCCGAGCAGCACGCGCGCGCCGGCGCGCTCGAGTCGCTCGCGCACGAGCCGCGCGAAGCGATCGCTCGTGACCGTGAGGTATCCGGAATCGAGCCGCCGCTCTCGTCCTGGGAACCGCACGATGTGTCGTGGCCAGCGGTGCGCCACGAGCGGCGTCACGAGGGACCTCGCGGCGTCGTCGAGGTCTGTCTCGTGGCAGGACCACGTGTGGTCGCCGCCGAGCGCGCGGGCGCTCTCGACGAGCGCCACGCCTGCGCCGCGCCCGGCATCGGCGAGCGCCAGCGCCACCAGACCGCCGGCGAGACCGCCGCCCACGATGATGTGCACGTGGCTCGGGCCGATCACGACGGCCTCCGTCCGCGATGTCTCATGACGGGCTGAAACGTACGAGGGGCGAGCGCGGTTACAAGGGAGGGCGGACGCACGCGCCTGTAACCGAACCGCATCGGGGCGCGTCAGGGGGAGGGGTGGGTACTTCCTCGAGCTTGAGCAGCTGGTCCCCCGGGTCGAGACCCGAGGTGTTCGGGTTCTTCGCCGAGGCGGGCAACCTCGAGCCGCTCACCCCGCACGCGGCGGTTCTCGATCCTGACCCCGCCGCCAACGTCGAGGTGCCCGGTGGGACGTCGATCCGCGACCGTGTCGACTGCGCGCTACCGTTCGGTCCGTTCGGCGAGCTCGCACACGCACTGTTCGTGCGCCATCGGCTGGAGCAGATCTTCAGCCACCGCCGTCGGGCCCTCGAGCCGACGTTTCCACCCGTCGGTGGCACTGCGTAGTCGACGCGAAGTCAGCATGCCGCGGGCTGGCGCAGCCGCCACGAGACGACGCTGGCCAGGGCGAGCGTCGCGGCGAGGCCCCCCAGGTGGAAGACGAGCAGGTGTAGGCCCGCGCCGCGCCCCGGGCAGGTCAAGTGGAGCGCTGCCTGCGCGGCCAGCGCGCCCGCGCCGGCGACCGCGACCATCGGCGCGCCGAGATCGAGCGTGCGGCGGCGCAGCCCGAGCCGGGCGACGAGCGCGAACGGCAGGACTGCGCCCGCGATCTCGGTGAGCATGCAATGAAGGCCCGCCGCCGAGAGAGCTCCCGTCTCCGTCCACGCGAAGGCGGTCATGAGCAGTGACGAGCCGACAGCCGCGACCGTCGCGGCCGCGCGCGCGCGGCGCACCAGCAGCGAGCACGCCAGCGCGGCGCAGAGCCCCGTCACGGACGTCAGCCACGCGGGGGCGCCCGCGGCGCGGTGCCTGGCCAGGGATACCAGCACGCCCCAAGAGGCGGCGAGCACGCCCGCGATCCGGCCCCCCGGCACGACGAGCGCCGAGAGCTCGGCGACCACGGGGCGAGCGATCGCGCGCAGCACGGCGGGCGCGGGCGGGCTCTGGTCAGCGAGCGCGTCGACGTGACCGAGCAGCGTGGACGCGCCCCGCAGCGCGCGCCGACAGGGCTCGCAAGCGCGCGCGTGCGCGTACGCCGCGATCCTCTGCGCATCGCCGAGCGGCAACGCGACCAGGGCGAGCGCGTCATCCTCGATGTGCGGCGTCGCGCTCATGGCGCGCCTCGCTCGAGCACGGGCTCGAGGGCCTTGCGCAGCTGCGCGTAGGCACGGAACGCGCGCCCGCGCACCGCGACCTCGGACGTGCCGAGCACGGCTGCGATCTCGGCGAACGTCATGCTCTCGAAGCGGTGCAGCTGGATGACGACGCGCTGGGTCTCGGGCAACCCGTCGAGCGCGGCGCGCACGCGCGCGGCGACGTCTCCCTCCACGACGGCCCTTTCGGCGTCCGCCGCGCCGCCGCGGGCGCTCGCCTCCTCGGCGGCGGCGAGCGCCTCCTCGCCGGCGTCTTCACGCAGGCGAAGCACCCGCCGCAGCTCGTCCCGGCGCACGTGCGCCGCGATCGTGAAGAGCCAGGGACGCAGCGGCATCCCCGCCTGGTAGCTCGCGCGACCACGGTGGACTCGGAGGAAGGTCGTCTGAAGGAGCTCGTCGCACACGGAGCGATCTCGAAAGGAGCGGAGGAAGAACCGGTGAACGCCGGGAGCCAGCGCCGCAAAGAGCCGCCCGAAGGCCTGCTCGTCGCCGGCCGCATAAGCCAACATGAGATCCTCCTCCGTGGCGTCCCCGTCGCGGCAATACGGTCGGTCTCCCGAGATCGTTAGGGGCGCGGCGCTCGCCGCCGCGTGGTCCCGCGATCCGGGCGGCTGGTGTCCTGGCGTCGCGCCCCGCACGGCGGTCATACGCCGCCGCCGCTGACCGGGTTATGGCCGCGCGCGCATCTTTTTTCTCTTTCTCGGGGTCGCCCCCTAACGCGGGTCCGGCGGGCCGCGTACTCGCGTGGGTCATTTCGACAAGGAGAGCTTGATGAAGATCGACGCGATGCTGATGAGATCCGCGGCGCTCGGCGCCGTGCTGTGGACGGGCGCTCTCGGGTGCGGGAGCGACTCGGCCACGAAGGCGAGCGACCTGCCGCAAGGCGCGACCGCCGTCGAGGCCTGGCTGACGCAGGGCGCCTACAAGACCTGGCACTGCGAGTCAGCCGTGCACGCGGCTCGGTCGCCGTCGCCGCACGGCTTCAACCGGATCTGCTCCAACGATCTCATCGCCGCCCACGCGACTGACACGACGGCGTGGCCCGCGGGCGCGGCGGCCGTCAAGGAGCTGCTGGCCACCGCCGATTCGACGACCCCCGTCGGCTACGCGTACTACACGAAGACGGCCGCCGACAGCGCCGGCGGCGCCAACTGGTACTGGTACGAGCGGGTGCCGCTCGACAGCGAAGCGCCACACGATGCGGCCGGCGTCGTCGCCGACGGCCTCGGCGGCAGCGGGACCGCGAAGACGATTTGCGTCGGCTGCCACAACGCCGCCGGCGCCGACGCCGCGCACACGCCGAGCGCGGGCGGCCGCGACCAGGTCTACACGGCGGTCCCGTAGAGCAGTCTCACGACACCCAATCAACCACGGCTCGAGACGAACAGGAGACACACGATGACGAACCTCAAGGGCACGACGATCGCCGCGATGGCGGCGGGGATGTTTCTCACGATGACGCCGCTGCTCGCGTCCGCGAAGGACACGGCGAAGGTCCACTGCGAAGGCGTCAACGCTTGCAAGGGCAAGGGCGCCTGCAAGAGCGCCGATAACGCGTGCAAGGGCCAGAACGGCTGCAAGGGCAAGGGCTGGATTGGGATGAGCGAGAAGCAGTGCAAGGCCAAGGGCGGCACCGTCGCGGCAGGCGACATGAAGAAGGAGTGAGGGCGCGGGGGGGGGCCGGCGATGCGACCCGCCGCGCGCTCTCCGGACGAAGCCGAGCCCGGTCCCCAAGCAGCGATCGAGGACTCCTTCCATGAGGTGAGAGCCAAGCTCACTCAAAAGGATTCGTCGCTGCTTCGGGATCGTCAGCCTCGCGCGAACCCTTTCGGTCGGCCGCGGCTCTCACCGGTCATGAAGGTCATGATCGAATCGATGGGGAAGGTCGGCAGCCGGGCGCGAATCGGCTCGCACGAGCTCGTGTTCGACCAGCCCGCGAACGTTCCGGGCGGCGAGGACCGCGGGCCGTCGCCGCTGGACGTCATGTCGGTCTCGGTGGCAGCGTGCGCCCACTACTTCGCGTCGGCCTATCTGTACGGACGCGGGCTCTCGCCCGAAGGGCTGTCCGTCGAGGTCCTCGCCGAGAAGGAGCGGGTGCCGGTCTCGCGGATTGGCCGGATGACGTTCAAGGTTCGCCTGCCGCCCGGGCTTCCCGCGAAGCACGTCGCCGGGATCGAGCGGGCCATCAAGAGCTGCCCCGCCTACGGCACGCTCTTGCACCCTCCAGCGGTCGAGCTCTGGATCGACGCGGGCGGTGCCGCGGGTCCCGACGTCGCCCCGGCTTCGTCCGCCGGGTAAGATTCCAGCGTGAACGAGCCTGGTCAGTCGGACGAGGACCTCCTCGCGTCGGCGCGTGCCGGGGACGAGCACGCGCTCGAGGCGCTGCTCGAGAGGCACCAAGCGCACGTCTATCGCTTCGGCATGAAGATGTGCCGCGATCCCGAGGACGCGAAGGACGTCTTGCAAGAAACGCTGCTCGCGATGGCCCGCGGCGTGCGGGAGTTTCGTGGAGCCTCCTCGCTGTCGACGTGGCTCTACACGATCGCGCGCAGTCATTGCATCAAGAAGCGCCGTCGCAGCAAGTTCGCGCCCGAGGTCGAACGCTCGCTCGAGACCGACGCGGCCGCGGACGCTGGACGATTGGAGGCGCCGGGCGACGGTCCCGATGAGGTGCTGGCGAGCAAGCAGGTGGAGCGCGCGCTCGAGGCCGCCATCGCGGGGCTCGAGCCCGCGTACCGGGAGGTCCTGTTGCTCCGCGACGTCGAGGGACTGACGGCGCCCGAGGTCGCAGAGGTGGTGGGCGCCAGCGTGCAAGCGGTCAAGAGCCGCCTCCATCGCGCGCGGCTCGCGATCCGCGAACGCGTCGGCCCGCTCCTCGGCGTCGAGCCGACGCTGCCGGGAACCACGGCGTGCCCCGACGTCCTGACGATGTTCTCGCAGCACCTCGACGGCGAGATCAGCGCGGAGCGCTGCGCCGAGATGGAGCGCCACCTGGAAGGGTGTGCGCGGTGCCGAGGGACGTGCGACTCACTGAAGCGGACGCTCGCGCTCTGCCGCACGGCGGGAGCCGCGGTGCCGGTGCCCCCCGCGGTGCAGGCGTCGGTGAGGACGGCGGTGCGGACGTTCTTGGCGGAGAGCGCGTGAATCCTTTCCACGCGAGGTGGCTCTCACCGGCCAGGAGGCCAACATGGCGACCGTGACCGTGACAGAGGCGACCTTTCCACAGACCGTCAAGCAGGGCACGATCGTGCTCGATTTCTGGGCCGAGTGGTGCGGGCCCTGCCGCGCCTTCGCCCCCGTCTTCGAGGCGGCGTCGCGCCGGCATCCGGACGTCGTGTTCGGCAAGGTCGACGCCCAGGCCGAGCCGGCTCTCGCGGCGGCGTTCGACGTCCGCGCGATTCCCACGCTGATGGTCATTCGCGACGGCGTGCTGCTCGGCGCGTTCCCAGGCGCGATGCCGGGCGCGCGTCTCGACAAGCTGGTCGAGCAGGTTCGCGCGCTGGACATGGGCGAGGTCCGCCGCAAGCTCGACGAGGCCGAGAGCGCCGGAAAGGAGGCGGCCTGATGTGCCGCCGCGTCGACTGCCGCAAGTGTGGGCGTCCGACCTTCGCGGGTTGTGGCGCTCACGTGGAGCAGGTGCTCGGCAACGTGCCGCCGTCCCAGCGCTGCCGGTGCCGGCAGGATCAAACGAAGCCGCCGAGCGTGACGGATCTGCGCAGCCGCCTGAAGGCGTTCCTGGGGTGGTGAGGGTCGGTGGCCGCCGCGGCCGCCGGACGCTCGTAGGGGTGGTCCGGGCCTGAATCGCCACGTCTCACCCGCCGAGAGGACGACGATCCGGCCGGGCGCCCGATCATCGGTGCGTGATTTCCGGCGGGCTCATGTCGTGGCTCGGTGCCGAGGCAGCAGGATGCGGAAGGTCGCGCCGCGGCCCGGCTCGGAGTGAACCTCGACCTTTCCGCGATGCGCCTCGACGATGGCGCGCACGATGGCGAGGCCCAGCCCGGAGCCGGGCGTGTTGTCCGACGTCGCCGCAGAGCCGCGCTCGAACTTCTCGAAGATCGCCTTGCGCTCGAGGCGTTGTACGCCGAGGCCGTTGTCGCTGACCGAGATCGAGACCGTCGCCGAATCGGCGTCGGCTCGGACGTCGATCTTCTTCTCGGTGGCGGGCGTGAACTTGAGGGCGTTGCTGAGGAGGTTTCCTACCGCCTGCGCGAGGGCGGCTCGATTGCCGAAGACGGTCAGGTCGGGTTCGACGGTCGTCCGCACGCGCGCGTCGCTTCCGAGGCTGATCGCGTCGAACGCGGCGAGGGCGTCTTCGATGACGTCCGCGACCCGAACGGGGCTGCGCTCGAGGATGGCGCGGCGCGACTCGATCTTCGACAACTGGATGAGGTTGCCCACGAGCCCGTCGAGGCGGGTCAGCTCTTGATGCACGATCGCGAGGCATCGCCGTCGCTCTTCGGGCGACGTCACGCGCTCCTCGCGCAGCGTCTCGATGAACATGAGGATCGACGTCAACGGCGTGCGCAGCTCATGCGACACCGACGAGAGGAACTCGTTCTGGACCTTCGCCAGGTTTGCCCCCCGCGTGACGAAGTAGGTACCGAAGAGGTAGCCCGCGAGCGCAGTCGCGCAGAACGCGAGGACGAGGATCCCGGTGACGATCGTGAGAGATCCGCCCGAGGCGACGAGGACGATCCCGATGGCCGTCATGAGCACCGTCGGGACCAGCGACGCCAGCATGAAGACGAGGCGCGCTCGGTGCAGGAAGACGGTCGTCGGCGAGTGGGTCACTCTGTGGGTAGTGTGCCAGACAGGGAGGCCGAGTCGAACGGGGCCGTGGGGCGGGACGCTTGTCCGGCACCGTCCGCTCCGCGGCGAAGGGGTGAACACCGCGTTCAGGTCGGGGCGCTGGCCCGGCCCCCGTCGCCGATAGGGCTTGTGGCGACGACGAAGTCGTCCATGCTGGGTGAATGATCCGACTGCGGGGGCTGGGTGCTTCGAGGGGGATCGCGATCGGTCCCGCGTATCTGACCGAGGTCAGCGTGTCCGTCGCCGAGCGGCGGATCCTTCGCCACGATCGGCAGAGCGAGCTCGCGCGTTTGACCGCGGCGATCGAAACTGCCGAGCAGCAGCTCGATCGCTTGCGCCGGCAGCTGACGGGGCAGGGCGGGACGGCGCTCGATCTGATCGAGCTTCACAGGGCCATCCTGCGCAGCCCCGAGCTCGCCGGTGAGGCGCAGCGCTTCGTCGAGAGCGAGTGCTTCTCGGCGGAATCGGCGGTGACGCGCGCGCTCGAGCAGATCCGAGTGACGTTCGCGCGGCTCGACGATCCGTATTTTCGCGATCGCGCCGCCGACTTCGAAGCCGCGGCCGACCGTCTCTTGCGCGTCTTGATTGGGCTGCCCGAGCTGCGCCCGGAGGCCAGCTCGCCGCGTGACGCGGTGGCCGTCGGCGTCGAGCTGGGCCCTTTGGATCTCTTCGGGTTCCATCACGCAGGCGTCGCCGCGGTGGCCAGCGAAAGCGGCGGTACGACCTCGCACGCCGCGATCATCGCTCGCGCGCTCGGCGTGCCGTACGTCGTGCGAGTGCAGGGGGTCACGGCCAAGGTGCGCCCCGGCGCACCGATGATCGTCGACGGGATCCGGGGCGAGGTCATCATCGATCCCGACGAGTCCGTGCTGCGCGCGTTCCGCGAGCGGAGTGCCGCGGAGCGCGATCGTGAGCGGCGCATGCAGGATCTCCGCGCCCTCCCGTCGATCACGCGGGACGGCGTCGCCGTTCATCTCGGCGCGAACGTCGAGTCGCTCGTCGGTGTGTCCGCGGCCGTCGCGGCCGGCGCCGAATCCGTCGGGCTCTTCCGCACCGAGTTCCTCTACCTCGAACGCGCGGATCTGCCGAGCGAACAGGAGCAATTCGACGACGCCGTCTCGGCGATCCGGTCGGCCAAGGGGCTCCCGATCACGTTCCGAACGCTCGACATCGGAGCGGACAAGTTGCCGGCTTCGGTGAAGGTCTTCCCCGGGAAGAACCCGGCGCTCGGAATCCGCTCGACACGATTCTCCTTGCTGCGGCCGGAGATCTTCAAGCGCCAGCTCCGCGCGCTCTATCGCGCGTCGGCCGTCGGTCCGGTCCGAATCATGTTCCCGCTCGTCTCGGGCGTCGGAGAGCTGCGACAGCTGCGCGCGCTCTCGGACCAGGTCCGAGCCGAGCTCGACGCGGAGCACGCCTCTTACGACGCCGCCGTCGCGCTGGGCGTCATGGTCGAAACGCCGAGCGCCGCGCTCACGGCCGATCACCTCGCGAGGCACTCCGATTTCCTCAGCGTCGGAACGAACGACCTCATCCAGTACGCCTTCGCGGCCGATCGGGAGAACGGCGACGTCACGCATCTCCATCAGCCCCTGCACCCCGCCGTGCTCCGCACGTTGAAGTCCTTGATGGCGATGGCGGCGGCCGCGGACGCGCCGATCTCGATCTGCGGAGACATGGCCGGCGATCCGTTTTTGACCTGGGTGCTCATCGGGCTCGGCTTCCGAGAGCTGTCGATGGACAGGGATCGGATTCCGCTGGTCAAATCAGTGGTCCGAGGATCATCGATCGCCGAGGCGGAGGCCTTCGTTCGAGAGGCGCTCGCGATGGAAGATGAGAACGACGTGGCCGAGGCGCTCCGGAGCCGGCTGGATGGGCGCTTCGACTCCGAGCTCGAGGGTTTCATTCCCTCTCGTGAGCTCTGAGCCGTCGCCTCACGAACCGCTGCGCGAAAACGGCTTGAATCCGGCGTCCGCCAGGATGCCCTGAACGCGCACCATCGCGCCGTTCTCGTATCCCGACGCCCAGGCAAACCGGTACTTCCCGCCGCCTTCACCAGCCTCTTCGACCCACAGCGCGGCCCTGTCGAGCGCGCGCAGGTATCCCAGAAGCTCCGGATCGGTCGTCATCACGTCGAGGACGACCAGGCGCCCGAGCGCGTGCTGGCGCTTGACGACCCGGTCGGCCCACCCGCGTTCGCGTCTGCGCTCGTCGAAGAATCGAGCGCCGCCTGGCTCCTCCGCTGACATGGCTTCCCCGCTGGCGGTGCAGGCGGGCAACGGTGGCTTCGGCGCCGTACGTCGCTCGCGTGCTGGTTCTGGCGGACCTGCCGCCGCAGAAGCCCAGGGCGTTTGCGCTCACTGGATTCGACCTCGCGCCATGACGAACGCAGGAGCGAGACCGACGAAGCGAACGTACGGGAACTCGAGATCAGGGTATCAGACCGGGCGGTGCAGCGAAAACGAAACCTCGCGTTTGGGCGAGTTCGTGATAGAAGCGCAGCCGAGCTTCTACTTCTTTCCGTTCTTCGTCTCTCACGTCGCAGCTTCGCCGCTGGTTCGTTCGAGCTCGGACACCGGCTGGCTTTAGGCTTCAGCGCGACGGCTGTTTCCGTCGAAACGATACAGGAGACAAGAACAATGGGTAGACGTGTTTTCGTTGGAAATCTTTCGTTCAACACCACCGAGGTCGAGCTTCGGGACACCTTCGGACAGTTCGGGGCGGTCGCGGACGCCAAGATCGTGACGGACCGTGACACTGGGCGTCCGCGCGGCTTCGCCTTCGTCGAGATGTCCTCGGACCAGGAGGCGCAAGACGCCATCGCGCAGCTCAACGGGCGCGAGCTCGATGGCCGTGCCATCAACGTGAACGAAGCGCAGGAGCGTGGCGGCGGCGGCGGCGGCCGTGGTGGTGGATTCGGACGCGGCGGCGGCGGCGGTCGCTGGTAACTGCGTTCGACCTTGGAGATCCGGGGGCGTCGCACATGGCGGTGCCCACCGGTCTTCTCCCGAGAAGACCATCGCGGTCGATCGTGCCGAAGCGTTCCGCGGTCGTTCCGCGCGGCCTTCAAGGATGGCCTTCATGAGCTCCGACGAGTCCGTCGAGATCGAACAACCGGAGCCGGACGTCGAGAGCGAAGCCGCCCCTGCGGCCGACAACGATGCCGATGGTCGTGAGTCCGCGGGACCCGATCCACTCGGGCAATACCTACGCACGTTGAAGGCGTATTCGCTGCTCTCCCGGGAGGGCGAGATACACCTCGCGAAGCGCATCGAGGAGGGGCGGCGGCGCGTCCTGCACGCCGCCGTCGAGTCTCCGGTCGCCGTCGAGGCGATCCTTTCCCTGTGCGAAGGACTGCGCGGCGGGACGGTGCGCATCAACGACGTCGTCGGAGGCCTCGATGTCGAGGCCGAGGACTTCGACGAGAAGCGGCACGTAGAACGCGTCTGTGGTGTTCTCGCGGAAGTGGGGCGGCTTCGACCCGAGCGCAATCGGCGCGGGACCGTGCAGCCGGCCGTTCGCAGCCGCGTGGTCGATGGCCTCGCGGATCTCCGGATGCACAAGGAACAGATCGATCGGGTCGTCGGCCCGCTCAAAGACTTGTTCGAGCGGCTCGAGCGCGCCGAGCGGAAGATCGCCGCCTGCGAAGAGCGAGGCGCATTTTCGGCCAAGGAGCTCGCCAGGGCCGCGAGGGAGATGCGGTCGTCGCCGCTGCGGCAGCGCGTGGTCGCGCGCAAGCTGGGCCTCGGGGTAGGCGAGATCGAGCAGATGGCGCGCACGGTCAGCGAGGCCCGCAAAGAGATCAGGAAGGTCGAGCAGGTCGCGCAGCAGACGGCCGCCGCGCTGCGCGTAACGGTGCGCGAGATAGAGGCGGGGGAGCAGACCGCCGCGCGCGGGAAGGCCTCGCTCGTCGAGGCCAATCTGAGGCTGGTCGTCTCCGTCTCGAAGAAATACCTGAACCGAGGGCTGCAATTCCTGGATCTCATCCAGGAGGGCAACATCGGCCTCATGAGGGCCGTCGACAAGTTCGACTACCGGCGGGGATACAAGTTCTCCACGTACGCGACCTGGTGGATTCGGCAGGGCGTCGCGCGTGCCTTGTCCGACCAGTCGCGCACGATCCGCATCCCTGTCCACATGAGCGAGACGTTGAGCAAGCTCGCGCGCACGAGGCGTGTGCTCGTCCAGAAGCTCGGTCGCGAGCCGACGGCCGACGAGATCGCGGCGCAGATGTCCCTGCCCGAGGATCGAGTCGTTCAGCTGATGAAGGTTGCGCGCCAGCCGCTGTCCCTCGATGCGCCGAGCGGTTCCGGGGACGACGCGCAGATCGGCGACTTCGTGGACGACAAGGCTGCGGTTCCGGCTGACGAGGCGTTCATCGCGACGGAGCTCGTCGAGCGGATGCGCGGAGTGTTGGCGACCCTGACGCCGCGAGAGGAAAGGATTCTTCGCCAGCGCTTCGGCATTGGGGATAACACCGAGCACACGCTGGAAGAAGTCGGCGCCGAATTCGAGCTGACGCGGGAGCGCATTCGCCAGATCGAAGCCAAAGCGCTGAACAAGCTCCGGCTGTCATCGCGTGGCAAGGCGCTCAAGCACCTCATCGAGGACTGACGGCGGCCGAAGCCTGGATCCCCTCGTTTCGGGCGTCATCTTGCGACGCTCGGGACGGGCGACGAACGCGTCCGACAGCTCTGGCCGGAGCCGGCGGCGCGAGGCTCGGCCGGGCGCGCGCCGGAGCCGAGAGGCCCGCCGCAGCTCCCCTCACGGCTCTCCGGCGGCGTCGCCTGCGTGCTCGACGTCGAACCCACGGCGAACGGCTTCGGCGACGCAGGACGTGCAGTGGTGATCTTGTACGACGACCGCGCGTCGGTCCGAACCCTCGCGCCGTCGCCACGTGAAGATGCAGTGGTCGCTCACGCGCAGGAGTCCCACGAGAACCCGAAGCTCCGAGGGCGGCACGTCTCGGGTCAAAGAATCTGCCCCCGGCCGCCGCTGGTTTCCTCGAGCTTTTCGGCGAGCGCGGTCAGCACCCTGCGAACCGCGTCGACGTCTCGCGCCGAAACCCGCGACAGCCCGTCGCGAACGGCCGCCTCGACCG
The DNA here is from genome assembly GCA_035548155.1 of Polyangia bacterium. Classification (GTDB taxonomy): domain Bacteria; phylum Myxococcota_A; class Polyangia; order Fen-1088; family Fen-1088; genus DASZFV01. Next base: position 30,892 of record DASZUD010000381.1, read on the forward strand.
TGCCTTCCGAGACGGCGTCGATGGCCCGTCCACGGTCGGTCAAGCTGAGCAGGCCCCGTCGCGCGTCGCGTGGGTCGGCGCGCTTGCGCAGCAGGTGCTGGCGCTCGAGGCGCTTGATGACGCCCGTCAGCGTGCTCGGATGAACGTGGAGCAGGTGTGCGAGGTGACCGGCGGGGATGCCGGGGAACCGTCCGACGATCCGAAGAACCAGGCGCTGGGGCCCCGTCACGCCCAAAGACTGCTCCATGCGCTTGGAGCGACGTTGCAGCGCGTGGTCCAGTCGCCAGACCAGCCTCATGAAGTCCAGGACCTCACCGAGAGCCGGCCCCGGGGAGCCCATCTCTTGGGTTTCGGCGTTCATCCGATGGCTTGCCTCGGTTGGCGGCGCCGGCGATGGTCGAGGAGGGTCCGCAGCAGAGTGTCGATCGCGCGCTGGTCGGCGATCGTGTACGGGGCCGCCGTGATGCGGCTGCGTCCGACGCGGACGCCCAGCAGCTGTCCTGGCTGGTCGAGCGCGAAGACGTCCTCGTCCGCGCGGTCGTCGCCCACGTAGAGCGCCGTGTCGCACCCGAGCTGTCTCCGCGCTCGTTCGAGCGCGATTCCTTTGTGCGGCGCATCGCGCGGCAAGATGTTCACCACCTGCTTCCCTGCGATGACGCGCGCCCCCCGGAGCGTGGTCACCAGCCGAATGATCTCCGAGCGGGCAACCTTCTTTTCCCGCGAGCGTCGATAGTGCAAGGCGATCGAGACGCCCTTCTCTTCTACTGTGACTCCTGGGAGGCGCGCCGCTAGCTCTTCGAGCGCGGGCAGCCAGCGGCGGACCTCGTCGAGGCGAGCGGCGGAGGCGTGCCACCCTTCGCTGCCGTGGTTGCCGACGACGGCAGCCAAGGGGATGCCGCGCAATCGGCGAGCGAGGTCGGCCTGCGCGCGTCCGGAGATCACGACGACGGGATAGAGGCGCGCCACCTCGTCGAGCAGGTGCTCCGTGGCTCGCCTCATGGACGCGGCGGCGGCGTCCGCCACGATGGGGGCCAACGTGCCGTCGTAGTCGAACCCGAGCAGGACGTTCGCGTGGGCGAGCGCCTCCAGGGTGTGGCCGTGAGCGCGGGACAGCAGATCGAGCATTGCCAGGTGCGATTTACACTAGGTACGAATATTTTGAGTGCAAACTAAAATGTGTACGGACGGTATGACGGGACCTTAGGAGGCAGACGTTGATGAAGTGGACCTCGCGCTGGACGACCGGCGCGAAGCGACCGGATCAGCGACATCTGTTGCTGATCGGTGCGCGCTCGTCGAAGGAGCCTCCGACGTCTGATCGGCGCGTCATGGTCGTCATGCTCGTCACGATGCTCCTCGGCCTCGCGACGTTCGGCATCGCAAGGCTCTTCGGCCCCGCTGGCGCCGGGACCCTCGGGGGCGCCGAAATGAGCGCCCGCGGAACGGCGCCGGTCAGCGTGCCCTCTCCGGCGCGTTGACCTCGACGAACGACCAGAACTGGCTCTTGAGGGCCTGGAGGCGCGAGAAGCTCTCGGGCGAGGTGTTCGTCACGAGGAATTGGAGCTTGGCCAGCATCGTGGCGGGCGTGCCGCGCGTGGTGAGCGAGGCCGCCGGTTCGACAATCGGTCGGCCGCTGGCCTCGTCTTCCTCCCACACGACGTGCGCGACGACGATGAAGTCGTTTCCGCCGCCGCGCTGTGGATGAAACCGTGCCTCGAGCACGCGCATGAGCCGTGACGAGGCAATCGGCGTGCCTGCGGATTGTCGGGGGCGCTTCGGGCGGCTCGGGCGGCCGGCCAATGACCGAGGCCGGTAACTAATTCGACCCGGGCGGGGCGGCCGTCAGATCCTTTGACGCCGCGTCTTGCCGCGGCTCGGTGAAGCGACGCGGATATCAGCGCCGCGGCGCGGTCGCATCGCCCGGCCAAGTTGCGCAGCCCTGGAACGGAATCTGCAGCTCCGGCCCTCGACATGCGCGTCCTCATCGTCGGAGCAGGCATCGCCGGGCTCACGGCCGCGCTCGCGCTCGAGCGCGCCGGGTTCGAGGTCACGCTCATGGAGCGTTCGCCGCGGCTCCGCGACGCGGGGTACATGATCGACTTTCTCGGGCCGGGGTTCGACGTCGCGGAGCGGCTCGGCCTTCTGCCCGCGCTCGCGAAGATCCACCGCCCGTTCGCGCACCTGTCGTTCGTCGACGAAGCGGGTCATGTGAGGGCCGAGCTGCCCTACGCGCGCCTGAGGGGGCAGATGTTCCGCGGGCGCCATTTCAACTTCATGCGCGGCGACCTCGAGCGCGTCCTGTTCGAGGCCGTCGACGGCAAGGTTCGGGTGCTGTTCGGGTGCTCACCCGTCGATCTCGACCCGACGGGCACGATGGTGAAGATTCGGACCAGCGTCGGGACGTACGAGTCATTCGACCTGGTCGTGGGCGCGGACGGGTTTCACTCGAAGGTCCGGGACCTCGCCTTCCTCGCGGGTGAGAGCTCGACGATCCACCTCGGCAGCCACACGGCAGCCTACGTCATCCCGCGGTCGGTCAAGGGGCTGCGCGAGGACGCGTTCGTGTCGATGTCGGGAGCCGGGTTCACCTGTTCGGCTTATCCGCTGGGCCCGGAACGGGTCGCGACGTTCTTCGTGCATCGCGCGCCAGGGTGGCTCGAGGATCGCAGCCCCGAGGCGTGCCGGCGCGAGCTCGAGTCGGTTTATCGGGGTCGAGGATGGATCTTGGACGAGCTGCTCGACGCCTTTCCCGGTGACGAGACCGTGTACTTCGACGACGTGGCGCAGGTCGAGACCTTGCGTTGGAGCGACGGGCGCGTCGTCCTCGTGGGAGACGCGGCGGGTTGCGTTTCGCTCTTGGCGGGTCAGGGAGCTTCTTTGGCGGTGTTCGGCGCCTACACTTTGGCGCGCGAGCTGCGGACGCGCCCGGAAGACGTCTCGAGCGCCCTCGAGGCGTATGAGGCCCGGGCTCGGCCCGTCGTCGAGGCGAGGCAGCGCGCGGCCGCCCGCAACGCGTCCTTTTTCGTTCCGCGCACGCGTTGGGGCGCGTTGCTGCGCGATCAGCTCACCCGAACAGCGGCCGCGCAGCCCGTCGCTTGGCTGTTGGGCCGTTTCTTGCGTGGCGCTCACGTGGCGCTCGACTGACGAGGTGCGAAGGAGATCGATGCCGTTTTCAATCGTGAGCTCGCGGCCCGGGATGTTTCGCGTCGCCATCGACGGAACGCTCGAGGGGGCGACGATCGGTCTGCTGCGCACCGAGCTCGCGATCGTGCTCGGCGCTTGCCCCGAGGAGGTCGCTCTCGCGCTCCCCGAGCCCGCGGCGCTGGGCGGGGCGGGGTGGGGCCTGCTGCAGTCGTTCTTCGACGTCCTCCGCGCCCGGGGCGGCAAGGTGTTGCTCGAGTTCGGCTCCGAGAAGGTCGTCCCCGTGCGGGATCTTCCTCACCTGATGCGCCTGCTCGCGCCTGCGATTGAAGCCGACTGAGGGGAGGCCGTCACCTCACGAGCGCGAAGTAGAAGAAAATGAGCAACGCGGCCATCACGCACAAGCCCGAAAGGAACATCGTCTGCTCGCGACGGCGCCTCTGCCGAAAGGCACGGCTCGTGCGGCCGCGAGGGCCCTGGGCCCGGCGGCGTCGCCGCGCGTCCGCATAGTAGACGGACCAGCGCTCCGACAGACCTTCATCACGCGTGGCGATGTCGTCCGTGGGCTCGACTTCGATGCTCAAGAGTCATCTCCGAGGGAAATGGGACGCAAGGTCTAGCAATCAGTGCGCCTGGGGCGGGCCGCTGCCGGCGCGCGATCGTGGGCACGAGGACGTTCGATTTGTGGGCGGCCGCGCGTCGCGTCGTCAAGGAAATGCCCGGTCCGCGGCGCGTGGTCGAACGGTCTCCGCGAGTTTCGACGGGCACGTTTGGTGCACGATTCGGGGCCTCGATGACGCGCACGCGGGTGCTCATGGTCGTCGGCGTGCTCCTCGGGGATGGAGCGCCCGCGTTCGCGTCGGTTTCATCGGCGGTGGACCTGTCGAGGCCGTCGAGCTCCGAATGCCGCGCGATCTCACCGTCGGGGGTCGATCCCCTCGCGGAGCTTCGCCAATCGGACTCGGCCCTCTCGGCCGCGTTGAGGCGACACGTGCCCGATTGGTCTCCCGAAGCGCCCGTCCACGCCGCCCGCCTCCGTCGCTTGCTGTCGGACATCCTGGACTACGAAGCGATCGCCCGCCTCGCCCTGGGCGCGCGCTGGGACGCTCTGACGGCCGAGCAACGTTCGTCCTTCCTGTCGTTGTTCTCTCCCCTGACCGACCGTGCGTTGCTGTCGGCTGCGGAGAAGCACGTGGCCGTCACCTACGAATCGGAGACGGTGGTCGGGCCGGAGGCGACCGTCGTCGTCACGCCGCGCTCGATTGAGGGCGCGGGTGCGGTCTCGCGGATCGAGTACAAGCTTGGTCAGCACTGCGGGCGCTGGCGGATCCACGACGTCGTCGTCGACGGTGTGAGCCTCGTCGATAGCTATCGCGCCCAGTTCGACCGCCTGTTCAAGAGCGGAAGCTTCGAGGATCTACTCGCGATCATGCGACGAAGGCTGCACCACGAGGCGAGGCCGTGACGATGAACCGCGCCGGACGGCGTCCTCGAACGCCGGCCGGCGAGGTGGAGGGTGTCACTACGGGGTGCAGCCCTTCTTCTTGGGGTTCTTGCAGCAGTCGAGCGCCATCTTCGCTTCCTTGACCTTGTCCTTCGCCGCCTTCGCGTCGGCCTTCGCCTTCTCCTTCAGCGGCTTTTCACAATCCGTCTTCTCCTTGCCTTTCTTGTCCTTGCAGCTGGAGAGATCGGGCTTCGCCGACGCCGTCTTCGCCGCGGCGTTGGCGTCGTCGAGCGCCTTCTGTTTTGCCGCACAGTCGGCGGCGGCGCCCGCGTCGGCTGCCAGCGCGCTGGCGCCGAAGGCGAGGAGGGCCACGGGAACGAGGGTCATCAGGATGCGCTTCATGGGTTCGTTTCTCCTTTGGTGAGTGCGAGGGTCAGTAGTCGAGCGTGAAGTCATTGTCCGAGTCCGTCTTGAAGCGGTCGAGGTAGGGCGAGTAGGTGCGGACGCGCACGCGGCGCTGGTCCGGGAGGAACTGGAGGAGCCGCAGATAGCCGGCGCCGCCCAGCTCGCCCATCTGGTAGTTGGCGAGGAGCTGATGGACCTTCGTCCCGTCGGGACGGACGCTCGTGAGGCGGCCGATGCCGTCACCCAGATCGTGGCCGCAGAGCACGAAGGCGATGTTGTCGTTGCCGAGGACCAGCTTGCGCCAGATCTCCTCACCGTCGTTGACCTGCCCCGGCGCGTCGCCTCGGAGATATCGATACGGGGTCCACAGCTGGTCGTGGCGCTTGAGGTGGTCGTAGCGGCTGTCGTCCGACGCGAGGTAGGCGTGCGTGACGACGATCGCGGGGGTCGAGGCGTAACGCTTCGCCATCTGGTCGGCCCAGGCGAGCACGGCGTCCCGCGGCCCGAACTCGAGCGACAGCACGAGCCATGGCCCGCCCGGGGTGTCGATGATCTGGCAAGAGTTCTCGATCCGGCCCGGCTCGAAGGTCGGCCTCGCGCACGCCGTCAGCCCGAACGCGCTCCCAGGGAAGAACGCGTCGAGGGAGGTGTTGCGCGTGATGTGGTCGCCGGACCTTGCGTAGTCGTGGTTGCCGGCCGTCAGCACGTAGGGGACCGCGCCGTCCAGCCGGCGGAGGCTCTCGGCTGCGCGCTGCCATTGGCCCCGATCGTCGGCGTCGACGATGTCGCCTTCATGCACGACGAACGCGAGGCGCTCGGCGTCGCGGCGGCGGAGGATCCAGTCGGTTTGCGCCGCGAGGATCTCGGGGTGGCGCGCGGCGTAGTACTGGGTGTCGGGGAGCGACACGATCGTGAACGCTCGCGCGTCTGCCTTGCGGCTCGCGACGCCGTGCGGGACGGCGCCGCCGAAGGCGCAGACGAAGGCCACCAACGCGAGACGCGACGACGAGCGGTGTACGGATCCGGAGTACACGCGGCCGCACCTAGCAAGGGCGAGACCAAGTGGGTTTGTGAACGAAACGCATCGCCACAAGGGACCAAACAGTCAGTCGCGGTTTGAGCTCGTTAAGAAAGCTTACGTAAGCTGCGACAACCGGCGTGATTCTGTTCGCCGTCGAGCGCAGCGCTGCTGGCGTGCCGCGAAGGCGCGCGCGCGTCGCCATCGGCATCTCCCTTGCTTTGCGGCGTGTGCGCGACGCGGCTGCGTTCGTAAACGGCCGCGAGGTCGGAGGATCAAAACATGAATCGGTTACTCGTATCGTCGTCGTTGGTTGCGGCGCTGGGCTTCGGATGTGCTCACCAGGAGAAGGTCACGAAGACCGCGCCGCCGAGCGCCCCGGTCGCCTCGCAGACGAGGCCGGCGCCCCGCTTGCCCCAGGCGCCGGCGCCCGTCGCCGACAGCTCGAAGCAGAAGGAGGACCAGGCGATCTATTTCGACTTCGACTCGTCGCTCGTGCGCGACGACGCCCGCCCTGTCCTGCAACGGGTCGGCGACGACCTGAAGGCCAAGCCCGCGTCGCTGAAGATCGAGGGCAACTGCGACGAGGTCGGCACGGTCGAGTACAACATCGCCCTCGGCGAGGCGCGCGCGCGCGCGGCGAGGGACTACCTCGTCCACCTCGGCGTCCCGTCGAGCCGGATCGCCGTCGCGAGCTACGGCTCCCAGCGCCCGAAGTACCCAGGTCACGACGAGACCTCGCACGCCCGGAACCGCCGAGACGACCTCATCGTGCGGTAGTCGTGCTCGCTCTGTTGCGGGCCTGGCGTTCCGAGACGCTGTGGCTGCGGCTGGCTCTCGCCTCGCTGGGGACGGCGGTGGCGGTCGGCGTCGTCTGCGGCGTGGGGCTCTACTCGCTGGAGCACGCCTCGGCCGCGGGAAACCGCGCGGTGACGCGCCAGCTGACCCTCATCGACGAGACGGCGGCGATGAGCGCCTTCCAGTATCAGAAGGGCCTCGTCGCCGAGTACCTGGTGACAGGGGACCCGACGCGGCTCGCCGAGCTCGACGCGAGCCGACCCGCTTTCGAGGCGTGGCTCGCCCGCTCGCGGGAGGTCATCGGGGGCTCCGCGGTCGACGACTTGCTCAGGGAGCTGCAGCGCCAATACCGAGACTACGACCGCACGCGGCGGCTCGCCGTCGACCTCTACCAGCGGGGAGACCTCGAGCAGGCGAAAGCAGCCCTGCGCAGCAACGACAGCCGCGCCCGCGATCTCTGGTCCGGCTTCCGCCAATTCGGAACGCTGGCGCGCCTCGACGCCGAAAAATCGTTGGCAGCGGCCAAGCAGAAGGTCGAGCGCCTCGGCCGGATCCTCGTGGGCACCAGCATCGCCGGCGCCATCGCGAGCCTCCTGCTCGGCTTCCTCTGGGCGCGCAAGGTGACGAAGCCGCTCTACGAGCTGGGCGTGCGGGTCGAATCCGTCGCCGAGAGGACGCGGATCAAGATCTCGGCGGGACGGGCCGGCCTCGACACGCTGGGCGAGCAAGTCGCCGCTCTGGTGGAGAAGCTCGAGGAGACGGACGCGGCGCTCGCCGAACACCGGAGGCGCCTCGTCCAGAGCGAGAAGCTGTCGGCGATCGGTGAGCTCTCGGCGAAGCTGGCGCACGAGGTCTTGAACCCCATGGCCGGGATCAAGGCGGCCATTCAGCTTCTGGCCCGTCAAACGGTGGCCGCACCCGGCGCGGACTCGACCCTTCAGGTGTGTGAGTCGGTCAACCGCGAGATCTCGCGGGTCGAGGGGCTGATGCGGCGTCTCATGAGCTTCGCGAAGCCGCTGTCGCCCAAGGTCGAGGTGGTGAGCATCGAGGACCTCGTCGACTCGGCGGTCGCGGCCACGGAGCCCGTTCTCCGAGGCTTCAAGACCGTCGTCGAACGCCGGTGCGATTCCGACCTTCCGCCGCTCGAGGTCGACGCCGGTTTGATGACCCAGGTGCTGGTGAACCTGATCACCAACGCTGCCCAGGCGATGGCCCCGGCGGGGGGCGCCATCGAGATCCACGCGAGGCGCGCGATCGTCCTCGGGCGCGACGAGGTGGCGATTCAGGTCGCGGACCGGGGCCCCGGCATTCCCGACGCTGTCCTCTCCGACCTCTTCAAGCCGTTCTTCACGACCAAGCGCGACGGGAACGGCCTGGGGTTGGCCGTCAGCCAGAACATCGTGCTCGAGCACGGAGGCAAGATCGTCGGCGCGAACCGAGCGCGCGGGGAGGGCTCGGGCGCCGTGTTCGAGGTGCAGCTTCCGCTGCTCCGCTGAGGCCCGATTCAGAGGTCCTTCTGCGGACTGGGCACGCCGCCATTCTGCGGCGCAGGCGCGTCATCGCTCCGGCGCTTGGGCGGGCTCGACAACAACGCCAGGTAGGCGCGCGTGACGTCGGACTCGTCGATGACGCCCTCGATGGCTCCGGCGTCGTCCAGCACGTGGAGCTGGCGAAATCCGCTGCTCACGAAGAGCTCGGCCACCCTGCGAAGGTCGTCGCCCGCATGCACCGTCGGGGCGGGCTGCATCAGATCCGCCGCCAGCGTCAAGGGCGCCGCAGCGGTCTCGGTGGTTGCGAAGGTGATGGCTGATGACCCGACGATGCCGAGAACCTTGCCCGAGGCGTCGACCACCGGGAACGTCGACTGCTCGTGGTTCTCACCCTGGGCCCGCGACATGTCCTCCACCGAGGCGCTCGGCGACAGCACGGCGATCTTGCCGGCGCTGCGCGCGACGTCGGCCGCGCGCAGGGTCGCCAGCACGTCCAGCAACGGCGTGCGCTGGCGCGCCGAGGCTTCGACGTGACTCGGCACCTGCGCGTGGTACAGCGTCCGGTGGCGAAGCGCGACGAAGGCGATGCCCTCCGCCAGCATGAGCGGGACGAGGAGGTCATAGCTGCCCGCGAGCTCGCTCACCATGATGAGCGAGCTGATCGGCACGTGTGCGATACCGCCGTAGAACGTCCCCATCCCGACCAGCGCGAACGCGCCCGGGTCGATGCTGGGATCGTGTAGCAGCACCGCCGCGGCACGTCCGAACGCGCCGCCGAAGAGGCCCCCGAGGACCAGCGACGGTCCGAAGTCACCCGCGCTTCCGCCGGTGCCTATCGTGAGGGACGTCGCGAACAGCTTGGCGCCGCACAGAAACAAGAGGAACGCGGCTCCGCGCCACCCGATCGGCAGCCACGTGGCCCCCGTGATGGCGACCTGGGCCGCTCCGTACCCGCCGCCCAGGATCCCGAGGGCGTGTCCCGGGCTGCCGACCCACCCACCCACGTACAGAATGAGCGGCACCGCGAAGACGCCGAGCGCGAGCCCACCGAAGGCGGGGCGGGCCCATGGCTTCACCGGAAGACGCGCCGAGACACGCTGGACCAGGTGCAGGGAGCGCTCGAAGGTCGCGGCCACGCCCGCGATCAGAATCGCGAGGAGCGCGTAGAGCGGGAGCTGGCGGGGGATGAAATCGTAGTGGGCCGACCGGGCGAAGAGGGTCGACTGCCCGTAGATCGAGAACACGACCGAGTAGGCGATGACGCTGGCGAGGATCGCGGGGACGAGGGCCTCGGCCTCGAAGTCGTCGCGGTAAAGGACCTCGGTCGCGAGGAGCGCGGCGCCGAGCGGCGTGCGGAACACCGCGGCCATGCCGGCGGCAACTCCCGCCAGCATCAGCATCCGCCGCTCGCGCGCCGAGACGCGCAGCAGGCCGCCGACGGTCGACCCGAGCGAGCCGCCGATCAGCATGGTCGGCCCCTCGCGCCCGCCCGACCCGCCGGTTCCGAGCGTCAAGATCGAGGCGAGCGCCTTGACCCAAATCACGCGCCGACGAATGACGCCGCCCTGGTGGTGGAAGGCGTGGATCATCGCGTCGCCGCCGCCGCCGCGCGTCTCGGGGGCGAGCTGGGAAACCAGCCCCGCCAGCAAGGCGCCGACGGCCGGCAGAGCCATGACAATCCAGGGGCGGAGCGAAAGAAGGCCGGCCTCCCCGAACAGCCGCTCACCGTGAGCGCGCAGGGGGGTGTAGCCCGCCAAGCGTTCGAGCAGAACCGACTGCGCGAGCTCGAGACCGGCAAAAAATAGGGCGCCAATCAGCCCGGCGGAAAGGCCGACGATCGCCGCGTGGAGCACGGTTCGTCCCAGGATGCGCAGATCGAGCGGCGGCGCGACCGTGCTCAGGGAGGTCCCGACGGCTCCGAGCCCGAAGAGGCGCCCTGATCGGCGCCGCTCGGCCGTCTGCCCCGGGCGGCTGCGCTCGGGCGGCTCTTGTTCACCGTTCGTCATGGGCACCCGAAATGCCCTCCGAAGGTGCGTCCGCAGGGGCACCTCCACAAGCTTGCGACAGTCGGCGAAGCTCGATGGCGATCGACTCGATGTCGTCCGCGACGCGCAGCATCTTCATCTGGCGAAGCGCGCCGGCGAGGCGCTCGAGGCGAACGCCCGCAGCTTCTAGGGCGCGGCCGGTGTGAAGCTTTTCAACGAAGAGCGCGGCTTCCGTTCGATTCGTTGACGGTGGCCGAAGGGCCGTCACCCGAGTGTCTTCTGCATGAAAGCTTTCAAAAGTGCGGCTGGGGCCTTCGGTCAGTCACCGCAGGGACGTGCCGGGCGCCGAATTGGCCACGGGAGCTGCAAGGGGCGATCCAATCAGAGGTCGATCGGCGGGGCCCATCATGATGTCGGCGAGCTTCACGCCTCGATCGGGGGCCTGCGGCGACAGGCGCTCTGAATGCTCGCTCGCGAGCTGCGCCAGATCGGTGCGCGAGGTCGAGGTCCGTGCGAGGGCGCGGGCCATTCCTCGCAGACGCTCCGAGAGCTGCCGGCTCGACGCCTCTTCGGCCGTTCGTCGATACGATGCATGGGCGAGCGCGTCGGATCGGAAGGCGCGCAACAGCCCTGCGAGCGACGTATCGGTGTCTCCGTCGACGCCCGCCGGTTCATAGCGCTTGAGCCCTCGCCCCGAGCCGAACCAGACCCGCCCCGACGAGCCGAACGTGTTTGGGTCGACGGAACGCTCGTCCTCGATCACCAAGATGGGGTCCGGTGAGAACGGGAAATCCTTCGCGTAGAGCAGGAACAGGATCGAGCCGTCGGGGCGGCTCCTCGCCGCCGCGACCTGCCCGCCGAAGGGGAAGACGAGATCGGAGCGGGAGCCGATGGCCGCGAGCAACTGCTCGCGCGCCGCGCGGTCGAGCGCCGGCGTCGCCTCGGCCGCTGGCGCCGATCTCTTCAGGGTCGTCATGAGATCGCGCGCCTGGTCGATGCCGACGACGACGTTGAGGGCGCTCCCCTCCGTGTAGCCGGCGTGGAAGATTCCCACCAGCTCGTACTCCCCGGTCGCGCACGAGATCGCCAGCACGGGCGAGCCCGAGTTGCCCGACGAGAGCAGCGCGTCCGTGACGAAGTCGTCGTGGTTCCAGACGCCTTCGTCGTCGTGATCGTGGGCCGAAATGACCTTTCCGACGTTGGTCGCGCGGAAGGCTCCGAGCGGGAACCCGCGGACCTCGACGACATTCCGCTCGCGGAGGGCGGCGCTGTTCCCGATCTTCCAGCGCATCACCTGCAACGGCGCGTGCGCCTTCAGGACGGCCACGTCGAGCGCCGGATCGGCGACGACCATCGTGGCCGGCACGTCGTCGCGCGCATAGCCATCGCGCTCGTCGTCTACCAGCGTGAGGCTCTCGGACAGCTTCTTGCACCCCGCGGGGACGCCTTCGACCGGGTGCTGAGCGTCCGTGACTGCGGGCCAGGCCGCCACGTGATCATTCGTCAAGAGCAGCGTGTCGTTCCCCTGCGCCCGATAGGCGAACGCCGTTCCGTGCATGCGAGCGCGCTTCTTCTCGCGCCGGATCGAGCCGTCCGCGCCGTACGACAGGCACTCATAAGTGGCGACGTTGCGGGTGCAGTACGAGAACGTCGCTTCGGGGTGGTGGTCGAAGTCCCGGGCCGCCGCGGAGAGCGCCCCGAAGTCATCGGCGTACGCGCCGCTGCAGAACGGCTGCGACGGCAGCTTGATCGACGAGGGAGGCGCCGGGCTCGTCGCCATCGGCGCGCCGAGAACCTTCCCTGCGTACGCGCCGGAGAGGAGGCACCATGCGAGCACGATCACGCCTCTGCTCGTCGGCAAACGTCGGTTCGAGGCTCGAAGGCTCATACTGCGATCCTCCTTGCCGGGCCAGTGTCGCGGCCGGGTTCTCGAAGACCGTGCAACTCGGGTGCCTGTCGAGGGCAGGCCGAACGCCGCCCTCGCTCGCCGGTCGTGCACGAAAATCGTTCTCAGGCCGGTCGATTGGTAGAAATGCGAACAGGGAGCGTGGGAATGGGAATGAACGGACGGGTGTTGTTTCGCGAGGGACGCTCGCCACGATTCGGACGGACGAGCGCTCACGTCATGACAGCCTCGCCGCCCGAAGCCGCCACCGGCCGGAGCCGGCGCACGCTCGCGCTCGGTTTCGCCGCGATTGCCATCATCGTCGTCGTCGAAGGGGGCGTGGACGGCTATCTCACGCGTAGCGCTCAGCAGAGCTCGCGGATCTCCGAGCTGAACGCGCTCGCGAGCATCGAGCTCATCGATCGGATCACGCGCGACGTCGACCAAGAACGGGTGCTCGTGGGTGATCACATCTACGAGGCCGAACAGCCCAAGATGGCCGAGATCGAAGGCCGCCTCGCCAAGACCACCCAGGATCTCGAAGCCGCGAAGGCCCGCTACTCGGAGCTCCGCGTGCGTCCCGAGGAAGAGCGGCTCTGGGACCGCATCGAGGTGCTCCTGGCGCGATTCGACGGGGCCAAATCCCGGATCTTGCCGCTGTCTCGGCGCCACCTGAACGCGCAGGCCCTCGCAGAGATGAACACGCTGCGGGACGACTACTCCGAGGCCAGCGATCTCCTGACCGCGCTGGTTCAGTTCAATCGAGCGGGCGTGGCGACGGCGACGGAACGTGTCGCCGCCCTGCGCAAGAGAACCAACGACTCCGTGCTGGTTTTGCGCGCCGTCGAGCTTCTCTCGCTCGCGCTGCTGGCGTGGTGGGGCGGCGGTCGCATCACGCTCTACGAGACGCGGATGATCGAGCACGCGCGCGCGATCGAAGACCGAAATCGCGACCTGGACGCGTTCGCCGGACGGGTCGCGCACGACCTCCGCAACGCGTTGACGCCGATGTTCATGCTTCCGCGCCTCCTGCGGCAATCAGCGACCGACGCGGAGCGCGTGCGCGAGATGTCCGAGCGCCTGGAGCGGACCGCCACCCGCGCCCGCTTGATTCTCGAAGCGTTGTTGGCGTTTTCCCGCAGCTCGGGGGCGGTCGAGGCGGGCGAGCGTGGGCTGTTACAGACGGCGGTCGATCGCGTGCTCGAGGAGCTCGCGCCCGCGGTGGGCCGGCTTGGCGCGACGATCGACGTCGAGCCCGTTCCGGACGTGGCTCTGCGGTGCAGCCCGGGCCTACTTCACGTCGTCCTGGTCAACGTGATCGGGAACGCCGTGAAGTATCTCGAGGGGCGTGTCGTCCGCTGCGTGCGGGTCTCGTTTCGCGTCTCGGGTCGCTCCTGCCGGATCGAAGTCGCCGACACGGGACCTGGCATTCCGCCCGAGGCCGAGGCCCGCATCTTCGAGCCGTTCTACCGGGTCAAGGGGACTCGGGCCGCGGGCACGGGGCTCGGCCTGGCGACCGTGCGACGCATCGTCGAGGCGCGTGACGGACGGGTGGGCGTCGAGTCGGTCGAAGGTCGCGGCGCGACGTTCTGGATGGTGCTGCCGCTCGCCGCGCCCGAAACCACGGCTTCATGACGTCGCCGCTGAAGAGGCCGGCGCCCTCAGGGCGCGGTCAGTGCGTGAGGAACAGCGGGATCGTCGTCTTCTCGACGAGCTGTTGCGTCACCGAGCCCCGGAAGAAGCTGCGCAGCCGGGAGTGCGCGAACGAGCCCATGACGATGAGGCCGGCGTTCACCTGGGCGGCGACCTCGATCAGGGCTTCGGCGACCGGCAGCGCCGAGACGACGTTGCGCACCTGGGCCGCGACGCCCATGTGGCCGAGCTCCTCGGCCGCGCTCGTCGCCAGCTCCCACCCCAGCTCGCCGCTGTCGTTGACGGTGACGACGTGCACCGTGCGATCGCGGTGCAGCCCGCAATCGACGAAGAAGCGCATGGCGCGCTTGGCCGCGCTGCTGCCGTCGTACGCGAGGATCACGTCACGCCCCTTGGGGAGCGGCGCCTCGGGGACGACGATGATGGGCTTCGTGGCCTTGTGCAGGATCGTGTCCCACGTGCCGAGATCCTGCGCCTCGGTCTCGAAGCGGAAATTCGCGTAGCGGCCCAGCACGCCCAGGTCGTGATGCTCGAGCTCCGACAGGAGCGCGTCGGCGGCCTTGCCCGTGATCTCCACGGTTCGCGCGTCGACGCCCGCGGCCTTCGCCGCCGACGAGAAGCGCTGCTCGAACTCTCGCGCCTGCTGCTTCGCGTCCAGGAGCAGGGCCTCGTCGCGCTCGTGCTTGTAAGAAGAGGCGCCGATGCCCATGGCGGCCCCAGCCGTGATCGACGGAGCCTCGATGATGGCCAGGCCCACGAGCGATGCGCCGTCCTCCTTGCCGAGGGCGAGCGCGAGCTCGGTGGCGCGCACCGTACCTTCGGACGCTTCCAGGCCCACGAGAATGTTCTTCAACTTCGACATCGGCTGCGCGCCCTTCAGAAGAAGATGTGCGAAACGATTCCGAACAGCGGAATGAGAATCGCAAACGACCAGACGGCGTATCCAAGAAAGCTTGGCATGCGGACGCGGTGTTGCTCGGCGATCGCCTTTACCATGAAGTTCGGCCCGTTGCCCATGTAGGTCACGGCGCCCATGAGCACGGCTCCGCAGGAGATCGCCGTGAGCAGCTCCCGCCCGATGGGGTGCGCGGCGAGGGCGCCCAGGTTGTCGGGCGAGAGCGCCGTCCCGCCGAGGCTGCTGGCGACGCCTGTAGCGAGCGAGGCGAACGTCAAGTAGGTCGGCGCGTTGTCGAGGACGCTGGAGAGCGCGCCCGAGGCCCAGAAGAACTGCCAGGGCTTCGTGATGCCCAGGCTCGCGCCGCGCTCGCCGAGGTATGACATCGCCGGCACCATCGTGATGAAGACGCCCACGAACACGACCGCGACCTCGATGATGGGGCCCCAGGAGAAGCGGTTCGCTTGGTGCACGCGCGGCGCGGTGGTCTTGAACGACAGCGCGGCGAAGCCCAGCGTGCCACCGATCTGAACGACGGCGCGCAGGTACCCATCGCCCAGGTAGTGCTCGCCGTACGAGCCGATGAGGAACACCAGACCCACCATTCCGGCGAGCCACACGAAGTTGAGCGCGCCCTCGATGCGCAGCGGTCCGGTCGCGTCGACCGATTCCGGACGGGGCGTGAGGTGCCGTCGAACGGGCGGGTGGTTGCGTTCGCGGGCGAACTGCACCTTGTCGATGACGGCGAAGATCGTGAGGAGGGCACCGTTGACGAGCGCCCACTGAGGCAAGAGGCGCAGCGTCCAGGTGAAGGGCACCCCGCGCAGAAAGCCGAGGAAGAGGGGCGGGTCTCCGAGGGGAGTCAGGAGCCCCGCACCGTTCGAGACGATGAAGATGAAGAAGACCGCGACGTGCGTGAGGTAGGCGCGCCGCTCGTTGGCGCGCAACATCGGCCGGATGAGCAGCACCGAGGCGCCCGTCGTGCCGACGAGGCTGCCGATGGCGGCGCCCACGGCGAGGAACGCGGTGTTGACGAGCGGTGACCCGACCAGCGATCCGCGCAGGCAGATGCCGCCGGAGATCGTGAAGAGCGCCGCGAGCAGCGCCATGAACGACAGGTAGTCACACGCCGTGCGGCCGAGGACCTCGCCCCCGTGGGGCACTCGCAGCAACAAGTAGAACAGGACCGGGCTCGAGACGACGAGCGCGACGATCAGCTTGTTGCGGTTGCTCTCCCAGAAGTGGCCGAAGAGGATGGGGACGAGCGCGATTCCGAGGAGGTACGCGAGGAACGGGAAGATCGCCCAGAGCGGTGTGAGTTGCATTGTCGTGGGGACGCGGTTCAGAAAAAGAAAAGGCCGGGGCTCGACTCGTGTTTCGTTTGGCGGCGAGTCGGGCCCCGGCGTCGATTGGCTATGGTTCTGTCTATCTAGCCAGCGGAGTGCGAGGCCTCCCCGCCTACGAGTTCGCGAGGGCCGGGATGGCCGCCTTGGCGGCGGCGACCTCGGCGGCGGGCACGGACTCGGGCGCCACGGGCGCCAGGAACTCCGGGTACGCGGCCACGCCCACCTCGGGGATGTCGAGGCCAGCGATCTCGACCGCGGGCGTGACGCGGTTCGAGCCGAGGAGCTTGCCGATCACGTAGAAGACGAGGCCGCCGACCACGACGTTCCAGCCCACGCACGCCACGACCTCCACGACCTGCGCGATGAGCTGCTTCGAGTCGCCGTAGAAGAGGCCGGTGACGCCGAGGAGGTTCGCGCCCTTGGTGCCGAGGTAGTCGGTCGCGCCGACGCCGTTCCAGCCGGCGCCGTAGGAGCCGTCTGCGAACAGACCCACCGCGAGGACGCCCCAGGCGCCGTTGACCCCGTGGACGCTGATGGCGCCGACCGGGTCGTCGATCTGGAGCTTGTCGAAGAAGAACACGCTGACGACGACGAGCACGCCGGCGACCGCGCCGATGATGAAGGCGCTGACGGGCGTGACGAAGGCGCAGGGCGCCGTGATCGCGACGAGGCCGGCCAGCATGCTGTTGCACATCATGCTCGGGTCGGGCTTGCCGTAGCGCATCCACATGTAGAAGACGCCCGAGAGCGTCGCCGACATGCCGGCGATCATGGTGTTCGTCGCCACGATGCCGATGCGGCCGTCGCCGCCGGCCAGAGAGCTGCCCGCGTTGAAGCCGAACCAACCGAAGGCGAGGATGAAGGTGCCGACCTGCACCATGGGGATGTCGTGCGGAAGGATCGGGTTGACCTTGCCGTCCGGGCCGTACTTGCCGATGCGCGGCCCGATGAGGATCGCCGTGATGAGCGCGAGCGCGCCGCCTTGGAGGTGAACGACGCCGGAGCCTGCGTAGTCGACGACGCCGTGGCCGAGGCCCGCGCGGTAGCCGAGCTGCGCTAGCCAGCCGCCGCCCCAAACCCAGCAGCCGAAGACCGGGTAGATGAACGCGCCGACGACGATGCTGAAGAGGCAGAAGCTCTTCATGGTCCAGCGCTCGGCGCAGGCGCCCGTCACGATGGTCGCCGTCGTGTCCATGAAGACCATCATGAAGAGGAACAGCACGATCGCGCCGGCGTCATAGCCGTTGCCCGTCAGGAAGAAGCCCGTCGTGCCGAGGAGCCCCCAGCCATGGTCGCCGCCCATGGAGCTGCCGATGGTCATCATCGAGTGCAGCGTGGGAACGCCACCCAACGTGACCGGGCCGCCGATGGCCGTCCCGTTGAGGCCGCCGCACATGAAGGCGAAGCCGCACACGAAGAACCCGAACAGGCCCAGGCCGTACACGAGGAAGTTCATCGTGAACGTGTGGGCTGCGTTCTTGGCTCGAATGAGGCCCGTCTCGACGAGCGCGAAGCCCGCCTGCATGAACATGACCAGGAAGCCCGCCACGAGCACCCAGACGAAGTTCACCGAGAAGACCGCGTGAGAAGCTGACTGGGCGACAGCGTCGACGGCGACCGCGAGATCCTTCGGGGTCGCCTTGTCGGGATCAGGCTTGGTGTAACCCGGCACGCTGTAGGCCGTGGGCGTCGTCTGAAAGGTTCCGGTCTTGTCCGGCGCCGGGTCATCTGCGAAGGCCCGCGTCGGTGCCATGGCCACCAGTGCCGCTCCGAGCGCAATGAGCGCGAACCAGCGATTCAGGCGATTTTCACGTTTCAGCTTTTGCATTTTCTTCCTTCTGTCTGCAGGTTGTCCGTTTGCGCGTTGGCGTCTGGAATGCGCCCCCGCACCCCTTCGAATCACCAAGCCTTCCTGTCGACCTTCCTTTTCAGCCGCACCCCCCACGCCGCACCCACGAACGCCGCCAGCTGCATGACGACGAAAAACAACGCTGAACGGGCCGCGAAACGGCCCATATAGAAGTAGGAAGCGACCGTCACCATCGCGATGACTGCCTGCGTCTTGGTAAAGGTCCGTCTGTACTGATCCCACATGCGAGCCGCCTTTCGTCCGTCGGGCTCGACGGCGCGGAGTATGATGAAGACCGACACTAGTCGAGCGGCGTTGCCGCCACGTTTCGGGACGTACGAAACTTCGTTAACTTCGAACCCGCGTCGCCGTGGCGTGCGGCGCGCACGCCGGCGGGGGGGCGCCGCGAAGCGTCGTCGACGACTCTCCGCACGAGCGCGCGGCGCCGCGCGCCGGCCGCGGCTCCGGTCGCAGCCG
>DASZUD010000382.1:0-9991 GCA_035548155.1 Polyangia bacterium
TACAACCTGACCTTCGCGGAGTTCTTCGGCCGCCTCGAGCGTCTCACGAAGGTCGCGGCGCCGCTGCTCAGGTCACGCGGGCCGCTGCCGCTGCTGGCGACGCGCGCGCAGGCGGCGCTGTACCGGCACTGGGGCCGCCGCGTCCCCGTCGAGCCGCAGAGCGTGGAGATGGCCGAGCACTTCTGGTACTTCGACGCGGGCAAGGCGGCGCGCGAGCTGGGCTTCGAGCCGCGGCCCGCGGTGGACACGCTCTACGACACCGTGAAGTACATCCGCGAGAACCTCCTCTCGAACGACGCCTTCTCGAGGCCGGCGGCCGGCGGGGCCGCGTGAGGCGCGCCGTCGTTCGCACGTTGGGCGCCGGAGCCGCGCTCGCGGCCGCGGTGATCTGGGGATGCGCGTCGGCGCCCGCCCCGGCGGCGACGCCCCAGGCGGCTGCCCAGCACGACTGGCAGCACTACGAGCCCGACGGCGGCTGGGCCAACTACATGCCGGCGCCGGAAGCGTCGCCGCAGGCGCCTTCGGACACGGCCACGGGCACGACGCCGCACTCGGGCTTTGCGCGCAGCACGCCGTCGATGATGCGCATGTCGCCCGGGCCGTAGCGCGGGCAGCGGTCTCTAGATTCGAACGCGCAGCGCGGCCGGCAGCACTTCGAACACCGCGGGCAGCCGGCCGGGCGTCTCGCCGTCGAGCTCGATCGGCACGATGGCGTCGGCTTCGACGGGCGCCGCGGTCAGCTTGCGCGTGGTCGACGTCATCACCGACTCCATTTCGAGGTGGCTGCCGTCGTAGAGGTGGCCCACCTTCGTGAGGACCTCGAGGCGTGAGAAGTCGCCCACGACCACCACGTCCAGCAGGCCGCTGTCGAGCTGCGCGCGCGGGCAGATCTTCATGCCGCCGCCGAAAAACCGTCCGTTGCCGATCGCGGTCATCAGCACGCGGCGGCGCTCGCGCGGGCGATCATCGAACGAGAGCCACACGTCGGTGTTGTCGTACGACAGCAGGGCGCGCACGGTGGCGCCCAGGAAGGCGATCTTGCCGCCGAGGCGCTTCGACGAGGCGTTGGCGCGGCTCGCGACGGCGCTCGAGAAGCCGAACGAGGCAACGTTCACGAAGTGGCGCGTCTCCTCGCGGCCGTCGTGCGCGACGAAGCGGGCGCGTCCGGCGTCGATGACGCGCGCGGCGCCTTCGCGCACGCGGCGCGCGGCCTCGGCGAGATCTTCGGGCAGCTCGAGCGTGCGGCGGAAGTCGCCGCCCGTGCCCCGCGGGATGATGCCGAGCTCCGTGCGCGCGCCGGCGCCGGCGTCGAGGATCCCTCCGGCCGTCTCGGAGATCGTACCGTCGCCGCCGAACGCGACGATGAGCCGACGTCCGGCCTCCGCTTCGCGTCGAGCGATGGCGGTCGCGTCGCGCGGGGCCTGCGTGAAGACGCTGTCGAAGGGCCCGAGCCCGTCGGTGAGACCCTCGACCAGCCGCGCCCAGCGGGCCTCCGAGAGGCCGCCTCCCGACCGCGGGTTCACGATGACGAGCGGCTTGTTTGGATCCAAGGCGCGGCCTTTCTACCACGGGATGTCGTCGACTTCGGGGCCTGAGAAGATCCCGCACCCCAGCGCCTGCCTGCACTCGGGTAGGCAACGCCGTCTGCGCTCCGGCGGGCGAAGCCTGCCTGCGCTCGACTGGTCATGTATTGTTCGCCGCCATGCTCATCGGGGTTCTTCTCGGCCTCGGCGCGAGCGCCTCTTGGGCGATCGCGAACGTCGCCGTCCAGCGCAGCGCGCACAGCGTGGGCTCCGTGCGCGGTCTCTTGTGGGCGCAGATCGTCGGGATCGTCGTCGTGGCGCTCTTGCTGCCGCTCGACGTGCGGACCGCCGCGCTCACTCCCCTCGACGCGCTGTGGGTGGCCATCGCGGGGCTCTCGGGCCTGCTCGCGTACACCTGCCTCTTCTACGCCTTCGAGCACGGACGCCTCACGATCGCCGTCCCCATCATGTCCAGCTGGGCCGTGCTCTCGTCGGCGCTCTCGCTCGCGATCTTTCACGAGCACGTGCGCCCCTTGCATTTCGCAGGTGCCGCGGGGGTCGTCGCGGGCGCTGTCATCGTTTCACGCTTCGCGCAGTCGACGACGTCGGGCGGGGGCGGCAAGGGCGCCTCGCCGCGCTGGCTGCTGGCGTCGTTCGGCGCCGCGATCGGCTTCGGCGTGATGATCCCCATGATCGGGCTGCTCACGCCGGCCACGGGGCGTCTCGGCGCGATCCCGATCGCCTACGGCGCGGACATCTTGATCGGGTTGCCGATCGCGTTGCGGTTCGGCGTGTCCCTCGCGCCGCCGCGCGGCCGCGCGTGGCTCCCGGTCGCGCTGGCCGGGCTCTTCGAGACCGCCGGCTTCGCCTGCATCATCTTTGCGGGCCGGCACGCGCCGCTCACGATCGTCTCGCCGCTGTCGAGCCTCGCGTCGACGTTCACGGTCGCCTACGCGTGGGCGGTCCTCGGTGAACGCCCGGCGCGCCCCGTGCTCGTGGGCGCTGGCCTCGTGTGCGCCGGCGTCATCACGCTGGCCTTCTAGATCTGCTCGGCCGACAAAAAAATGGCGGGTCTGGAAGGGTTACCTCCAGACCCGCCCCCCAACCGAGCCGAGACTCGGTGCCAACGAGGGGGAGTAATTCAGCAAGCGTGCCAAGGCGCGCCGTCGTCGCTCCCCCGCATTCGGCGCCGACTTGGCGCCGACGGACGTTCGGCGCGCGAAGAAAGTTCGTTGAGAGCGGAGCAACAAACGTTGCGCCGGCGGCAACGTCGGGAGCCCTCCTGATCCCAGGGATTCCGGCGCGCTGGGGAGCCGGGTCACCACGTTCGGGTTTTCGGAGCGTGGGCTGCCGACCTCGGAGGCGTCCTGCTACACTGCGCGCCGCGATGGCGCACCAGTACATCTACACGATGCAGAACCTCCGGCGGGTCCACCCCCCGAACAAGGAGGTCCTGAAGGGCATCTTTCTGTCTTTCTACCCGGGCGCGAAGATCGGCGTCCTCGGCTCGAACGGCTCCGGCAAGTCGACGTTGCTGCGCATCATGGCCGGCGTCGACAAGGACTTCTTCGGCGACGCCAAACCGGCCGACGGCATCCGCATCGGGTACCTGCCGCAAGAGCCGCCGCTCGATCCGAACAAGAACGTCCTCGAGAACGTCGAGATGGCCGTCGCTCAGACGAAGGCGCTGCTCAAGCGCTTCGACGAGGTGAACATGCGGCTCGGCGAGGACCTCTCGCCCGAGGAGATGGACAAGGTGCTCGCGGAGCAGGGCAAGCTCCAGGACGCCATCGAGGCGGCCAACGCGTGGGACCTCGATCGCACGCTGGAGATCGCGATGGACGCGCTCCGTCTGCCGCCGCCCGACGCCGACGTCACGAAGCTCTCCGGCGGCGAGCGCCGCCGCGTCGCCTTGTGCAAGGTCCTGCTCGAGCGGCCCGATCTCTTGCTGCTCGACGAGCCCACGAACCACCTCGACGCCGAGAGCGTCGCGTGGCTCGAGCACTACCTGCACGACTTCCCCGGCACGATCGTCGCGGTCACGCACGATCGCTACTTCCTCGACAACGTCGCGGGCTGGATCCTCGAGCTGGATCGCGGCGCCGGGATCCCGTGGGAGGGCAACTACTCCTCGTGGCTCGATCAGAAGCGCAAGCGCCTCGAGCAAGAGGAGAAGAGCGAGTCGGCGCGGCAGCGCACGCTCGCGCGCGAGCTCGAGTGGGTGCAGGCGTCGCCGCGCGCGCGTCAGGCCAAGTCGAAGGCGCGCCTCGCGGCGTACGAAGAGATGCTCGCCGAGGAGCAGCAGAAGCGCGAGGAGACGATCGAGATCTCGATCCCGCCGGGGCCGCGGCTCGGCGACGTGGTCGTCAAGGCCGAGCACGTCAAGAAGGCCTTCGGCGACAAGGTCCTCTTCGACGACCTCAACTTCAACCTGCCGCGCGGCGGGATCGTCGGCATCATCGGCGCGAACGGCGCCGGCAAGACGACGCTGTTCAAGATGATGGCGGGCCTCGAGAAGGCAGACGGCGGCACGATGCGCATCGGCGAGACGGTCAAGCTGGCGCACGTCGATCAGTCGCGCGAGTCGCTCGACCCAAAGAAGAGCGTCTTCGACGAGATCTCGCAGGGCGCCGAGTTCCTCGAGATCGGCAAGCGCAAGATCAACACGCGCGCCTACGTCTCGGGCTTCGGCTTCAGGGGCACGGATCAACAGAAGCGGGTCGGCGACCTCTCGGGCGGCGAGCGCAACCGCGTGAACCTCGCGAAGCTGCTGCGCTCGGGCGGCAACGTCCTCATGCTCGACGAGCCGACGAACGATCTCGACGTCGACACGCTGCGCGCCCTCGAGGACGCGCTGTTGTCGTTCGCGGGCTGTGTCGTGGTCATCAGCCACGATCGCTGGTTCCTGGATCGCATCGCCACGCACATGCTGGCCTTCGAGGGCGACAGCCGGGTGGTCTGGTTCGAGGGCAACTACCAGGACTACGAGGCCGACCGGAAGCGCCGCCTGGGCGCCGCAGCCGATCAGCCCCACCGCATCAAGTTCAAGAAGCTCACTCACTAGGCCGAGCCGCCTCTCCCTCTCCCGCTTGCGGGAGAGGGGCGGGGTGAGAGAAACTGTCGTCGATGATTCCCTACGAGGAGCTGGACAAGGCCCTCGCGCGCTGGAAAGCGCGCACGCAGAACACCGCGGTCGACGCGGCCCGGGAGTTCGAGGCGAGCGGCGCCGTCCCCCAGGACGACGCCGGCGT
The DNA here is from genome assembly GCA_035548155.1 of Polyangia bacterium. Taxonomy (GTDB): domain Bacteria; phylum Myxococcota_A; class Polyangia; order Fen-1088; family Fen-1088; genus DASZFV01. The sequence goes on from DASZUD010000382.1 coordinate 4,775, forward strand.
GCTTCCTCCGCCGCCCGATCGTACGGGCGAGATCGACATCGGCGACAGCGAGGCGGTCGTCGAGACGCTCGACGACAACTAGGTGCTCCGCCGCGGCGGCTAGAACGCCGTCGAGAAGAGCGGGAACATGACCCGGGGAGGGCCCCCTGCGACCCAGCCGGCCGGCGACGTCATCGCGAGCGCCGCGATCGGCGGCTCGTCGAGCTTCACCTTGCCGATGTTCCACGCGGCGATCGAGCCGACGGGCGCGAGCACGACGAACGTCAGCGCGGCCGCACCCATCACGTTGACGAACTCTTGCGTGTCGTCGGGGTTGCGCGGGAACGGGTTCGTCGCAGGCGCCGCCTGGAAGAGCGCATAGAGCAAGAGCCCGCTCGCGAACCCGATCGCCGTCCCGGCGGCCGCGTGCCAGCATGAGCCACGGTGCGCCACGCTGAGCCGCCCGATGCCGCAGGTCGCCAGCGTGTACGTCACGGGAACGGCCGCGACGATGGCGACGGCGGCGCCGTTGGAGCGAACCCGATCGGCGGCCAGCGCGCCGAGGCCGATGATCGCCTCACCGGCGACGAGCTGCAGCGCCGGGATCGCGACGTCGTCGATCGCGACGGACGAGCGCTGAGGCGTCGAGGTCTCGGCGGTGGCGGGTGGTGGCGCCGCCAGAATACCGGCCAGGACGAAAGCGAGTGGGGAGACGAGCACGACGTCTAGGCGAGCTGCAACCTCCGTTCCGTCCTCGCGACGCCGTCGCGCCGGGGTTCTATGGCGGTGCGGTGGTCTCGAGCGTCAGGTTTCCACCAGCTATTCGGACGCCTGCCACGGCGGCGCGACGAGGCGCCGAGGCTCGCCCTTCGGGTGATCCCAGAGCTTGCACGTGACGGGCTTGTGGCGTTGGTCCAGCGCCTCGCAGTAGTTCGTCAGCGTGCAGCGGCGAATCTCCTGGCCGCGGCCGAGGCGCATCTTCAGCCACCAATCGGGGTCGGCCAGGGTCTGGCGCGCGGCCGCGATGAAGTCGGCGTCGCCGCGCGTGAGCGCCCCCTCGGCGAGCGCGAACGTATTGATGCCGCCTGCGGCGACGATTGGTATTTCGTGACCGGCCGCGCGCACGGCGCGGCGGATGGCCGCCGAAGCCGGCAAGTGACGGCCGAACGGCCCGCGCTCGTCCGAGCGCACGGTGGGCATCGTCTCGGCGCCGCTCGGCCCGGTGTAAGGATAGGCGGCGGCGCCCACGGCGGGTTGACGAGCGTCTTCGAACTTGCCGCCCGCGGACAGCGACAGGTAGTCGGCGCCCGCGCGCGCGAGCGCGACCGCGAAGCCCGCGACGTCCTCGCGCGACGAGCCGCCCGGGACCGCCTCGTCGGCCAGCACGCGGCAGCCCACGACGAGGTCGTCGCCCACGGCGCCGCGCACGGCGGCGAGCACCTCGCGCGGCAGGCGCACGCGGCCCCCGGGCGTGCCGCCGTAGCCGTCGTCGCGCGTGTTCGACGCCGAGAGGAACGAGGCCATCGTGTAGGCGTGCGCGTAGTGGAGCTCGACGCCGTCGAAGCCGGACTCGCGTGCCCGCTCGGCGGCGCGCGCGAACAGGGGCGGCAACGTGCGCGGCAGCTCGCGCACGTGCGGCAGGTGCAGGTCGGTCACGCGCTCGCGCGCGCCGCGCTGCAGATCGTCCCACTCGCGCGGCGAGAGGATGGCGCGCTGCTGCTCGGCCGAAAGCGCCGCCATGCGCGCGCGCACCGCTTCGTCCGGCGCGCCCGCGATGGCCGCGTCACCCGTGACCTGGGCGAGCGCGTCGCGGTGCCGCGGCTCGAGCCGCAGGAACTCGCGGAAGTAACGCTCGGGCGCGGGCCGGCGCTTGATCGCGAGGAAGTCGAGCAGCTGAACGAACAGCAACGTCGCGCCGCCGCTGGCCGCGCGCACGGTCTCCACGAGCCGCCGCAGCCCCGCGATGAAGCGATCGTCGCCGATGCGCAGCAGCGGTCCGCTGGGGACGTCGCGGATGCCCGTCGCTTCCACGACGAGAACCCCCGGCCGCCCCGCCGCGAAGCGCGCGTACCAATCGAGCAGCTCCGCCGTGACGTGCCCGTCGTCGGTGGCGCGCCACGGCACCATCGCCGGCACCCACGTCCGGCTCCGCGCGACCCGCGTTCGTCCGAGGGGCAGGGGAGAGAAGAGCCGCGCTCCCGCGGCCTCGGCGGCCGTGGGCCAACCCGGCGCCGGGAGCGCGTGCCGAATCACGTCAGAAATAGAACCTCACACCCAGGCCGCCTTCGATCCCGAAGTCGAAGAAGGGGGCAACGTACAAAATGGGCGCAATCTCGAAGAACACTTCGAGGAACGACGGGTTCGCGAACATGAGATCGACCCCGACGGGCATGCGGGCCCCGATGGCCCAACAGTCGCCATTGCAGCCGTCGAACCACAGCGCGCGCCCGCCGGCCCCGATGTGCCAGTCCAGCTGGGCCTGGCCGCGGACGATGTTCGACTGCCAAAGGTAGTCCATGTTGAACGTGCCGTTGTGAGAGCCCCAGTGATGGCACGGGCCGTTGCCGGCGCAGTCGTCCCACCCGTACCCCCAAAAGCCCAGGCCGAAGTCGAGGGCGTTCGTCGGGGCGATCCACAGCTTCGCCGAGAGGCCCGTGGGGTCGCCGAGCACGAAGCCCAGGCCGAACTTGCGGCCGTAGCCGACCTCCGTCGCGTTCGCCGTGCGCGCCGAGCCGAGCAGCACCGCGGCCGTCACCAGGGAAAACAAGAAAACGGATGCGATGAGGGTGCGTTTCATGGCCGCGTATACTAAGCCGATCCCTCAGATCTCCGCAGATAATTGAGCCCCCGCCCCATGCGCCGACGTGGCCGTGGAGAAACGTGATTCCCATCAACTCGCCCCACCGCCCCGTGCGCCGGTTACTTGCAAGTGCGCTTGCGCGGAAAAACCTGCGCGCCTGCGCGCTCGCGGCCCTTTTCGCCCTCGGTTGCCACCGCGAGGACCCTCCCGCGGCACGTGGGCCTGTGACGCAGGCCACGCGTGCTGATGCATCCGCGCCGGCTTCCGTGCGACGCCCGAAGAAGGTGCGCTCGAACGCGCCCGATCCCGACGCGCTGCCTGCCGCGACCGACTTGCCGGCCGAGCGCCGCGCCATCCAGGTCGTCAACGGTGAAGAGCGCGTCGTGGACGCCGACCTCGCGCGCGCGCGCGGCCTGACGCTGGTCGATCTCGGCGACGACTGGGCGCCCGCGCTCTTCGACGACGGCGTGGGCCCGAACGGCGCGCCGCTGCCCAATCACTACCGGAGCGTCTTCACGGGCCTGGCCGCCGATCGCAAGGACGGCGACGGGCAACCGCTCGACGCGGGCGCGAAGAACTACCTCGAGCTCTACGGCGTGCCGCCGACGCTGGGCGTGATCCGCGCGCGCTTCCTCGCCGACGCCGCGCGCGCGCCAAGCTGCGATCCGACGTTCGACACCGCGAAGCTGCTCGCGGTGGACGAGATCACGACCTGGGGCGCGACGACGGAGCAGAAGGAGCTGGCGAAGCACCACGCGCGCGAGCAGCGGCTCGAGGCGGCGCGCGAGAAGGCCGGCGCCGAGAGCTTCGAGGCGCTCGCCGCGGCCGACCCGCGCTATGCCAAGGACGTGAAGGCGCACCGGCGCATGGAGGCGGAGCGCGCCGCGTTCGCCGAGGTGGAGAAGCGCCTCGCGTGCGAGGGCACGCTGGATCTGACGAAGCACAAGGCCGGCGTCTACGACACGCTCATGCGCAACGCCGTGCTCGACTTCCAGCAGGAGCACACGGTCTTCGATCAGGCCGATCTCAAGCGCACGACCCTGGAGGCGCTCGCGCGGCCGCTGCTCGACAACGACTTCGCGTCGCTGCGCCGCGTGCTCGTCGAGCGCGCGGTGTCGGCCGGGCGCTTCCTCGAGGACGGCTCGTCGAAGGCGACGTACCCCGGCAGCGACGGCGCGCGCCACCCGGTGCCCGATCTCGTGACGGCCGCCACCGATGCGCTGATGGCGCGCCTCGGGTTGGGCGAGCCCGAGGACGCGCTGGAGTTCTTCCAGCGCCACCCCGCGCGCGACTTCCGCGCGCTGCGCGTCGCCGTCCGCTTCCCGCCGCTGCCCGAGTACCACTCGGCCGACATGGATCTCTCCGTGGAGATCGATCGCGGCGACGTCTGGTACGACTTCCCCTTCGACGCCAAGGGGCAGCGGCTGCCGCAGCCGCGGCAGAACTTCCCGACGTTCACCCTGTTCACGAAGTGGCGCGGCGAGCGCGTGCCTCTGGTGAAATGGCGCACGACGGTCGGCGGCTGGCGCACGGAGCTGGCGGCGGACGGCCAGGAGTACCTGCGCTGGAAGGGCTCGGACGTCGGCAAGCGCGTTTGGCGGCACATCGTGACGACGCCCGTGTGGATCCCTCCGGCGTCGTCGCCGCTCGGCGGGATGGTGAAGGAGAAGAAGGTGAACGGCATGTTCGTGAGGGTCACGAACTACGACGAGACGGGGCCGGGCTTTCTCTCGGCGTACGGCCTCGTGGCCGCGATTCACGAGCAGGTGATCGTCAAGAAGGGGGCCGACGGCGGCGCGATCGGCACGACCTACTTCGACAACGGCATCCGCACCCACGGCTCGTTCGACTACATGTCGCTGCGCGGTCGTTTCTCACACGGCTGTCACCGGCTGTACAACAACCTGGCGCTGCGCATGTTCACGTTCGTGCTGCAGCACCGCCGCGTGCACACGCTCGGCTCGATCGCGCTCGGCATGCGGCGCGACTTCTGGTCGAAGGGTGAGGTCTTCGAGATGCGCTTGCCGTCGCGCGGCTTCTACTACGAGCTGGATCCGCCGCTGCCCGTCGAGGTGCTCGAGGGCCGCATCATGGGCCAGCGCGAGAAGCCGCTCACGGGCTATCTGCGCAAGCCGGGCGTGGTGTACGCCGCGACGTCGAAGCCGCCGGCCGAGTCCGACTCTCCCGAGAGCCGCGCGGGCGGCGCGGAGGCGCCATGACGTTCTCGCGCCGCGCGTCGCTCGCTTCGTGCTTGTTCGCGGTCGCGGCGTGCGCGCGCGCGTCGCACACGAGCCCCGCGCCCTCGGAGGCGCCTCCCGCGGTTGCGTCGCGCGCCGTCGAGCCGGCCGCGCCGGCGTCGACGACCGTCGCGCCCTCCGACGACGACCTCGTCGAAGAGACCCCAGAGGCCAACCCGAAGTCCGAGACGATCACGATCA
>DASZUD010000383.1:0-8981 GCA_035548155.1 Polyangia bacterium
CACGTATTCCTGGTCGCTGGTCTCGCGACGATCTACGGCTGCGGCGGCGGCAGCGGCGCCTCGACGGGCACCGCGGGCACGCACGGCTCGGCGGGGACGACGGGGGCCGCGGGCTCGGGCTGCGCCGGGACCACCGGCGCCGCTGGCGCTGGCGCCGCGGGGACGACGGGCGCCGCGGGCGCGGGCAGCGCGGGCTCGACGGGGAGCGCTGGGGCTGGCGCCGCTGGCACGACGGGCGCCGCGGGCACGACGGGGGCCGCGGGCAGCGTCGGATCGACGGGCGCCGCCGGAACGACGGGCGCCGCGGGCAGCGGTTCGAACCCCGACGGGGGGACGCTGCCCACCGACGGTGGGTTCCCGGTCACGACGGCGCTCGAGGCCGCCAAGGGGCCGTACACGTGCACCGAGTATCTCGGTGCGTATCTCACGATGGAGTGGTGGGGGCAGGGCTTCGAGCAGATCGTCGACAACTCCAAGTGGCAGCTCAAGTGGCACCACCACGGGCACGTTCTCGAGTGGGGCAATCCGAACAGCCCCTTCTGGTCCGACACGGGCGATCCCATGAATGACGCTTCGGGCGCGCCGATCTCGTCGGCGTGCACGACGAATACGCACGCGGTCGACCGTGTCGTCCTGCTCGCCCTCAGCTGGGAGTTGCCCGACGAGAAGGCGTGGATGGACGCGCTCGAGGCGGACATCAAGACGATCCGCATGAAGCGGCCCACCGCGAAGTGGATCGACATCGTGCCGATGGTGCGCTGCCCGCAGAACAAGCACTGCAACCCGAACGCGAACTACGGCCCGGGCGCGGACACGGACGTGGGTCGTCAGGACTGCTGGGTGCCGCCGTATGAGGACTCGGCCATGCAGAAGGTCGTCCAGGCGCACGCCGGCGACGGCGTCGGCCTGGGGCCGATCCTCGAGGCCACGATGTGCAACAACAACGGCGCCCACCTCACGAACGCCGACAACAAGCTCGAGGCCCAGGAGTACGGCGCCTTCTACAAGGCGATCCCGTAAACGATCATCGGCTGCGGCGCCGCGGCTTCTTGCTGGTGGCGCCGCTTCGCTTGGTCTTGCGCACGCTCTTGGCGGCGCGCTTCGCTCTCGCGGGGCGCGCCGTTTTTCGTTTCGGGGCGCGCGCGGCGACCTTCTTCGCGGGAGCGCGGCGCAGGGGCTTCGCCTTCTGCCGCGGCTTGGCTTTCGGCTTGGCCTTCGACTTGGCCTTCGCCTTCGCTTTGACGACGGGCGCGTGCGTGCGCACGCCATTTGCTTTCGGGCGCTCCGCGACGAAGTAACCCTTGAGCGGCTCGAGGTAGTACTTGAGCCAGCTGTCGCGGCAGCTCGTGCCGAGCCCGCTCGGGATCTCGGTGTGGAGGATCGTCAGCATCGTGCCGCCGACGGTCTCCTCGAGCGTCACCTCGATGCGTGAATCGGGGCTGCCGATGGGGAAGTCCTCGGCGCGCCAGGTCTGCACGATGCGCCGGCCGGGTTGGAGCTCGATCGTGCGGCCGACCGCGTAGCCGTCGAAGGAGCTGTGCTTGCCCCCGACGTACGGCTCGACCGTGGCCTTGTCCCCCGTGAACGCCGAGTGCTCGGCGCTCGAGAGCCAGGCGGCGTAGATGCGGTCGGGCGAGGCGGGGATCACCTCCGAGATGGACAGGCTGTCGTACGTCACGTTGGACCTCCGGCGCGCGAAGCTAGCACGAACGCGCGCGGGCCTACCTCACGGCGCGACGACGAACGTGCGGCTCGAGAACGAAACGCCGCCGCGCTCGTCGCGCGTGACGACCCACAGCGTGACGCGTCCGTCGGCGGGCAGGTCGCCTGACTTCTTGGGGGCCTTCCATTGGCTGTCGGTGGGGATGTGGCCGTTGTCGGGCGTCGTCAGGAACACCGGCAGCTCGCTCGTACGTTCGGCCGGCTCGAACGTGCCCGCCGTCGCGAAGAACTGGAACGTCAGCAGCTCCTTGCGACACTGCGTCTCGACGGCGTTCGTCTTGGCGTTGCGCACGCGCAGGAAGTAGTGCTCGGCCAGCGCGTCCGTGAAGGCCGGCTGAACGAACAGCTCGTCGCCGTTCGCGAGCGACAGCGTCGGCGTCGCCGTGCGATCGAAGGCGTCCGTCGGGATGCCGTCCGCTCGGTGGCGGAACAGATCGATGCCGTCGAGGTCGGGGTTCTGGTTGACCGTCTGCGACGTCGGGCAAGTGGGCGACGGCTTGTTGGGATCGGGGCTGGGGGCGGGCGTCAGATCTTCGGGCTTGAGCAACGGCCAGTAGACGATGCGCTTGATGGCCGCTGCGCTCTCGTTGCCCAGCGAGAAGGTCAGGTTGACGATCGCGTCCGTGCCGAAGTCGCGGTTGTACGCGACGCTCTGATCGATCTCCTGCACGCCCGTCGTCGCCTTCGTGAAGAACTGGCTCACCTGCTCGGGCGTGAGGCCGAACGTCGTCTGCGGCTCGTACTGGAAAGGCGTGCTCGCGACGGCCGTGGCCATGCCCGTCACCGGCGGCGTCGTGCGGAGGACGGTGTCGAGCGGCGGGGGGAACTTGTCTGTGACCTCGGGGCCGGGGCACAGCTTGCTGGGCTTGCCGCTGGCGGTCGTGATCGTGTCGATGAAGTCCGGGCAGCTCTGACCCGTGACGATCATCGTACCGTTCGGCTGCAGCGGATCGACGACCAGGGCCGTCACCGTCGCGGTCGTGTCCTTGAGCGACGACGGATCGCCGAGCGGGACGAGGAAGCCTGCGGGCTCGGACTTGACGGCGAGGACGCGCAGGTCTTTGACGGTCGTCACGTTGTCGAGATCGCCACAGGCGGCGGCCGAGAGCGCGAGCGCCGCCGCGGCGCAGAGCACGCGGGCGCGACTCGAAGCGCGAGCTGACATCACGGCCGCTCGACGCAGCTCTGCTGCGGCGGGTGGCGGGGACAAGGGGGGACGCACGGGCGTCCCGGAGCGTTGGCCGAGCATTCTTGAGTCCATGACGCCGGGCGGTCCCTCTCCTAAAAAATCCCTCGCACGCCGAGGACGGGCAGGAATGGAACGCCGCGCACCGGCTCCGAGCCCCGGCAGCGGTAATCGTAGATCGTGAACTCGGGGTTCTGGGCGTTGTAGATGTTCTGCACGTCCAGGTACGCGCCGAGCTGCCAGGCGTTGAAGGTCCACGTGCGCTCGGCCCGCATATCCAGCTGGTTGAACGTGGGCTTGCGATCGGCGTTCGTCGGTCCCTGGCGGCACGCGTAGACGCCCTGGTCGGCGTCGTAGACCCCCTCGTACAGGGCCGTCGAGGGTGAGCCAGAGACCACGCGGAAGCGCGTGCCGAACCGCCAGTGCTTCCAGGCGTAGCTGCCGACCACGATCAGGTTGTGCGTCTGATCGAAGTCGGTCGGGTACCAGGTCTCCTTCGTCGCCCCCGTCTGCAGCGTGCCCATCTGGTCGTTCGACGCGCCGTTGACGGTGAACACCGTCTGCTCCGAGCGCGACAGCGTGTAGGCGATCCAGCCGAAGAACCTCTCGGTGAACTCGTGCTTGAGGATGAGCTCCATGCCGTACGAGCGCGCCTTGCCGTCGGCCGTGAAGCCGCCGCCCGCGGCGTTGACCGGCTCGTTGTAGCGCTCGACGAAATAGAAGGTGGTGTCCAGCGTGAGCTTGTCCGTGAAGCGCTTGAGGAAGCCTGCCGAGTACTGCTGGGCCCAGATGGGGGGCAGCGACGGTTCGCCGTAGGTCGGGTCGAGGAACTGCGGCTGCTGCATCTGGGAGAAGACGCCGGCGCCTCCCTTGAGCGCCAGCGTCGGGGTGAGCTTCCAGCGCACCACGATGCGCGGATCGACCGTGAAGCGGTTCTGGCCGACGTAGCGGAAGAAATCGCCGCGAAGGCCGGGCGTGATGGTGAGGCCGTGCGCCTCGTAAGTCGCGTCCGTGTAGAGGCCGACGTTGAGTGTATCGAGCGGGATCGTCGTGGGGACCAGCACGGGTTGCCCATTGCCGGGCAGGCGCGTGTCTTCCGGCACCCCGACGTTGAGGAACAGCTTGTCCCAGGTCTCGCGCGCGTCCAGGCCCACGCGCCACACGACGTTCTTGCCCAGCGATCGCGACAGCTCGTCGCGCAGCTCCCACGAATGCTGCTTCTCGTCGATGCCGACCTGGCCCGCGCCGAAGTTCAGCAGCGTGTAGCCGTACGCGCCCGACATGCGGTTCACCCAGCCGTGCGCCGCGGCCGTCCAGATCGCGATCACCTTGTGGAAGGCCGTCTCGGTGCCCAGCTGGAAGTTCCCCGTCGAGGGGTCCTTCGAGATCACCTTGAGCGTGTCGTCGCTGCCGAAGGCGAACAGGGACAGGCGGCTCGACCCGAAGTCGCGGTGGACGCCCGCTTGATAGTCCCAGTAGACCGGCGCCGCGGTCGTCGTGCTGGACGGCAGCACGAAGGGCAGCAGCAGGTCGATGTACGACCGGCGCGCCGACACCGAGCCGGTCCAGCCCTTGGCGAGCGGCCCCTCGACGTACGCCGACGAGTCGAGGAGGTTGATCTCGGCCTGGCCGTGCAGGCGGGGCGTGGGATCGGTGGTGACGTCGACGTCGATGACGCCGCCCGTGAGGCGCCCGTACTTGACGCCGAAGTTGCCCGGGTAGAACTCGATGTCCTTCACCAGCCGCGGCGTCAACACCGAGGGGCCGCCGAGGAAGTGATACAGGATGGGGATCTCGTGACCTTCGACGAAGATGCCCGAGTCGCTGGGCGCGGCGCCGCGGATGATCAGGAGGCCGAGGCCGAACGGCGTGCGGGCGACGCCTGGCAGGCTCTGCACGACGCGCAGCGGATCGCCGAACGTGCCGGGCACGTTCGTGAGCTCGGGTTGCGCCAGCGTGTAGCGCGTCACGGCCTGCGCGGGCGGGGCGGCGTGGATAGTCGTCTCGTAGGACTTGCCGAGGCGCTTGGCGACGACGCAGTCCACCTCGAACGGCACCGACGCGCTGACGTTCCCGGCGTCGAGATCGCGAATGCACGGGTCGTGCGCGGTGTCGGCGACGATCACGCGCAAGGCGACTCCGGGCTCGGCCTTGATGACGACGCGCCCGTCCTCGTCGGTGTTCCCCGCGAGGACGGCCTGCGCCTCGGGGGCGCCCGCGGGCCGCGCGATGACCGACACCTCGGCGTCCTTGACGGGGTTGCGCGTGCCCTTCTCGCGCAGGCGCAGGCGCCCGACGACCTCGCGCGGCGGGGGCGGCGGAGGGGGGGGAGGCGGCGGAGGAGCCGGCGGCTCGGGCGGCGGAGGAGGCGGCGCGACCTTCGGCACGAAGTGCAGCGTGAACGCGATGCGGATCGCGCCCGGCTTCCCGTCGATCTCCGCGGGCGAGAACTCGTACTGCAGGACCGCCGCCTTGGCCGCCTCGTCGAAGCCCTGGCCCACGGGCTTCGGGATCTCGACGTTGGTGACGCGCCCCGTGGCGTCGATGTCGATCGTCATGGTGACGTCGGCCGAAAGCTGCGCTTCCAGCGCGGCCGGCGGGTAGGCGGGCTCGACGCTCTTCAGGATCTTGGGCGGCTTCGTGAGGACCGGCGCGGGCTTCGCCTCCTCGGGCGCGCGCAGCGGCGCCGCGTAATCCTGCGCGCGCGCGACGCCCGCGCCGTGCGTCACCGCCGCCGCGAACAAGAAGGAACCAAGGAGTCTGTAGGGTGCTGGCTTCACAACGTGCGCGTCGCAGAACGTGACCTGGCGACGTCGGTACGGGTTGCCCGGGTTCGGGCCGGGCTCATTTTCCGCTGGGGTCCCACCATTTCGAGAGATTGCCCGTCGGGCGCCTCGGGTGATCCTGATAGTGCGAGACGTCGTTGAAGAGCATCAGACGGGCGCGCACGGGATCCTTGAAGTCGATGACGTTGAGGCACGCGGGCGACTGATCCAGGCGGTCGCGGTAGCCGCGCGCGTCGAACCCGAGCAGGCTCGAGAGCAACAGGCGCAGCGTCGCCTTGTGCGAGACGACGAGGACGCTCTGACCCTCGTGCGCGACGACGATGTCGCGGATGTCGGGCAGCGCGCGCGCCAGCACGCCCACGCCCGACTCGCCGTCGCGCGGCGCGAACGTGAACGGATCCGCCTCCCACGCCGCGTACTCGTCGGGGTAGCGCTGCTCGACCTCGACGCGCGTCAGGCCCTCCCAGCGGCCGTGGCTGATCTCGCGCAGGCCGTCCTTGTGCGTGATGGGTAGGCCGTGCGGCTCGGCCAGGATCGCTGCCGTCTCGACGGTGCGCGACAGCGGGCTCGCGTACACGGCGGAGATGGGGTCTCCCGCGAGCCGGCGCGCGAGGCTGCGCACCTGGGCGCGGCCCTCGTCGGACAGGTCGACGCCGACGGCGCCGGAGAAGCGGTCTTCGGCCGTGAGCTGAGTCGCTCCGTGGCGGACGAGGAGGAGGCGGGTGGGTTTCATGGGCGTCGGCGGGCCCCATGATGCCGGCGGACGGCGCCCGAGTCCACGGGGGTTCGTGTAATCTCCGCGCGAGTCATGGCGACGCTGGTCATCTGGTGCAACGCGAAGGTGCCCGAGAGCGCCCAGGCGCGCCTTCTGGCCGCGACGCGCGCGCATCGTCTCGTGATCCCGGCCGCGGGAATCGTCGCGCCGAGCGGCCACGGAGTGACCGATCCCGCGCTCGCCGAGGCCGACGTGGCGTTCGGCCAGCCCGATCCGGCGCAGCTGCTCGCGACGCCGCGCCTCAAGTGGGTGCACCTCAGCAGCGCCGGCTGGAACCCGTACGACCGCGCGGACGTGCGCGGCGCGCTCGCGAGGCAGGGGGCGCGCATGACGAAGAGCTCGCTCGTCTACGACGAGCCGTGCGCCCAGCACGTGCTGGCGTTTCTGCTGGCCCACGCGCGGCGGCTGCCGGAGGCGTTCGCGAACCAGCACGGCCCGCGCGCCTGGCCGCAGCACGCGCTGCGCGGCCGCGCCCGGCTGCTCGAAGGACGATCCATCGCGCTCGTCGGGTTCGGCTCGATCGGGCGCCGCCTCGTCCAGCTGCTGGCGCCGTTCGGCTCGCGCGTGACGGGCGTGCGCCGATGCGTCGGCGGCGACGAGCCCGTGCCCACGTTCGCATGGGGCACGCCCGAGGCGGAGCGCGCGATCGGCGAGGCCGACTACGTCGTCGATCTCCTTCCAGGTGGCGCCGAGACGCTGCGCGCGTTCGACGCGGTCCGGATCGCCGCGCTGAAGCCGGGCGCCGTGTTCGTCAACATCGGCCGCGGCTCGACGGTCGATCAGGACGCGCTCGTCGCGGCGCTCGTCGCGGGCCGTATCGCGGCGGCGTACCTCGACGTGTGCGAGCCGGAGCCGCTGCCGGCCGACCACCCGCTGTGGACGACGCCCAACTGCATCGTCACGCCGCACATGGCGGGCGGCGACGCCGCCGAGGGCGAGCGCCTCGTCGACCATTTCCTCGAGAACCTCGCGCGCTTCACGTCGGGCCGCGCTCTGCTCGATGAGGTACTCTGAGCGCCATGCGCGGCAGGCGAGGGGCGGTGTTGATCTCGTTGCTGGCCGGCTGCTCGGGCGGCGGCCCGTCGGCGCCGCCGGCGAACACGGGCGGGCTCGACGACGGCGCGCACCTCACGACCGCGCTGGAGATCCCGGCCGGCACGACGGCGACGATCCCTCGCGGCGCGAAGATCCTCGCGGACCGGGGCGTGACGATCACGGTGCGCGGCACGCTGCGCGTCGCGAGCGCCGAGACGCACGCGCGCGTCTCCGCCGCCGATCTCGCGAATCCGTGGGCTGGCATCGTCGTCGCGAACGGCGGGCAGCTCGACGCCGACGGGTTGGATCTCGTGTCGCCGGAGACCGCGCTCACCGTGGGCGCGGGCAGCCTGGGCGCTCGCTACGACCACGGCACGATCACGTCGCCCGCGGTGCCCTTTCGCATCGAAGCCGGCGCGCGCCTCGACACGGCGTACGCCGCGGTCGTCGACGCCAGCGCGTCGAGCAGCGTCTCGGGGGAGCTCCACGCGTCGTACCTCGATTACGCGATGTCGCCGCTGGGCGGCGGCATCATCACGATGGACCCCACCGCCGTGCTCGACGCGAGCGACTCGACGTTTCACGGCGCGGCGACGAGCGGGTCGGACTACATCGTCTCGTACGCCGCGAGCCTCGTGCGCGTCGTCTATTCGACGATCACCGAGGCGCACTGCGCGTTTCACTTCAACGACGTGGCGCGCTTCGAGATCGATCACGTGACGGCGGGCGCGAAATCGCCCACGGGGCAGGGCGGCCTCGTCGCGTACGGCGCGATGCTCTACGGCTCGGGTGCGGGCCCGCACACGATCAGCAACTCGAACTTCCTGGGCGGCGGCTACGCGCTCGACGAGCAGAACGCGAACGGTCCGCTCACGATCGTGAACACGTACACGAAGGGCACCAACGCCAATGACGGCGCCTCGTCGTGGACGTGGCTGCCCGCCGACGTCGCGCCGGCGCCGGTGCTCGACGCGAAGCCGCGCTGAGGCGGCTCGTTACTGATCGACGCAGCCCGTGAGCGTGATCTCGGCGATCGACCACCAGCTGGTCGCGGGCGCCACGGTCGCGCCCGTCTGCGTGATCTTGATGGCCTTCATCGTCGTCACGGGGAACGTGACGGCGAGGGGCGAGACGCCGCCCGTGCCCATGACCGCGGGGTTGAAGGCCACGAAGTTCGTGCCGTCCGTCGAGTACTCGGCCTTGTAGGCCTTCGCGGCGTCGGCGGCGGTCGCGGTCGTCATCGTGAGGCCCGCGAGCTTGATCGTGCTGTTGAACGCGAGGACGAAGTATTCGCCGCCCGTTTGAGTCTTGCCCGACGTGTAGCGCGTCGTCGCGTCGCCGTCGATCGCGTACGTCGCGTAGCACTGGCTGGGGTACTGGTTGCAGAACCCGCACGACGGGTTCGCCACCGGATCGCAGACGTTGCTGGGCGTGAACGTCCAGTTCGTGTTCTTGCAGCCGTCGACGTTCGCGCCCG
>DASZUD010000384.1:0-27651 GCA_035548155.1 Polyangia bacterium
GGTGCGCCCCGCCCTTGAGCGACCACGACCAGGCGCTGCCGTTCACGCCGTGCAGCAGGATCACGAGCGGCATCGGATCGGAGCCGCCCGTGGGAACGAACACGCTGAGGTCAGCGCGCCGCCCCAGCGCCGCGCTCTTCACGGTGACGAAGCGCAGACTGTCCCGCTCGAACCGCGGGTCCGAAAGCTCGACGGTCGCGAAAGGCGTCTCCGACACGCCCCGAGTCTATCCAGAACGGGCGAAAGCGCCTCTTTTCGGCGTCAGAGCGACTCGGGCAGCCCCCGCGGAAGGGGCCCGCAGGCCCCTTCTGCGAGGCGAGCGCTAGAGGCGCCCGAGGCTGCCGCCCCAAACCGCGGTCGAGCCGAGCTCGGCCTCGATGCGGAGGAGCTGGTTGTACTTGGCGATGCGCTCCGAGCGAGCGAGCGAGCCGGTCTTGATCTGGCCCGAGTTCACGGCGACGGCGAGGTCGGCGATGAACGTGTCTTCCGTCTCGCCGGAGCGGTGCGAGATGATCGTCGACCAGCCGTTGCGGTGGGCCATCTCGATCGACTCGAGCGTCTCCGTCAGCGTGCCGATCTGGTTCACCTTCACGAGGACGGCGTTGCTGGCGCCCTTCTCGATGCCGGTCTTGATGCGCGACGTGTTCGTGACGAACAGATCGTCGCCGACGAGCTGCACGCGCTCGCCGAGCGCCTTCGTGAGCGCCACCCAGCCGTCCCAGTCGTTCTCGTCCATGCCGTCCTCGATCGACACGATCGGGAACTGCTCGCAGAGCTTCGTGTAGAAGTCGACCATGCCCTTCTGATCGAGCTCCTTGCCCTCGCCCTCGAGCTTGTACGTCTTGCTCGTCTTGTCGAAGAGCTCGCTCGAGGCGACGTCCAGCGCGAGCGCGACGTCCTTGCCCGGCTTGTAGCCGGCCTTCTCGATGGCCTCGACGATGACCGAGCACGCGGCCGCGGCGCCGGCCAGGTCGGGGGCGAAGCCGCCCTCGTCGCCGACGCCCGTCGACGCCTTGCGCTCGTGCAGCAGCTTCTTCAGCGTGTGGAAGACCTCCGAGCCCGCGCGCAGACCCTCGCGGAAGTTCGGCAGGCCCTTCGGCACGATCATGAACTCCTGGAAGTCGAGCGAGTTGTCGGCGTGCGCGCCGCCGTTGATGATGTTCATCAGCGGCACGGGCAGCGTGCGGCCGTTCGGGCCGCCGAGGTACTTGAAGAGCGGCAGGCCCAGCTCGTTGGCCGCCGCGCGCGCCGCCGCCATCGAGACGCCCAGCATCGCGTTCGCGCCGACCTTGCCCTTGTTGGGCGTACCGTCGGCGGCGAGCATCGCGGCGTCGAGGCCGGCCTGATCGAAGGCGTCGCGGCCCACGACCACCGGGCCGAGGAGCGTCGCGACGTTCTCGCACGCCTTGAGCACGCCCTTGCCGTGAAAGCGCTTCTTGTCGCCGTCACGCAGCTCGAGGGCCTCGTGCTCGCCCGTCGAGGCGCCCGACGGCACGGCCGTGGAGCCGACGATTCCCGATTCCAACGTGACGTCCACCTGCACGGTGGGGAAACCACGCGAGTCCAGGATCTCACGCGCGACGACACTCTCGATGATGGCGGTGTTGCTCTCGATGCTCATGGGCCGGGTTTTTAGCGTGAACCGCCGGGTCGATGCCAGCGGTTTCGGGTTTCCAACCGCTGACAATTCCCGGCGACGTCTCTAGCGACGTCGACCTCGCGATGGGATACTGGCCGACCCATGAAGTCGCAGCCCCGCACCGGCGCCCGGCGGGACCTGGGCTCGGCGGCCACCACGCCGCGGCAGATCTTCGAGCACCTCGACCGCTACGTCATGGGGCAAGAGCGCGCCAAGCGGACGCTGGCCATCGCCGCCGCCAACCACCTCAAGCGCTGCGCGCAGAAGACGCCGGCCGGCAAGCGGCTCATCAAGAAGTCGAACGTGCTGCTCGTCGGGCCGACGGGCTCGGGGAAGACGCACCTCGCGCGCACGCTGGCGCAGTGCCTGGACGTGCCCTTCACCGTCGCCGACGCGACCGAGTACACCGAGGCGGGTTACTACGGCAAGGACGTCGAGGTCATGATCGGCGAGCTGCTCGCCCACGCGGGGCAGGACGTCGAGCTCGCCCAACGCGGCATCGTCTTCGTCGACGAGATCGACAAGATCGCGCGGCGCAGCCAGGGCGCGCGCACCGGCGCAGGCGCGCGCGACATCGGCGGCGAGGGCGTGCAGCAGTCGTTGCTGAAGCTGCTCGAAGGCCGCGAGGTGTTCGCGCCGCTCAACGTGACGCAGCACTGGAACAAGCACGACTTCGTCGTGGTCGACACGCAGGACATCCTGTTCATCGCGGCGGGCACGTTCGGCGATCTCGCCGTCGCCGACGAGCCGAAGCCGGTGGGCTTCGGCCGCGGCGCAGCCGAACGCGCGCGCGGCCGGCGCGTCACCGAGAAGGATCTCCTCGACTACGGGCTCCTCGCCGAGCTCCTGGGGCGCATCCCCGTGCGCGTCGAGCTGGAGCCGCTCTCGGCCGCCGACCTGCTGGCCATCATGACCCGGCCGCCGGACTCGGTGATCCGCGAATATCAGGCGCTGTTGAAGATGGACGGCGTCGATCTCCGCTTCTCCGAGGCGGCGCTGCGTGCGATCGCGAGCTGGTGCGTCCGGCGCAAGACGGGCGCGCGCAGCCTGCGCACGCTGCTCGAGGAGATCTGCCACGACGTCATGTTCGACGCGCCCGAGCTCGAGGGGCAGACGTTCGAGGTGGACGCGGCCTACGCCGAAGAGCGCCTCGAACGCCTGGCCGAGGGGCTCGCGCGCGACACCGGCGACGTCGTGGCTGTGGCATCATCGCCCCGCGCACTGAATCGAAAGGCGACATCGTGAAGATCGGGACCCTGTTCGGGAACGCCAAGCGGATCTTTTCCTTCGAGTTCTTCCCGCCCAAGACGGACGCGGGCGCGCTCTCGCTCGAGCGCACGATCCGGGAGCTCTCGGATCTCTCGCCTTCCTTCGTGTCGGTGACCTACGGAGCCGGCGGCTCGACGCGCCAGAAGACCTTGGACATCGTCCAGTGGATCGAGAAGGAGACGCGCATCACCGCGATGGCGCACCTGACGTGCGTGGGCGCGACGCGCGACGAGATCGGGACCGTCGTCGACGCGCTCACGCGCGCCGGCGTCCAGAACATCATGGCGCTGCGCGGGGACCCGCCCGCCGGCCAGGAGAAGTTCGTGGCGACCGCAGGCGGCTTCTCCTTCGCGAACGATCTCATCGGCTTCATCCGCGGCCGCTGCGGTGACCGCGTCTCGATCGGCGCGGCCTGCTACCCCGAGGGCCACGTCGACACGCGCGACCTCGAGCGCGACATGGACAACCTCAAGCGCAAGGTGGACGCGGGCGTCGACTTCCTGGTGACGCAGCTGTTCCTGGACAACCGGGTGTACTTCGACTTCGTGTCGCGCGCCCGCGCGGCCGGGATCACCGTGCCGATTGTCCCGGGCATCATGCCGATCCGCAGCCTGCCCGGCATCGAGCGCATGACGAAGCTGGGCGGCACCACGATCCCGGCGACGCTCTTCGCCGAGCTGGACCGCTGCCGCCATGACGAGGCCGCCGTCGCGGCCCTCGGGGTGGCCCACGCCACCGCCCAGTGCGTGGAGCTCCTCCACGGCGGCGCGCCGGGGATCCACTTCTACACGCTGAACCAATCACCCGCGACGCGGGTCATCCTGACCGCGCTCAAGACGGCGCGACTGGCCTAGGGGCCATCCGCCAACCCGAGCGCAGCGAAGCTTCGGCGTAGCGAGCGGGGGACGGGAGTCCCCTCGACAGCTCGGCGCGCCCCTCAATTCGGTCTGTTGTCGCGGCGCTTTTCGTCGCGAAGGGTCTCGAGCAGGTCGAGGAAGCGCTCGCGCGAGTCGACGTCGTCGCCCTCGAGCTCCATCTCCATGGCCATGCGTTGCCTCCAGGCGCCCACCATGTAGCCCGCGATCGCGCAAGCCCCACCGGCGACGACCATCAGAGCGCTCACCATGCCAGTCAGCATCGGTCTTTCTCCCTCGAATAGAGCCGGTCTCGCCCGGCCACTTGTTTTAGAGGGTCGTCAGGACGCGCCATTTTCTTGAACGCGGCCGGCGATCAATCGTCGCTGCCGCTCGAATCGTCCTCGTCCGGAGAGCGCTCGGGCGGCGGCGCCGCGGGCGGCTTGGGCGCGGCGGCCTGCGCCTCACCCCCCGTGTAGCCGTCCAGCAGCAGCGCCAGCTGGAACCAGAACGCGAGGTACTGATCCGTGGCGCCCGAGACGTTGTAGGTGTTCGTCCCCGCCGTCATCTGGTACCGGCGCACGTCGAACCCGGCGCGCACCTCGAGCAGCGACAGCGGCCGGTAGCCCGCCGCCGCCATGGCGTCGAAGGCCACGAACGTCGAATCTGGGAAGTACGAATTCGCCTGGATGAGGTAGTTGTCCGCCCCGGCGCTGAACACGTATCGGTACCCGGCGCCCAGCATGAGCGACAGATCCGCCGGCAGAGCGAGGCGCAGGTCGAGGGCCGCGCGGCCGTACGTGTACTTCGTGTCCGGCAGATCGGAGAGGTCGTCGCGGTTCGCCGTCGCACTGCTTTGAAACACGTACGTCTGCTGCCCGCCCGCCAGCGTCAGCGAGGCCTGCGCGATCCCGAACAGCGCGCGGCCGCGCACGCCGGCCCAGTAGTCGCTCTCGGACGTCGGATAGCTCGCGCCGTCCGACGTCTGGGAGGTGAGCCCCGGCGTGTACTCGACGGACGCCGCGACGCCCAGGTTGGCCGCCCAGCCTCCCCGCGCATGCGCCAGGGGGTACCAGGCCAGGCTCGCGCCGAACGCGGGCGCGTAGCCGAGCGAATACCCGCGCAGCGCGGGCACGGCCGGTGACCACGTGAAGTGGCGCGACACGAAGCGCGGCCCGACGCCGAGGTCGAGCGCGATCCCCGCGGGGCCGGTCGGCGCGTCTTCATCTTCCTCGTCGGCGCGCGGCTTCTTGCGCTTGCGAGCCGGCGCCTGGTCCGGGCTCGCGGTGGTCTCCGCCTCCTCCGAGCTCCGCTCCCCCGCCGCGGGGGCGCTGGCCTCGGCGCCGCCCTCTCCGGCCTTTGCCCGCTTCTCGGCCCTCTCGCCCGGGGCCCGCGCCTTCGAGAGCGCGCCGCCCACGCGCGCCCACAGCGTCCGTCCCACCGCGACCTCGAGCTTCTTGAGGTTGGGGCCCGTCCAGCTCGTCTCGTCGAGGACGTCGCCGTTCGCGCCGTAAACCCGCAGCTTCAGCTTCTTGCCGCCGGCCTGGACCTGGCCGACCAGAACCGCCGCGAGCTTGTCGCGCTTGGCGACGTCCGCGACGGCGCCCGCCCCCTCCCTCGCGTCGACCGAGGTCGTCTCGAACCCGTGGCGCTCGAGGGCGCCGTCGATGGCGCCCCGGATGGCGCCCGCGTGAGGCCCGCCGACCGCCACGCCGGCCCTTCGCTTGGCCGCCTGAGCCGAACCGGCTCCAGCGACTACTAAGAGAACGGCGACGAAGAATCCCGCGGCCGCCACCAGACGACGCCTACGCCACGACGAGAGGTCCCGAGCCATGACTGCGCAGCACCGTTGCAGAGATCAAAGTCGGCAGCAAGCGCTCTGCTCGCGGCGCGTCCCGCGTCCCACTCTCGCCTACACGTCGCGAAATGACGTGCAAACAGGGACACCACGACGCACGCCCGATCGACGCGCTCTGGTATGCTGGCGCCCCTTGCCCATCCGGAGGTTTCCTTGACGGAACGGAGGCGACATTTTGGGCGTGTGTTCGCGGCCTTGGCGGCGCTGCTGACGATGCACGTCGCGCGCACCGTCTGGGCGCAGGGCGCGGTGCGCGATCAAAGCGGAACGCTCACGGCGTCGCCGTCGGACTCCGCGAAGAAGGACTGGCTCAGCCAACGCTTCGCTGGATCGTTTGCCGAGGTGGACACTTTCGTCGGCAGCGGATCGTTTTACACGAGCGGGTTCCGCGACCCCTACGTCGCGAACTCGTTTTACCTGCGGCCCACGTACCAGTTGGGGACCCGCTACAACCTGACGGTCAACGCGCGCGTGTACGTCGAGAAGGAGTACACGCTCCCAGACAACCCCAACGGCCGCAGCTGGACCCCGTACGATTCGTGGCTGTTCTTGACGGCGAAGAACCTGTACACGATGCCGCGCGCGAAGGTGAAGTTCTCGGGAACGTTCCGCGCGGTGATCCCGACCTCCTTCGAGAGTCGCTATGCGCACCTCGTGACGGCGCTGGGCGCGCATGGCGTCGCCTCGCGCGGCTGGGAGTTCGGTCGGCCTGACGCGCAGGGCAAGCGCTGGCAGCTCGTCGCGACGCTGGGATCGGGGCTGACGAAGGCATTTCGCACGAGCGCCCTGCGAGGAGAGTTCCCCGGCGACACCTCGGGGTGCCGCAAGGCCGGCCCGGCGGGCTACGCGGGCGCCGCTGGCGCAGCCGATTCCGATCGGTGCGGTGGCCCCCTCAGCATGAGCTGGGGCGTCTCGACGTCTGGCACGGTCGTGCTCTCGCGAGGCCGCTACTCCCTCTCGACGACCCTCATCGTCATCAACGAGTTCAAGTACTCGATCGATCCGCAGACGGCCGAAACGATCGTGCAAAACACGAGCATGAGCCTGCCGGGGACGAGCGCTCCGAACACGGACGTCGTCACGGGCCGCACGGACATCACCTGGGGGCTCATCGCGCTCGGATACGATCTCACGGATCACTTCAGCCTCTCTCTCGGCATCGCGAGCATGCAGCCGGCGCTCGACTCCCGTTATCGATATTTGCGTTTTCCGTTCTTCGACTTCTCCGGCCCCAACGCCAACAACTTCACGCAGGTCTTCCTCGGCGTGACCGGATCCCTGTAGGAGGCCCTTCGATGACCAGCTCTCGTCTCTCGACCCTCTCGTTCGCGCTGGCGTTGGCTGCCGGCCTCACGGCGCTCGCGGGCTGCGCCGGCCAGGGCGACATCGATCGCACCCAGCCCGACAAGGTGAGGAAGTCGATCTTCTTCGACGCCAGCGGCGCGCCGAAGACCTTCTATTACCGGCAGACGTACGTCGACGTGCCGCCCACGAGCGCCTGGGCGTTCGAGGGCACGCAGGGCGGCATGGACAAGGTCCGCTTCGAGATCGAAGAGAAGTACCTCAAGGGGTACCGCGCCTACGATTACTCCCCGGGCGCGCAGAACCCCTACACGGGCGGCGCGAACAACCTGGACACGCCCGTCCTCGTGTACGCCATCACGTCGCACTTCGACGTCAAGCGCGAGTACAACCCGGGCACGGGCGAGCAGACGAACGTCATCAGCGAGAACACGACGGATCGTCCGTGGGATCAGCGCGAGTTCATGCGCGTCGACTGGTCGAAGAACCTGATCGACTTCGACCTCCAGTCCCTCATGACGGATCCCTCGGCGCAGTGGCTCGCCGTGAAGGACGCCGTCGACCCGAGCTACGTCAAGGAAGTGGTGATGAGCGATCCGGCGTTCAAGGATCGCCCGATCGTGACGGACGACTACATCGACTTCACCCAGCACGTCACGAAGACGATCGACATCAACGCCTGCCTGCAGATGTTCCCCGGGTCGGGCACCGACGACTTCGATCTGTGGAGCTGCGGGGCGGCGAAGCTGGGCATCCGCCACTCGTTCATGGCGGTGAAGCCCTCGACGTACAAGCCGCTCGACTATCCGGACGCATACCCGATCACCGACAAGGACGGGAACGCCTACAACGTCATTCGTGACAACGGCGTCCCCTGCACGCCGCAGAACTTCCAGATGACGGGCGGTCAGTACAGCGGCCAGGACTGCGTCCCGGCCAGCGCCGACGCGTTCAAGAAGTTCGGCTTCTTCCGCACGGTCGTCCAGACCTACGACCGCAACTACGGCGCCACCGAGGCGGGCCGCAAGTACTTCGCGAACCGCTGGAACATCTGGCAGGACAAGGACAAGCAGGGCGCGTCGCTCCTCAACGCGGACGGCACGGTGCGCGACGTCGCTCCGAACGACCTCGTGCCGAAGCCCATCGTCTACTACACGAACGTCGAGTTCCCCGACGCGCCCGAGCTGTGGGACGAGGCGAACGAGGTCGTGAACGACTGGAGCGACGCCTTCCTGAAGACGATCGCCTCGATGCGGGCGGCCCAGGACAATCCGGGCCAGACGATCTCGCCCGCCCAGATCACGGACTACGTCGCCCAGGTGAAGGCGCAGATGCAGGACAAGCTGGGGACCCAGCAGATGGTGATCCTCAAGAAGAACTCCTGCAACCTCGACGGCGTGAAGGCCTACCTCAACGACGCGAAGAACGCCGACGTGGCCGCCGTCGTCGAGAAGGCGACGGGCCTCGACGGCGACTCGATCGACAAGGCGCACCTGCCGCAGGTCTGCAGCATCATGGAGGCCGAGACGCAGTCCCTCGCTGCCGACGACGTGAAGAAGTTCGCGTGGCAGCGCAACGGCGACCTCCGCTACTCGTTCTTCTACTGGGTCGACCGCCCGGAGCCGACGATGCCGCTCGGCTACGGCCCCGCCTCGGCCGATCCGCAGACGGGCGAAATCATCTCGGCCTCGCTCTACAACTACGGCGCGGCGCTGGACAGCTATTCGCAGACGTCGGCCGACATGGTCGAGCTGCTCAACAACCAGATCTCGGTCGACGACCTCCTGTCGGGCAAGACGATCGCCGACGTGCTGAAGGAAACGGCGCAGTCACGCGCCGCGGCGAACACCCAGCCGCTCACGCCCGAGGCGAGGAACATGGCGCGCGCGCGCCTGCCGCTGGCGACCGCGTCGGGGACGCCTCGGCTGATCCCCGTGCCGGGCGGTCAGCCCATGAGCAAGATGAGCCTGATCAAGGGCACCGCGATCGAGCAGAAGATGATGACGCCCGACATCCTGGCGTTGAAGCTCCCGGCATCGAAGCCAGGCGCGCAGCTCTCGGCGGACGACTTCGCGAAGGCGTCGCCGGCGACCTGGCTCACCCCGGCGGCCATGACGCAGAAGCAGGACGCGCTGCGCACGTTGTCGATGAACGGCTGCGTCTTCCTGGGTGAGTTCGCCGACGACGCGATCCTCGGCCTGGCGCTGGACCTGAAGCAGAAGACCGGCAAGGCGCTGTGGACCGAGATCCGTCGGCGCATCTTCCGCGGCCTCGCCGACCACGAGATGGGCCACACGATGGGCCTGCGCCACAACTTCGCGGGCTCGACGGACGCGCTGAACTACCACGACGAGTTCTGGGACATCCACGAGAAGATGCCGGCCGATCAGTGGGACGCGCACAGCATCAGCGAGTACCGCTACTCGACGGTCATGGACTACGGCTCGCGCTTCAACAGCGACGTCCGGGGCCTGGGAAAGTACGACTACGCCGCCATCCGGTTCGGCTACGGCCAGATGGTCGACGTCATGCCCTCGGGCGCGGGCGGCGAGACTGGCGTGCGGCTCCAGAACGACATCTTCTTCGACGACTACACGCGCCTGCCGCAGCTCGTGAGCGGCGTCGACAACCTGAAGGACGGCGGCGTCGTGAAGTACGACGACATTCGCAAGTCGCTCAGCGACGCCTACGCGTTGGCCGCCATGAGCGCGAAGCCGCAGGGCGGAACGTTCGTCACGCGCGAGCGCCCGTACAAGTTCTGCTCGGACGAGTTCCTGGGAAACCTCGACTGCAAGCAGTGGGACTTCGGCGCGAACCAGCAGGAGATCGTCAACAACACGATCGACATGTTCAAGAACTACTTCGTCTTCAACGCGTTCAAGCGCGGCCGCCTGAACTGGTCGATCGACGGGTACGTGAACCGCCTCTTGTCGCGGTACTTCGTGCACTACATCGAGGCGTTCCAGTTCTACTACTTCTACGGCCCCGCCTTCTCGGGCCAGGACCTCGGGGACGACCTCTTGCGCGCCTCGATGAACTCGCTCAACGCGCTGGGTGAGGTGCTGCAGACGCCCGAGCCGGGCGAGCACTGCCCGACGCTGGAGAATCCCAACCTCCTGGTGCTGCCGGATCCGTCGGGGCAGAACGCCTGCATCCCGAGCCAGCCGGCGATGAACATCCAGATCCCCGACGGCAAGCCGTACTACATCGACTTCTCGGACGACTACTATTACCGGGTCACGCGGGCGGGCTCGCTGTACGAGAAGCTCGCGGCGCTCATCACGCTGACCTCGACGCAGGCGCACTTCTACCGCGTCGACACGTTCGCCGACGCGAACCAGTACGCGATCAACTACTACAGCGTGTTCAAGGACGAGATGCTGAACCTGCTGTCGGGGGTGATCCGCAACGACGCGAGCAGCTACGGCGGCTTCCTGGCGACGCAGGGGCAGAACACCCGCGTGTACCAGCCGACGCCCGTCGTCGACATGACCCGCTACGGCCAGGCCAAGCCGCCCATGCCCGACTACATGAAGCCGGGCGCGCTGCGGGTCGACACGCCGGTCAACAAGACGATCCAGTACTTCGCGATCGGCCTCGCGCTGTCGAACCTCGACACGAGCTGGGACAGCACGCTCGACGTCTCGAACTACCTCGCCGTCACGATCAAGGGGTCGAAGGACGACTTCCAGTACGCGCCGGGCACCACGGTGGTCGAGTACACGCACCCGCAGAGCGGCCTGACGTATCGCGCGCCCGTGGTCGCGAGCGACTCGTCGTCGACGGTGGATCTGGGCGGCGGCATCGCCGCGAAGGTCGTCCAGGAGCTGAACGAGATCACGGGCCAGGCGGGCACGCCCGGGACGATCCCGCTGAAGTACGGCGTGGGCTTCGACGGCAAGTCGGCGCTGCCCGACTGGCAAACCGCGAAGCAGAACCTCGACGACGCCAAGGCCGCCGCGACCGCCAACACGGACGCGGCGCAGACGGCGAAGCTGCAGCGCGCGTTCGACGAGGCGAACGCGATTTACCAATACGTCGACCAGAGCCTGGTCGCCTATCGCGTCGACCTGCTGAACGACATCCGCGGCTTCCGTCAGGCTTTCGGCTACTGACGCTCGCTGACGCTCGCTTGGTGGAAGGGGCCTGCTGGTCCCTCCCCCGTCTCCCCCGTCCTCCGCAAGGTGAGCCGGCCCAGCGGAGGGCCTCCCTGGACTGAGACTCGCTCGCTCTGGCGCCTCCGGCTCAACCGGGTGCCGCAGCGGGGACGGTCAGCGGATCTCTAGGTCGTAGGGGAGGCGCGCTTCGATGCCGGAGCCGTTGCCGAAGAGGAGCGGCGCGAGGAGACGCAGCGCGGACGTGACGCCCGGACGCGCGAGGCGGCTGCGCAGGAGCTCGAGCTCGGGCGCGACCGCAGGAGCGGAGTCGGCGATGGCGGCGTCGTCGCCCGCGGTGCCGTTTGCGGAGGCGGAGGTCGAGTTGAGGCCGAGGAGGAGCTGGAGGAGGCCGCCGGTCGGCCGCGGGAGAATCTTCAGCTCGGGCAGCCCGTCTCGGTTGAGCGGGACGTGCCCCAGCTTCGCCGCGCGATCGATGGCCGCGGACACGCCGCCCAGCTCGTCGACGAGGCCCAGCCCGCGCGCCTCCGCGCCCGTCCAGACGTGACCGCGCCCGATCTCGTCGACGCGCGCGCGCGTGAGCCCCTGCGCCTTGCGGCCCTCGGCGACGGTGCCGATGAAGAGGTCGTAGAAGTAGCGGATCTTCTCGGCGGCGATCTTGATCTCGTCGTCAGTCCACGGGCGGAACGGTGAGTTGTAGTCCGCGTGCTGGCCGCGCCGATAGGTCTCGACGCCCAGGCCCAGCGTCGCCATCAACTTACGAATGTCGACCTTGTAGCCGAAGATCCCGATCGAGCCGCTGATCGTCGACGGCTCGGCGAAGATCACGTCCGTGGGCGCCGAGATGTAGTACCCGCCCGAGGCCGCCATGTCGCCCATCGAGGCGACGACCGGCTTGCCCGCGGCGCGCACCTTCCGAACGGCGCGCGCGACCACGTCGGAGCCGAACGCCGAGCCGCCCGGGCTGTTGACGCGCAGGACGACGGCGCCCACCGTCGGATCGCGCCGGCATTCTTCCAGCGCCTCCACCAGCGTGTCCGCGCCCGTCAGGTCCTCACCGAACGGGAACCGGCGGCTCTTCCCGTCGACGATCGTGCCGTCGGCCAGGATCACGACCACTCGGCGCGAGGGCCACGGCCCATACGTGGGTGATTTGTCGGCGTCGCGCACGGACACGTACGGGCGCCCGAGCGACGACCGGAGGTAGGGCTCGATCTCCGTCTCGTCCTTGACGGCGTCGACCAGACCGACGAGCTGGGCTTCGAAGGGCGTGAAGAGGCCGCGCTCGATCAGCGTGCGAACGCGCGCCTCGTCGAGCACGCGACCGCCGCCCGTGCGCGCGCGCGCGACCGCGGCGACGAGGCGCCGGTAGATGTCGTCCAGGAGATCGTTCTTGTTGGCGCGCACGGGAGCGGACTGTTCCTCGAATACGAACGGCTCCATGGCGCCCTTGTACTCGGCGATGCGCACCAGGTCGACGTTCACGCCTATCGTGTCCATGAGGCGCTTGTAGAACGTCACCGTCTGCGAAAACCCGGTGAGCGACAGCGTGCCCGCGGGGTGTATCAGGATCGCGTCGCACGCCGTCGCCAGGTAATACTCGCGCGTCGAAGGGAACGCGCCGTAGGCGTAGACGCGCTTGCCGCGCGCGCGCAGCAGCCCGATGAGATCGCGCACCTCCTCGATGCGCCCCATGCCGAACGGCACGTCGTCGAGCTTGAGCAGCACGGCGGCCACCGTCCGATCGACGGCGAGCCCGCGCAGGCGCCGCACGAGCTCGAGGAACGCGGCGTCGTTCGAGACGTGCTCGAGCGAGAGCCGAATCACGACGGCCGGCGCAACCAGCGGCTCGCGCCGCAGTCCCTCGGCGCGGAGCAGGAACGACGCGCCCTCGCCTTCGTCGCCGCCGCCCGTCCCCGGCCACGCGCCACGCGCGCCCGCCGTGAGGCCCGCGTGATCGAAGTCGAACGCGAGGCCGAGCTCGGCCGCGTAGTCGGCGCCGCTCGCGAACGCGTACTCGGTCCCTCGCGGGAGCGTCGTGCCCGTCGCGAAGAGCCGCAGGCCCGGCACGACGGTCACGCCGAGGCGCGCGCGCGGCGCCACCCAGCGCCACGGCTGGTCCTGGACGTGGCTCGCGCCGACGGCCAGCTCGAGCCGCTGGGTCCCGAGCGGGCGCACCACGAGCTCGCCCGCCCACAGGCGCGGCAGCTCGGGCCGCGGCAGCCCGGGCGCCGGCGCCGCCGCCTTCGGCTCGCTCACGTCCTCGACGACGACGCCCAGCGCAGCCCAGCGCCCGAAGCGGGCCGACGCCGCGAGATCGAAGGTGTCGGTGCCCGCGAACGAAGAGCCCCACACGTGCACCCACGACGCGCCGAGGGCCGCGAAGCGCCCGAGGCCCAGCGCGTAGCCGAGCTGCATCGTCGTGTGGGCGTCCGTGCCGAACCGCGCGTTCGATCCCACTCGCGAGAGGCCCAGGCCGAGCCCGCTCGCCCCGAAGATCGGCGTCGCCGCGAACACGCCGAGGCCGCGGCCCGGCAGCGGCGCGGTCCGGCTGTTGAGGTCGATCGCGACGTCGAGCCCCGGGGCGCGCAAGAGGCCCAGCTGCGCCGGGTTCTCCTGCACGCCCGTCGGATCCGCGTCGCCCGCGCGCGCCGCGTTCGGCACGTGCACGCCGCGCGTCGGCCGCGCCTCGGGGTCGGCGGTCTGGGCGCGCGCCGATCCGCAGATCGCGCAGCCCAGCAGGGCGAGCGCGATTCGACACCGGGGGCGGGTCCACCTGGGGGGAGGCGTCACGAGACCGTGCGCAGTATAGTCGCGGCCCTGGGCATGCAGAGCTGGGATCGTCCACCGAGCGACATCGGCGTCGCCGCCTTCTTCGAAGAATGGCTGCCGGAGGCGTTCACGAAATCCGGGCGCCGCGGTCCGCTGGAGGGGCCGGTCGTGCGCGCGTCGATCTCCGGCGAAGGCGGCGGCGCGTGGGAGCTCTACGTGCGCGAGGACGTGCTGCGCGTCGGCGCGCCCGGCCGCGAGCCGCCCGACGTGTGGGTGCGCCAGACGGCCGAAGACCTGCGCGCCGCGCTGGGCGCGCCCGATCCCGATCTGCCGACGTTGATCCCGCCCGGGTGGTCGGCGCTGGATCTGTTGTTCCTCGATCCGCGCGACATCGAGATGCTGCGTCAGGTCTCGGGGCGCGTGGCGCTGGAGCTCGCTGGCAAGCGCCGGCGCCGGTGGACGATCGACGTCGGCTTCGGCGCGGCGGGCGTCAACGCGGGCCGGCCGCGCTCGACGGTTCGAGTCGACGGCGCGACCTTCGACGGGCTTCGCACGGGCGCCATCCCGCCCATGCAGCCGCTCTTCGACGGGCGCCTCAAGATCGAAGGCGACCGCGCGCTGGCGATGCAGCTGCTCTTGCTACTCGGGAGCCGTCTCGCCCGCGGGTGACGCGGCCGGCGCCGCGGCTGACGGCTGCTCGACGGCCGCCTTCTTCGGCTTGTCGGCCTTCTCCGGCTTGTCGGCCTTCTCCGGCTTGTCGGCGGGCTCGGCTTTTTCCTGATCGTCGTCCTTTGGAGCGGGCGCCTCGAGCACCTGCTTCTCGGCGACGGCCGCGGCGTCCTCCTTGGCGGCGCTGGCCTTCGCGCGGCGCCGTTGCGCCGCCGGCCGGCCGCCGTGGTGCTGGGCGCGATCGAGGCCGCGCTTGAACTCCAAGTCGTTGGGGCGGCTCGCGAGCGCCTTGCCGAACTCGGCGGCCGCGCCGTCGTCGTCGTGGGCCAGGAGCAGGGCTGCGGCGAGCAGCGCGTGCGCGTCGGGATCGGCCTCGGCGAGCCCGAGCGCCGTGCGCGCCCACCGGACGGCCTCGCTCGCGCGCTCGGCCTTCAGCGCGGCCTCGGCGCGCGTGCGCAGCGTCGCCGCGAGCTGGCTCGTGCCCTGGGCGTCCGGGTCGACGCCGAGCGCGATCTTGTAGTGAGCGATTCCCGTGTCGACGTCGCCCGCGTCGAGCTCGCGCGTCGCCACCTCCTCGAGCGCGCGCGCCGCCCGCGCCGCCAGCGCGTCGGCCGCCGCACCGGCGCCATCGCGACGCAGCCGCGCCAGACGGTCCGCGAGCGGGTCGAGGCGCGCGAAGGTCAGCGGCGCAGCCGGCGGCAGCATCCCTTCGACCTCCGCCGCGAGCGCGGCGACACGCGCCGGGCGCGGATCGACCGTGGGCGCGGCCGGCACGCCGGCGTTCTGGAGCGCCAAGGGCAGTTGCCGGTACGCCGCGACGCCGGCCACCGCCGTCGCGACGAGCAGCGCCACGGGTGCCCAAAAGCGAACGGCGCGGCCCGGAATCGGCGCTGGCGTCAGCACCACGGGCGCGATCCCGCTCGAGCGCGCGTCGAGCGGACGGGAAGGCGTCGCGGGCCGCGCGCTGCCCGGCAGGGGCGCCGCCGGCGCCGGCGTCGCCGCCCCGACCGCCGCGGGCGCGGCGACGGGCACCGTGTTCGGCGCGGGCGTCGCCACGTCGACGGGCGGCGCGGCGGGCAGCCGATCGCGCGTGCCGCCGCTCTCTTCGCTGCGCGCCTCGGGCCCGCGCAACCCGAGGAGGTCGGACACGGCGCGCGGCCGCCCCCACTGCGTCTTCGTGAGGTCGTACTCGAACCCAGCCATCCGCTGGTGACGCTTCGCCGGGTCGGGCTCGAGCGCCTTGAGGATCACGGCGTCGAGCTCCTCGGGGATCTCCGGGCGAAACTCGCGCGGCGGACGCGGCAGCTCCTGCTTTTTGAGGACCGAGACCTCCTCGTCCTCGCCGTGAGGCGGGATGCCGGTCACCATCTCATAGAGCAGCGCGCCCACCGAGTACACGTCGCTGCGCCGATCGGCGAGGCCGCCCAACGCCTGCTCGGGCGCCATGTACTCGGGCGTTCCCATGGCGATGCCGGGGTTCGTCAGGCGGCTCTCCTGGCCCAGGCTCCGCGCGATGCCGAAGTCGAGCACCTTCACGAAGTCGGCCCGCCCGTCGCGCGCGACGAGGAAGATGTTCTCGGGCTTGAGATCGCGGTGGATGACGCCCGCCGCGTGCGCCGCCTCGAGGGCGCGGCAGATCTGAATGGTGATCTGCGCGGCGCGCGCCGGATCCAACCGGCGCTCGTGGGCCAGCACGTCGGCGAGATCGATGCCGTCGAGCTGCTCCATCACGAAGTAGGCGCAGCCGTCCTCGGTGGTGCCGAAGTCGGTGACGTCGACGATGTGCGGGTGGCCGATGCGCGACGCCGCGCGCGCCTCGCGCCGAAACCTCTCGACGAGATCCTGCTGCCGCGAGTACGCCGGGTGCAGGATCTTCACGGCGACGCCCTTGCCGATCTCGACGTGCTCGGCGGCGTACACGGTGCCCATGCCGCCCTCGCCCAGCACGCGCTGGATCCGGTAGCGGCCCTCGATGATCCGCCCTGTGAAGTCGGAGCGCGGCGGCGTCGAGCGCGGGCGCGGCGCTTCGGCCTCGGGCTCGCCCGCGGGGGTCAGCGCCGCGGCGACGGCCCGCTCGGCCGCGCGCCGCGAGGGGGCGCGCTCGACCGGCGGCCGATGGCCCGAGACCGGCGTCAGCATGTCCGAAAAGTCCTCGGCGGCGACGCTGTCGGCCAGCAGGCGCTCGCGCAGGGCGCGTTCGTCGCGCACGGCGTCGCCGCACAGCGCGCGCAGGAACTCCGCCGAACGTTCGGCGTCGGCGCGCGGCGACAGGCGCGAGATCACGTTCGACAGCGCCTGCCGCATCTCCTCGGCCGTCTGGTAGCGCTCCTCTCGCGAGATGGCGAGCGCGCGCATGACGACGGCGTCCAGCTCGGGCGTGATCCACGAGGCCTTCGACGACGGCGGCTGCGCGTTCGGGTGGCGCACGAGCGACATGGCCGTCGCGGCGTCGAGGTTCTGCAGCTGCAGGTACTGATGCCCCGTGAGCAGCTCCCAGATGACCACGCCCAGGCTATAGATGTCGCTGCGCGCGTCGGCCACCTCGCCGCGCGCCTGCTCGGGCGCGAGGTAGGCCGCGCGCCCGAAGACGATCCCGGGGGCCGTGTGCTCCTGTTTCAGCACGCTGCGCGCGAGGCCGAAGTCAGTCAGCTTCACCTCGCCGAAGTACGACAGCAGGATGTTGGGCGGCGCGACGTCGCGGTGGACGAGGTGCAGATCGCCGTAGGTGTGCACGTACGCCAGCGCGCGCGCCGTCTCGCGGCCCACGTGCAGCGCGACGTCGAGCGGGATGCGCGTCCGCGTGCGCACGCACAAATTCCAGATTTCGCGGAGGTCCTTGCCCTCGACGAGCTCCATCGCGATGTAGAACTCGCCCTGCTGCTCGCCCGCGTCGAAGGTGGGCACGAGATTCGCGTGCGAGAGCCGAAGAACGACCTTCGCCTCATCGAGGAACCGATTCGACTTCGCCTTGTCGGTGCGCTCGGCGATGACCTTCTTGATGACGCAAAATTTCTGGAAGCCTGGCTCACCCGTCGCCGCGACGTAGATCTCGCCCATGCCGCCCCGAGCGAGCGACTTCAAGAGCACGTACTTGCCGAACCGGCGCGGAAAAACTTCGGGCATTTCGCGCTTTCGAGCGAGTCATCGTAGTCGATTCCTGCCGGTGAGGCGAGGGCGGGAAATGTGGGCCTCGGGTTCCTCCCGACACCGAAGAAAGGACGTCGCGCGTTGGCGCGATTCGTCAGCCGCGCGCGTCCGGCAACCGGGAGGGGCGCGACCGAAGACGGTGCGCCGCCCGCAGCGCCCCGCTCTAGCTCAGCTACTCGCCGATCTCGATCGGCTCTTCGCGCGCCCGCTCCTGGAGACTGGGCGCGCGGGCGTCCGGAAGCGACAGCGTGGCCTTGAGACGCGCGACGCTCGCCCGCCGAGCGACAGCGGGCGCAGAAGGATCGTAGGCGAGGGCCTCGGCGCCCAAGCGGCCCAGCGAACGCCAGGCGAGGTGACGGATCGCGGGGTAGGCGTCGCCGCTCATGACCTCGAGCAGCGCGCTCTCGCGGGCGGCTCGCTGCTCCGGAGCCAGCGGCACCTGCTCACGGCCGAGCGCGTCGGCGGCGACGGCGCGCGTGATGGCGTCGCCCGCGAGCACCGCCTCGAGCGGAGACAGGCCGTCGACGCCAACCGCCGCCCCACCCCACAGCCTGGCGCGCGCGGCCGCCGCCCAAGCGGGCGTCTCGGCGACGTGGCAGCCCGTGCAGGCATCGGGGCGGCCGGATGCGGCGGCGCGCGCGGGCTCGGGGATCTCGATGCGGTGGCTGCGATGGACGTCGAGCACGCCGTACACGACGCGCGGCATGTGGCAGCCCACGCAGCGGGCGCCCGCCCCGCCCGGATCGTGGTGCGTGTGTCGGGCCGCGGCCGCGCTGTCCCCCAGCGCGGAATGGCAGGCGGTGCACATGCGGTCGGCGCCGGCGCCGCGCAGGCCGGCGCGCAGCTGGCCGCGCGGATCGCCCTCGTGCATCCCGTGGCAGGTGGTGCAAGTGAGCGCGCCCTGCTGGGCGCAGCGCGATTGCAGCAGGCCCTGGTACTCGTAGGCGGTGAGGCGCGGCGTGCCGTCGGCCCAGAAGCGCGGCGCGAAGGCCGTGCGATCGCCGGCGAGCGGCGTGTCGCGCCAGAGGGGCGCCGTCGTCAGCGCCAGGTCGTCGCCGGGCACGAACGGATCGCCGTGCGCGAGGAACGGGCCGACCTCGTCCGCGAGGCGCTGGCCGTGGCAGCGCCCGCACACGTCGGCGGAGCGCGCGGGCGGCAGGCGCGCGGGGTTCACGATCGTCGGATCGGCCGCGTGGCGCGCCTGCAGCCAAAGGCGCCGCAGCGGATCGCCGTTCGCGGCCTCGTGCGTCGCGCCCGGGCCGTGGCACGCCTCGCAAGCGACGCCCAGCTCGGCGGTGGTGGTGCGAAAGCGTCCCGTCACGGGCTCGAGCCCCGGATTGGGCGCGACGTTGTGGCAGAAGACGCAGTTGTCGTTCCAGCGCGTGACGTGGCGATCGAAGACGCCGCCGCCGAACACGGGGCGGCCCGGAACGTCGAGCGCCGTGTCGTCGGCGAACAGGAACGCGCCCGTCATCGGGAACCAGCGCTTCTCCTCGACGTGCCACGCGACGGGCAGCCGCCAGTACGCATCGCCCTCCTTCGCGAGGTACTGCTGATAGCGGTGCGAGCCCACGGTGCGCGTGACGGTGAAGGTGCGCGCCGGACCGCCGTCGGGCGCGAAGGTCATTCGGAACGCGCCCGCCGGATCGCGATCCATGCGCGCCGTGACGCCCTCATGGCGCAGCGTCGCACCGTCGAACGCGCCCAGCACGCTCGCGGGCGTCGCCTCGGCCGTCATGCTGCGATGGAACGTGCGCCGCCAGCTGCGGTGGTTGTCCTCGTGGCACGAGCGGCACGCGGCGGCCCCCACGAACGCGACGCCGTGCAGATCGCGCGGCGTCGTGAGATCGCGGCGGATCGAGCGCGCCTTCGCCCAGGCGGTGACCCCGAGGGCGGCGGCGGCGAGGACCGCGAGGCGACGGCGCGCGCTCACGGGGTGATCCTACACGGAAAGGAAGGATCCCCTTCGACGCTACATCCGCTTGTTGGCCAGCTGCAGGCCGCTCTTGGCGCTCGCGTTTCCTGGATCGAGCTTGAGCGCGTCCTCGTACGCCTTCGCGGCTTCTCGGTATCGGTTGAGGCGGAAGTTCGCGTCGCCCTGAAGCACGCGGGCGCGCACGCCGCCGCCGCTGCTCGCGGCCAGCTGCGCGGACTTCGCCGCCTCGGCGTACTTCTTCTCCTGGAACGAGATCTCCGCGAGCCCGACCAGCGCGTGCCCGCGATCGCGCTTCGACTGCGCGACCTTCTGGAAGATCGAGCGCGCCTCCGGGAACTTCTCGAGGTGCAGGAGGCGCTCGCCCTCCTTCAGCATGCGCTTGCTCTCGGCCGGCGTCGGCGCGGCCGCCGCGCGGCGCCCCTTGCCGCCGTGACGCGACGACTCTTTCTCTTCAGGCGCGGCGGCCTCCGCCTCGGCCTCCGAGTCAGCGTCCTCCTGCGCGACGGCCTCGGCCGCGACGGGCGGCGGCGCGACGACGGGCGCAGGCGGCGGCACGGCGACGGGCGCGGGCGGCACGGCCGCCATCGCGGGAGCCGTCGGCTTGGCGGCGTGCTTCTTCGACGTGGCCCCGCCCACGATGAGGAACGCGATGAGCAGACCGGCGAGGCCGCCCGCCGCGATGGCGACCTTCTTCCGCTCGAGCAGGCGCAGCCTCGTGAGCGCGCTGTTCGTCTGCGTCATCCCGGGCGGCGGGGCGATCTTCCCCGTCGATCCGCCGCTGCCGGGCGCGCCCGCGGTGCCGCTGGAGTCGTGCGACGCGAAGAACGCGAGATCGATCTTCCCGATGCTCGGATACGCCATGCCGCCAACGTCCAGCAGCAGGCGGCCGAGCTCCTCCATCGACTGCGGGCGCGACGCCGGATCCTTCGACAGCGTGCGCATGATCAGCGCGTCGAGCGACGGGGGGATGTCGTCGCGCAGCGTCGAAAGCGGCACGGGAGACGTGTTCGCCTTCTTGTGGAGGATCTCCATGAAGTTCGCCCCCTCGTAGGGCGGCTTCCCGGAGAGCATTTCGTAGAGCAAGCCGCCCGCGGCGTACACGTCGGTGCGCGCGTCGGCGGGCCGGCCCGCCGCCTGCTCGGGCGCCATGTACTCGGGCGTGCCCATCGTCATGCCGGGGTGCGTGAGGCGGCGCGCCTTCCCGTCCGCCTTGCCCTCGTCATCGTCCCCGTCGGTGCCGCTCTTCGCGATGCCGAAGTCCAGCACCTTCACGAAGTCCTTCTGCCCGTCACGCGACGAGAGGATGAGCACGTTCTCGGGCTTGAGGTCGCGATGGATGACCGCCACCTCGTGCGCGGCCTGCAGCGCGCGGCAGATCTGCCCGCCGATGTGCAGCGCGCGCGCGAGCGGCAGCTTGCCCTCTTTGAAGATCATCTCGCCGAGCTCGACGCCCTCGAGGTACTCCATGACGAAGAAGAACGCGCCGTCGGGCGTCGTGCCCGAGTCGGTGACGTCGACCACGTTGGGGTGCGAGATCTTCGAGGCGGCGCGCGCCTCGCGGCGCAGGCGCTCGACGAGATCGGGCGTCTGGCTGTACGCGGGGTGGAGGATCTTCAGCGCGACGCGCTTGCCGATGTCGGTGTGCTCGGCCTCGTAGACGCGCCCCATGCCGCCCTCGCCGCAGAGGCGCCGCACGAAGTAGCGCCCGCCCACGACGGTGCCGACGACGGCCGCCGAGAGCCCGGTCTGGCTCTGGCGATCGCCGAGCATGATCTCGTCGGTCTTCTTGGCGTCGCCCCCGAGCTGCGCCTCGCGCTTGTCGAGCGACTTGTCGAGCGACTTGTCATGGCGGGCCGGTCCGGCGACCAGCGTACCGCGCTCGGCGCGCGCCGCCTTTTCGGCGCTGGCGCCGGCCGCCGCACGCCCGTTCAGCGAGCCGGCCAGCGGCTTCAACCCGGCGGCGGCAGCGCCCGTGGGCGGCGGTGGGACCATGGTCTTGCGCGGACCTGCCGGGGCGGGCGGCGGCGCGGCGCCGGCGACGGCCGCGCGCGGGAGGGCCCCCGAGGTGAACCACTCGCGCGCCGTCTTCGCCAGCGCCTCTCGCTCTTTGCGCTCGCTCTCGATGTCCTCGGCGTAGAGCTCCTTGAGGAACCCCGCGACGCGCACCGAATCCGTCGCCGGCGCGGTCTGTCCCAGGAACGTCGCCAGATCCTGGCGCAGCTCCTCACAGCTCGCGTACCGGTCGGACAGCTTGGGCGCCAGCGCCTTGAGGGCGATGCGGTCGAGCTCGGGCGGCACGCGCGACGCGCGCTTCGACGGCGCGACCACCTCGGGATCGCGCACGCGCCGCAAGAGCTCCTCGGCCGTGATGGCGTCCTTGGCCGCCCCCGGCGCCTTGCCCGACGGGAAGAGCTGCCGCCCCGTGAGCAGCTCCCACAGGATGATGCCCGCGGCGTACAAGTCCGTGCGCGCGTCGGGCGTCTCGCCCCGCGCCTGTTCGGGCGACATGTAGCTGACCTTGCCGTAGATGATCCCCGGCGCGGTCTTCTCCATCTTCAACGTCGACGCCGCGAGGCCGAAGTCGGTCAGCCTCACCTCGCCGCTGTACGACAGGAGGACGTTGGGCGGCGAGACGTCGCGGTGGACCAGCTTGATGTCGCTGAACGTGTGCGCGTAGTGCAGCCCGCGCGCGAGCTCCTTCGTCAGGTGAACGGCGACGTCGACGGGGAACGCGATGCCCTTCTTCGCGCACCGGTTCCAGGTGGCGCGCAGGTCCTTGCCCTCGATGAAGTCCATCGCGAGGTAGATCTCGCCGGCCACCTGGCCCGAGTCGAAGACCGGCACCAGGTTGCCGTGCGACAAGCGCACGACCACCTTGGCCTCGTCGCGAAACCGCTGCAGGTATTCCTTGTCGGCCAGGTGCGGCAACACCGTCTTGATGACGCAGAGCTTGGCCGACTCCTCCGGCCCCGAGAGCGCGAGGTAAAGCGCTCCCATGCCCCCTCGTGCGAGGGGCTTGAGCAGGATGTAGTTTCCGAACCGACGCGGGAATTCGTTCATGTCACGCCGCCCCGAGGGCAACCCGGGAGCGACCTTTCCACCTTTGACGCCGTCTGGGAAAGCCGCGGAGGCAGGCACGGCAGGCGGTACGACGGCGGACTTGGGCGCGTGCAATCTTAACAGGTCGACTACCCCACCAACCGGCAGGCCTCCATCCAATCGCCCGTGGTACAGTCCCAGCCAGGGGCCGGGTCTTCTCTCTCATCTCGTTCTTCTATTGCCCGCCCACGACGTGGGTGTGGGCCGGAGGTGGCGACATGCCAGGCGAGCACCTGCTCGTCATCGACGACAGTCCGACACTTCTGAAGGTCGTGGAAAGCACGTTGACGCGGGCGGGCTATCGCGTCGACACGGCCGAAGACGGTGCCTCGGGCCTCTCCATGGTGCGCCAAGCTCGCACCGTTCCCGACCTCATCCTCCTCGATGGCGTCATTCCGGGCAGCGATCCGGCCGAGATCTGCCGCCAGCTCGCGGGCGATGACGCCACGGCGCGCGTGCCCGTCGTCGTCATGGCCAGCAAGGGCGAGGACCTCGAGGCGCGCTTCGCACGCGCGACCAACGTCGTCGACTACATCAGCAAGCCGTTCTCGCCGGACGCCTTGCAAGCCGTCGTCTCGCACGTCGTCGAGAGCCGCGGCGCGCGCGCGATCCCCGAGGCGGCCCGCGAGCCGGGCACCGGCCCGACGCCGCAGAGCCGCGCCGCGGTCGCCGAGGCGCTCGCGCGGTCGACCGCGCCCGAAGCGACGGCCACCGTGCTGGGCGGCTATGCGCTCACGGGTGATCTCGCCGTCGTCGGACTGGGCGAGGTCTTCTCGATGCTCAAGGAGCGCGGCCAATCGGGCGTGCTGCGTGTGGTCGACACGGTGACGAAGGCGCAGGTGGAGCTGGTGTTCCGCGAGGGGCGCATCGACTTCGCGGGCGCCGTATCGGTGTCCGAGGAGTTCCTGCTGGGGCGCTTCGTCGTCGGGCGCGGCGACGTCTCGCCCGAAAAGCTGGACGCCGTGCTCGCGGAGCGGGGCCGCGCCCTGGGCAAACCTCCGCTCCTGGGCGCCGATCTCGTGGCGCGCGGCCTCATCACCGAGGAGCAGCTCAAGCGCGCCATGGTCCGGCAGACGAGCGAGCTCGTCTACGAGACGCTGCGGTGGACGCACGGCTTCTTCCAGTTCAAGCGCGCCACCGACGCGGACGACACGGCGGCGCTGGCCGCCCTCGCGCGCGGCGCCGCGCTGACCGTCAACGTCGACCGCCTCCTGCTGGAGGGCTACCGCCGCGTCGACGAGTGGCGCGTCATCGAGCGCGTCGTCGACGACTTCGATCGCGTCTACGTGCGCGACGAGCACAAGATCGCCGCCATGCCGCGCGGCACGTTCACGCGCGAAGAGCTGGCCGTCCTCGAGCGCGTCGACGGCCGCCTCAACGTGCGCGAGATCGTGCGCGCCCTGCGCATGGGCAGCTTCGACGTCTCGAAGATCCTGTTCCGCCTCCTGCGGACGAAGCTGATCCGCGCGCGCCTCGAGCCGATCGCGGTGTGAGTCAACCCGCCGAGAGCGCCGCGCCCGGCGCCTGATCAGAGCGCAGCAACTTGTAGCCGAGCCCCCGCACCGACTGCAGGCGATCGCCGAGCGTCCCCATCTTCGTGCGCAGATTGAGGACGTGCGTGTCGACGGTGCGGGCGCGCCCCACGTGGCGGTACCCCCACACGCGCGAGAGCAGCTCCTGGCGCGTGAACACGCGGCCCACGCGGTCGACCAGGAAGCGGAGCAGCTGAAACTCGTATGGCGTGAGCCCCAACGGCTGGCCCCCCACGAACGCCTGGCGGATCTCGCAGTCGAGCGTCATCTCGCCATAGCGGATCTGCAGGGGGGAGCCGGGGCGCTTGTCGCGGGCGTGCAGCTGCGTGAGCCGCGCGGTCAGCTCCTCCGGGTTCACCGGCATGAGGATGAAGTCGTCGGCGCCCGTCTCGGGGTCGAGGCCCGACACGCGCCCCACGTCGACACACACGAGCACGCGCGCCGACACGAGCTCGGGCCGCGCGCGCAGACGCTTGATGGCATCGCGCCCGATCTCGAGGTGCGCGCCGGCTTCGACGATGGCGATGTCGGCGGGCGGGCCCTTGCGATCCAGCTCGGCGAAGTCGTAGCCGGCCACCAGCACCTGGTGGCCCATGTTCCGCAGGATCGTCGCCGGCGCGTCCGCCCGCACGTCGTTCTGCCCGCGATCCAGCGTGACGACGACGATTCGCAGCGGTTGAACGACGGCTCGCATCTGGGACGTGATCCCACGATAGTCGAGCGCCTGTTAACCCGTCGTTTCCGAGACGTGCATTCTGCGTAACATCGATCGGATCGCGGATCCGGCCGCTGGAAACCTTCGTCTGACAGCCGTCGGACGCTAGAACACCGTCCAGCGCTTGGGCAGGAAGTATTCCTCGTACACGCGCAGCGCGTAGCGGTCCGTCATGCCGGTGATGAAGTCGCCCACGGCGCGCGAAAGGCCGTCGGACTCGGGCACACCCTTCGGCCAGTGCTTGGCGTGAAACTCGTCGGGATGCGCGTGGAAGTACGCCCACAGCTCCGAGATGATCCGCTGCGCCTTCTCGAACTCGCCCCGGATCTCGGTCCGCTCGTAGACGGTCTCGTAAAGGAAGTCGCGCAGCGCGATCAGCGCGTCGAGCACCTCGTCGCTCATGCGGATCTGCCGCTTCTCCTCGAGGCGCGACGAATGGACCATGTCCGTGACCATGCGGGCGATCCGGTCGCCGTGCGTCGGCCCCAGCACCTTCAAGATGTCCGTCGGCACGCTGGCGAGATCGACGACGCGGCCGCGGACGGCGTCGTCCAGGTCGTGGTTGACGTACGCGACGATGTCGCTGATGCGGACGATCTGGCCCTCGAGGGTCATCGCCATGAGGTTGGCGTTGTCCGAGATGATGTGGCCCTTGCCCTTCGAGTGCTTGAGGATGCCGTCGCGCACTTCCTCGCTGAGGTTCAGCCCCTCGCCGTCGCGCTCCAGCTTCTCGACGACGCGCAGCGATTGCTTGACGTGGTGGAAGCCCTCGGGCATCAGCTTCGCGAGCACCTTCTCGCCCGCGTGGCCGAACGGCGTGTGGCCGAGATCGTGACCCATGACGATCGCCTCGGTGAGCGACTCGTTGAGGCGCAGCGCGCGCGTCACCGTGCGGGCCACCTGCGCCACCTCGAGCGTGTGCGTGATGCGCGTGCGGTAGTGATCGCCCTCGGGCGCGAGGAAGACCTGCGTCTTGCCGGCGAGCCGGCGGAACGCCTTCGAGTGGATGATGCGGTCGCGGTCGTGCTGGAAGATGGGCCGCGTCTCGTCGGGCGGCTCGGGGCGCGCGCGGCCGCGCGAGGCGCGGCTCTTCTGCGCGAACGGGGAGAGAACGAGCTCCTCGTCGGCCTCGAGCTGCTCGCGGATGGTCTTCGTTGGCTGGCTGTTCATGATGGCCCTCCCGTCACGTGCGCTTGCCCTTGCGCTTGGGGGCGCCGCGGCCTTTCTTGTCGGCCTTGGCGTGCTCGCGTTTCGGGCGCCGGCCATCGCGCGCCGCGCGGCGCTCGTCGCCGTCGCGCCCGGGACGCCCGCGCCTGTGCCTGTCGTGGGCGCGTTCGCTGCGCGCGTGCTCGCGCGCCGCGTGCCCGGCCAGGCCGAAGTCCACCTTGCGGCGCACGACGCTGACCGACTGCACCTCCACCTTGACGGCGTCGCCCAGCGCGAACACGCGGCCCGACCGCCGCCCGACCAGCCGACACGTCGCCTCGTCGAACTCGTAGAAGTCGTCGCTGAGCGCGCCCACGCGCACGAGGCCTTCGACGAACGGATCGTCGACGACCACGAACACGCCGAAGCCGGCCACGCCCGAGATCGTGCCGTCGAACACGTCGCCGATGCGGTCGCGCAGGAAGAACGCGCGGTACAGATCGACGACCTCGCGCTCGACCTCCATGGCGCTGCGCTCGC
Source organism: Polyangia bacterium (assembly GCA_035548155.1). GTDB lineage: Bacteria > Myxococcota_A > Polyangia > Fen-1088 > Fen-1088 > DASZFV01. The sequence continues at coordinate 26,594 of DASZUD010000384.1, forward strand.
AGAACGACGCGGCGGCGGCCATCTTCTGCAGCTCCTCTCGTCGCGGCGGCGGCTTCACCGTCGCAGGCTTCCACCCGCCCGAGGGCTTGCCCTGCGTCGCGAGCCGCGTCTTCAAGAGCCGATGGACCATGACGTCGGGGTAGCGGCGAATGGGCGACGTGAAGTGCAGGTAGTCGGCAGAAGCCAGCCCGAAGTGGCCGACGTTGACCACGTCGTAGGTCGCCTGCTTGAGCGACCGGAGCAACTGAAACGACAGCGACTTCTCGGCCGGGTGCCCCTTCAGCTTCTCGAGCACGCGCCCGAGCCCCTTGGGCGTGCGCGCCTCGTCGACGTCGACGTTGATGCCGTAGTGGGACGCCAGCGTGACGAACTCCTCGACGCGCGCTCGATCGGGCGCGTCGTGGATGCGCCACACCGTGTCCTCGCCGCGCTCGTGAAAGCTGCCGGCGACCGCCTCGTTGGCGGCCAGCATGAACTCCTCGATCATCGAGTAGGCGCCGCGCTCGCCCGGATCGCGGCGTGACTTGCTGACCGCGCGCACGAGCCGCGGGTCGTCGTCATCGAGCTCGATCTTCGGCTCCGGCAGGTCGAGGTCCAGCGCGCCGCGCGCCTGCCGCAGCGCGCGCATCTGCCGCGCCAGCGAGTCCATGAGCCGCAACGCCGGGAGGAACGGCTCGTACTTCTTGCGCTTGCCGCGCGTGTCGCCGGCGAGGGCGGCGGCGACGCCCGGATAGTCGAGCCGCGCCTTCGAATGAATGACCGCCGCCATGAATTCGCGCTCGACCATGCGCGCGTGCTTGTCGAGGTCGATGCGCACGACCATCGCGAGGCGGTCCTCCTCGGGCACGAGCGAGCACATGTGCGCCGACAGCGGCTCGGGCAGCATGGGGATCGCGCGGTTCGGCAGGTAGATGCTCACACCGCGCCGCTGCGCCTCTTCGTCGAGCGGCGAGCCCTCGCGCACGTAGTGCGAGACGTCCGCCACGGCGACCCAAAGGCGCGTGCCGCCGTGGGGCAGCCGCTCGACGGCGACCGCGTCATCGAAGTCGCGCGCCGGC
>DASZUD010000385.1:0-18631 GCA_035548155.1 Polyangia bacterium
TGTGCACGCGGGAGCAGGCCCCGGCGCTCAGGCTCAACGCGACGACGAAGACAAGCGCCCGCGAGCGGGGATGGAAGCGGCGAGCAGGGGTCATGGTCGCACGTCCGTTGGTTGGGGTGACCCGGTGGGGAGAGTGGAGTCGGGGGTCGGCGGCTTCTCGGCGACGGGCTTAGCCGGCACGATCACTTGCTCGACCTCGGGCGTGACGACGGCGGGCACCTCGCGCCCGAGCACCTGGGCGGCGTGCACCAAGTTCGAGCGCGCATGGGTCGACTTCGGGTCGAGCTTCGCCGCCTCGAGGTAGAGATCGTAGGCGCGCGCCAAGTCCCCGCGCCGTTCGTACGCGAAGCCCAGGTTGTTCTTCGCCTCGGCGGCCGTCCCGCCCATCTCGAACTCGCGCGCGGCGCGGCGCAGGTCGCCTGTGGCCGCGCACGCGAACCCCAGGTTCGTCCGCACGCGGCGGCTCGTCGGGTCGAGTCCCGCCGCCTTCTCGTACTGCTCGATGGCTTCGCGGTGTTTGCCGCGCAGGAACAGCGAGAAGCCCAGGTTGTTGAGATACGTCGGGTTGTCGGGCGCCAGCCTGACGGCCGCTCGGTGCTGCGGCTCGGCGAGCGCCGGGCGGAACGACACGTCGTAGAGGATCCCCAGCGCGGAGTGCGCCTCAGCCGACTCGTCGTCGATCTTCAGCGCCGCGACGTAGTCGGCCTCGCTCTCGGGCCACATGCCGCGCTCGCGGTAGATGTTGCCACGCAGCACCAGCGTCTCGGCGTCGCGTGGCCGCTCGCGGTGCAGGTTGTCGACGTAGGCGAACGCGGGCGTCCACTCGGCGCGTCGCTCGAGCTCCCGCACCAGCTTCTTGCGCGCGTCGAACGTGTCGCCCGCGAGCTCGCCCTTGTGCGAGGCGCACGCGGAGACGCCGCCCGCGGCCAGCGCGAGCACCAATACCGTCGAGGCCGATACGTACCTCACTGACCTGTGCCTCCGAACGACTGCGCGATCATGACGATCGCCGGGCCCATGACGACGGCGATCAGCGACGGCAGGATGAAGAGGACCAGCGGCACCGTCATCTTGACGGACACCATGGCGGCCTTCTCCTCGGCCTGCTGCATGCGCTTGACGCGCATGTGGTCCGAGTGGATGCGCAGCGCGCGCGCGATGCTGGTGCCGAAGAGGTCCGTCTGGATCAGCATCGCAGAGAGCGAGCGCAGATCCTCGACGCCCGTCCGCTCGGCGAGGCGGCGGAACGAGTCGGCGCGCGACACGCCCGCCTGCACCTCGAGGAACGTCTGGTTCAGCTCCTCGCCCAGGATCGGCGCCGAGAGCACGAGCTCCTGCGACACGCGCGACATCGCCGCGTCCAGGCCCAGGCCCGCCTCGACGCACGTCACCAGAAGATCCATGGCGTCGGGCAGCGCGCGCTCCAGCGCCTGCTGCCGCTCCTTGATCTTCGAGTTGAGCCACATGTTGGGGACGAAGAACACAAAGCCGCAGATCCAGATCGCCAAGACGACGTCGACCGGAAACTGCATCGGGTTCGCGAGGTTCGCGTTCAGCTCGAGGAACCCGATCGTCAAGAGCGGGGCCAGGAACAGCTTCAGCCCCATGAAGATCTCGAACGAGTTCTCCCCGCGCAGACCCGCCTGGATCATGCGCAGGCGCGCGCGCGACAGCTCGTCGCTCTTCGTGGGCTTCGCCAGCGCCGAGAAGGGCTTGAGCAGCGTCGCCAGGCGCTTCGCGAAGTCCTCGCGCGGCGCCCGCACGGGCTGCGAGTACGAGCCCGTGCCCTCGAAGGTGTCGAGCTCCTGCGAGCGGCCCACGCGGCCCAAGCGGTCGACGACCTCGTTGCGGCCCGAGAGCATCGAGCGCACGCCGCCCACGAAGGCGATGACGCAGATCATGCCGGCGATCGCGGCGGTGCCGATGACGATGGCCGGGTTGGCCAGCAGCGTATCGAGCATCAGATCGTCACCTTCGCCATGCGGTTCATGACCACGAACCCGATCACCCAGCTCACGCAGGCGAACCCGAAGATGACGTTCCCCATGTGCGTCGTGAACAACAAGGCCACGTAGGGCGGGTTCGTGAAGCCGATGAAGAGGCCCGTGAGGATGGGCAGCGCGCCCAGGATGTAGCTGGACATGCGGCCCTCGGCCGTCAGCGTGTCCAGCTTGCCGAAGAAGCGGTAGCGCTGGCGGATCGTCTCGGCGATCTTCTCGATGATCTCGACGAGGTTGCCGCCCGTCTCCTTCTGCACGATGACGGACACGGCGAAGATCTTGAGGTCACGGTTGGTGGGGCAGCGCTTGACCATCTGCGCGATGGCCTTCTCGAAGGGCAGACCCAGGTTCTGCTCTTCGAACGCGCGCGCGAACTCGAGGCTGATGGGCGCGGGCAGCTCGCTGGCCACCATCTTGAACGAGCTCGAGAGCGCGTGACCCGCGCGCAGCGACCGGCCCATCATGTCCAGCGCGTCGGGCAGCTGCTCGGAGATCTTGCGGCTGCGGCGCGCGCGCTTCCAGCTCACGACGACGATCGGCACCATGAAGCCCATGGGCAGCAGCAGGACCGACATGAGCGGCCCGCCGGCCGACAGCACGCCCAGCGAGAAGAGCAGCAGCGCGGAGACGCCGCAGTAGGTCAGCAGGCGCGCGACCGTGATGTTGACCTCGGCCTGCTCCAGCAGGTCCTCGAGGCGCTGCGAGATGGGGATGCCGCGCAGGATCGCGTCGATGACCGGAGAGGCCGCGAGGCGGCCTTGGCGCAGCAGGCCGAACTTGACCGCGTCCGACGTGCCCAGCTGCTGCAGGCGGCGCTTGAGCTCGTCCTGCTTCTTGTCGCCGAAGAACCGCAGCGTGGTGACGACGGCTTCCAGGAGGAAGACCGCCGCGAACGTGACGACACCGATGACTATCCCGCGCATGGCTCAGGCTTCGAGGAGGGGCCGAACGACGTCGGCCGGGTTGATGCCGTACTTCTCGATGCGCTCCATGACCTTCGGCCGCACGCCCGTGGGCCGGTACTCGCCGATGATCTTGCCGTCCTTGTCGGTCCCGCGCTGCTCGAAGCGGAAGATGTCCTGCTGCGTGATCACGGCGCCCTCCATACCGGTGATCTCCGACACGCTGGTGATGCGGCGGCGCCCGTCTGTGCCGCGCGTCAGCTGCACGACCAGGTTGATGGCGCGCGAGATCGTCTGGCGCACCAGCAGCTCCGACATCGTGACGCCGCCCATGCCCACCATGGCCTCGATGCGCGAGAGCGCGTCGCGCGCCGTGTTGGCGTGCACGGTGGTCATCGAGCCCTCATGGCCCGTGTTCATGGCCTGCAGCATGTCGAGGATCTCGCCGCCGCGGCACTCGCCGATGACGATGCGGTCCGGGCGCATACGGAGGGCGTTCTTCACGAGGTCGCGCGCGAGCACCTCGCCGCGGCCCTCGATGTTCGCGGGGCGCGTCTCGAGGCGCACGACGTGGCGCTGCTGCAGCTGAAGCTCGGCCGCGTCCTCGATCGTGATGACGCGCTCGCCATCGGGGATGAACGACGACAGCGCGTTCAGCATCGTCGTCTTGCCGGTGCCCGTACCGCCGCTGATGAGGACGTTGCACTTCGCCTTCACGGCGGCGCCCAGGAAGCCGACCATGTCGGGCGTGATGCTGCCGATGCTCAGCATGTCCTTGAAGCGCAGCGGCTTGCCGCCGAAGCGCCGGATCGAGAGCACGGATCCGTCGAGGGCCAGGGGCGGGATGATGGCGTTGACGCGCGAGCCGTCTTGCAGGCGCGCGTCGGCCATGGGCGAAGAGTCGTCGACGCGGCGGCCGACGCGCGAGCAGATGCGGTTGATGATCTGCGTGAGGTGCTCGTTGTCGCGAAAGCGGACGTTCGTGAGCTCGAGCTTGCCGAACCGCTCGACGTAGACCATGTCGGGGCGGTTGACCAAGATGTCCGAGATCGAGTTGTCGCGCAGCAAGGGCTCGAGCGGCCCGAGGCCCGTGACCTCGTCGAGCAGCTCCTCGATCATGTGCTCGCGCTCCTGCCGGTTCAGCGGGAGCTCGGTGCCCTGAAGGAGATTCGACAGGATGAGGCGCAGCTCGTCGCGGAGCTGATCGCGCGGCAGCTTCTCGATCGTGCGCAGGTCCAGCTTCTCGATCAGCTTCTGGTGAAGCTCGTGCTTCAGGTTCTGGTAGATGTCGATCGAGATGCCCGAGAACGAGGGCGCCTGCGTGACCGCCGTCGCGTCGGGGTTGCTGGCCGGCGGTCGCGGCGGCAGCGTGGCGGGCGCGCCCCCGGGCGGGGGAGAGCCCTTCAGCCGATCACGCAGACCCATCGGCGGCCTTCTTGCCGAACAAGCCGCCAAGGAACGACTTGCGCGGCGCCTGATCGCGGCGTGACCCGGCGACGAGCGCCGTCAGCCCCTGAATGTCCTGCGTGAGGCGGGCCCGGGGCGCGGCGTCGCGCAGCAGGAGCCCGCGGTTGATGGCGTCGATCACCGACACGAAGTCGTTGGCGATCGCGTGCGACACCGGCACCTTCAACGTGTCCGCCACCACCTTGAGCGTGATCTTCGAGGACTTCTGATAACGGTTCAGGATCAGCTTCACCTTGGTCTGGTCGTAGCCGAGGCGGCCGAACAGCTCCAGGCAGCGCTGCCCGTTGCGCACGGCCGGCACGTCCTGCGTCAGCACCATGAGCACGTGCTGGCTGCCGTCGAGGGCCGCCAGCGAGATCTCGTCGAAGCCCTTCACGCCGTCGAGCAGCACGTAGTTGTAGTGCTTGCGCAGGAAGTTGAGCAGGTTGCCGATGTCGGTGCCCTTGATCTGCTCCGCCTCCTCCATCTTGCCGCTCTGGGCCAGCACGTTGACGCCCGAGGGGTGCCGCATCATCGAGTTCTCGAGCAGCTCGCGATCGAGGCGAGACATGTTCTGCAGGAGATCGGTGATCGAGTAGTTCCCCGCGACGTCCATGAACGACAGGACGTCACCGAGGTGGAAGTCGAGGTCGATGATGCAGACGCGCGCGCCGGCGGCCTGCAGCGCGCCCGCGAGGTTGCAGCCGATCGTGGTGCAGCCCACGCCGCCCTTGGCGCCGAAGATCGTGATCACCGCCCCGTTGCCGTCGACCTGCTCCGTGACCTGCGCCTGCGAGCGCACGGCGAGCTTGAGCTCTTCGTGGTCGCTCTCGAGCACGAACTCGCGCGCGCCCGCGCGCATCGAGCGCAGGATCAGCTCTGGATCCTTCGTCGGCGACACCACGATGACGACGCCGCTCGCCGCGACGACGTTGTAGATGAGGCCGAAGCGCTGCGGCGTCTGGGCGCTGACGACGACGATCGCGGCGCCCGGGTTCAGCCGGCGGTACTCGTCGGCGATCAGCTCGGCGGGGACGTTGCAGGGCGTGAGGGTGCAGACGTCCCGCAGCGCCATCTTGAGGTCGGCTTCGAGCGCATCGGACGCGCCCACGAGGAGGACGTTTGGTTTCTGCATGATGGGTTCCGTCGATCTACGTTGCTGGCTTAGCGGATGAAGCCGACCTCGCTGCTGGGCCCGCGACCGGCGTAGGCGCGGGTTCGGTCATAGAGCGCGGTGTGATCGTTTTTGCCGCTCTTGTCGTTCTTGTCGTTCTTCTCTTCGGGCGGGCGGCTCGGACCCTCGCTGCCCAGGAGGAACAGCTCGAAGTCGTTCGGGTCGTTGAGCTCGTCCTCCGTCGGGAGCTTCGGCATGTTGTGCGGCTCGACGGGTTTCGTGAGCCGCGCCGTGATGACGACGATCAGCTCCGACTCCTGCCGGCGGTAGTCGACCGAGCGGAACAGCGCGCCCAGCACGGGGATGTCGCCCAGGATCGGGATCTTGTCGATCTGCGACCGAATCTGGTCGTTCAGCAGGCCGGCGATCGCGAAGCTCTGGCCGTCGGAAAGGCGCACCGTCGTCTCGCTCTGGCGCGACACGAGCCCGGGGATGCTGAAGCCGCCCACCGTCACCGTGCGCGAGGCGTCGACGTCGCTCACCTCGGTCTGCAGCTTCAGGTGCAGGAAGCCCTCGCTCACGACCGTGGGTGTGAAGTTCAGGATGATGCCGAACTTCTTCCACTGGACGCCCACGGCGCCGAGGCCGGTCGATACGGGGATCGGGAACTCGCCGCCCGCGAGGAACTTCGCGTCCTGTCCCGACATCGCCACCAGCGTCGGCTCGGCCAGCGTCTTCGACAGGCCGTTCGCCTCGAGCAAGCTCAGGATCGCCGAGAACGGGAAGCTCGACAGGCCCGAGAAGAACAGCGAGAAGCCGCCGCCCGTCGAGGGCGGGAAGATCTGCGGCGTCAACCCGCCGCTCGCGCCCGGCACCGACAGGAACTGATCGGCGACCGTGCCCGGCTGCGCGATGCCGGTCACCATCTGTCCGGCGATGTCGCGATGAAACAGGTTGATGCCCATCGAGCGCAGCGCCGTGCGCGAGACCTCGGCGAACTTCACCTCGAGCTGCACCTGCTGGTTGCCCGAGACGCGCATGAGGTTCGCGACCTTCTCGGCGTGCAGCTGCGCCACCTCGGCGGCGCGCTCGGGGACGCGCACGTCGGTGGCCTCGCCCGAGAGCACGACGAGATCGCCGGCCGCCGAGACGTTGATCTTCTCGCCGGGGAACAGATCCTTGAGCTGCCGGCGGAGCGCGTCCAGGTTGCGCGTCACGAGCAGCGCGAGGACGAGCGGCTCGTCCCTCTTGTTCCACAGCGTGAGGTCGGTGCTGCCCACGCCGCGCGCCGTGAGGAGCAGCTGCGTCGGCGTGATGACCTTCATGTCGGCCACCTTCGGATCGGCCACCGACACGCGCGCGATGGGCTCGGACAGCACGAGCAGCCGGTTCTGGCCCATCTCGAGCGCGAGGTCGCGCGCGGCCCCCACCTCGCGATCGATCTTGATCTGCGGCATGACGGGCGCCGTGTTGATGTCGTTGGCCTGCGCCGACGCCGACATGGCAAACGGGCTGGTCACGACGACGGCGACCAGCGTCAGGAAGAGGGCACGACGGCGTGAAGAGAGGAACAAGGTCAGGCTCACGTTCGTCCTTATTGTTTGTCCTTCGCCTCGAATTTACGCTCCTCGAAACGATCTCCGCGGAGAATTTCGACGACGCTGCCGTGATTGCCCGCCTGGGCGTTGTCCGGCGACGAAGGGAGCGCGGGCGGAACGGCGGCGGCCGACTGCGCGGCGCGCTGAGGCGGCCGGCGCGGCGGCGGCGCGACGACGACGGCGTCGCGCGGCTTCGTGCTGCTGTCGTTGATGAGCTGGGTCGGGTTCATACCCTGCGTGATGACCGCCTGGTTGTCCGTCCAGCTGCGCAGCGTGAGCATGAGGCGGCCCTCGACGGCCGACAGCGCCAGCTTCTCCGACTCCTCCGGGTTCACGAGCAACGTGGCCACCGTGACCGGGTTCGCCTGGTTGCGGTTGCGCTCGTTCACCTCGAGCTCCTTGCCGACGGCCAGCACCTTGACGTTCTGGAGGATCACCTTCGACATGATCTCCGAGTCGGCCGGCTTCTGCGGGTGAATCGTGACGATGACGTCGACGCGATCGTCCGGGTGGATGAAGCCGGCGACGCCGACGACGTCGTCGACGCGCACGGCGATCGCGCGCATGTTCGCGGGGATCAGCGCCGCGAGGCCGTTGCCGGCGTCACGCGCCGCGAGCTTGCCCGGCAGCAGCGGCTCGCCCTCGAGCACGCGCGACGTGAGGATGTGATCGACGGCGTCCTTGACGTCGCGGATCGCGCCCGGAGGCATCGCCGTCACGGGCCAGTCGGCCATGCGCAGCTGCTCGGGGCGCAGGTGCGTCGCCAGCGGCAGGTCCATCGCAGCGACGACGATCTTCGAGGTCGGCGTCGAGACGCTGACCGTCCTGCGCTCGAGGTAGCGCGTGATGAGCAGCGCCGCGATCAGGCCGGCGATGATCGCGACGCCCCAGAACGCGACGGCGCGGACGCCCGTGCGCCGCGCTCCGCTCTCGGAGGCGCGACGAAGTCGATTGGGGCCACTCAAAGCGTCGTTGGTCGCCACGATCTGCCTCGCTTTTGGAAATTCGTTGGACCGGGAGAAATCAGGTGAGAAGCGCGATCGCTGCGCCGGCGGCGATCGCCAGCCCGTACGGGACGGAGACTCGCCCCGGAGCACGAGCCTCGACGGTCGGAAGGGTCTGCTGAAGCGCCGCCAGAGTCAGGTTGGCCTTCACCTCTTGGCGAATCGACTTTCGCATTAAGAAAAACATCACCAGCGCAACGACGCCGCCCAGAGCGGCGACCGCTAGAGCGTACCGGATCATGCCATTCAGGCCAACCCAGATGGCGACGGCCGCCGCCAATTTCACGTCGCCGCCGCCGATGCCTCCAGCCGTCCACGGGCGGTACAGCAACGCCACGGTCAACACGGCCGCGCCCACACCCGACGCAGCCGCCCACGCCCCCCGGTCGACGAGCTCGGCGGCCAGTCCGAGGACGGCCACGGCTCCAGTCACCCAGTTGGGGATGCGTCTCTTCGCGATGTCTGAGATCGCGCCTATCGACAAGAGCACCCCCAAAGGCAGGAGGTGCGGAGCCGGGAACGTCAAACCCGGCGCTCCCGGCTCCTCGTCATCCGTACCTCGACAGGCCTTACGGCATGTGCGCGGCGACGTTGCTGAACGCGTTGTTCACCTTGTTGCCGAGCAAGAAGACGACGACGATGATGAGGCCGGCGATCGCCGCGACGATGAGGCCATACTCGACGGCCGTCGCGCCTTCCTCGTCCTTGATGAGCTTCTTCAGGTTCTTCAGCATGGGATCTCCTTGAATCGAAAATTGAGAGGGACGGGATCGGAACGTCGTCGTGAGCGCCTGACCATCAAGCGCCGGGACGAAAAGTTAGACGGGCCTTAAACCAATTTCGGTAAAAACAGAAAGGAAACTCACAAAACGATCCATCGGCGCCGTCCGGGACACACTTGAGCGCTTCCCTGCGGCTGGGGCGCGCCCCCGTGTCGCGGCGACGGGCAAGGGCGTCACGGCCACTGAGACGCCGTGTTGTTGTAAAGGTTGTTAACCTTGTCGCCGAACACGTAAATCATGACGATGATGGCGGCCGCTATGCCGCCGAGGATCAGACCGTATTCCACCGCCGTCGCGCCAGACTCGTCGCGGACGAGGCGCTCGAGCAGCTTCACACCCAGCTTCACACCTTTATTTGGCGGGTGATTTTCGTCAGCGTCAACTTCATTCCCGCGCGCGGAGAGAGATTTGCCGCAGGATCTCCGACACCGCGACACCAACCGCACGTTCTCCGACATGTGCGACGTGGTAGACGCGCGTGAGGCCCGTCGCGCGCCGAAAGTTTGCGACGGAGCAAAAACGAGTTCTGATAAGTTGGTAGCGGGCGAGCCCTCTTCGCTCTGCGCTTTCCACCTGCCACCTGCGACTCACCTACGAGTCCCCTAAAACCTGGAGCCCGCTAGTCGATGATCAGGCTGACGACCGTCGGAATCGTCGGAGCACTCGCCGCGTGCCTCGCCGGATGTGGAACTCCCCCTGGCGCGTTCATCATCGTGCAGAACCAGGTGCCGAACGACGATTGCACGATCCCGGCCGCGAAGGGCAACCTGTACCAGGGTGAGGGCATCGTCGACTTGAGCATCGCGGGCGGCTACGAGCTGTTCCCGCTGCTCGAGAACGACTTCCCGGGCCCGAGCGGCGGACAAGACGTCGACGGCAACCGCATCGCGCTGTCGGGCTTCGACGTCGAGGTCGGGCTTCCGGCGAGCTTCGAGCCGGGTCCGATCGCCGATCTCATCCAGAACCTTCAGGCACTGTCTCCCGACGATCCCAAACGAACGCTGGTGGCGTACAGCACGCTCACCTCGGGCTCGGTCGCGTCGGGCGGGGGAAACACCGCCTCGCACGTCAACGTGCTGCCGTCGGATCTCATGGCGCAGATCCGCGACCTCAAGGTCCTCTCCGCCAGCAAGTCCTACTGGATCGAGGTTTCGGTGCGCGCGCGCGGAAACACGCTCGCCGGGTCCGTCCAGTCCGACGCGTTCCGCTACCCGATCCAGCTCGTCGACGGCCGCCTCGGCATCGACACGGGGACGTGCACGTCGACCCCGACTCGGTCCGTGTGCACGCCGGGGCAGGACGGCTTCGTCAAGTGCTGCGAGAACGCCGGCCAGCTGGTTTGCCTGTGAGCGCGCGCAGCACAGCGACCCGCGGCGGGCTGGCCGTGCTCTTCGCCGCGATGGCGCTCGGCGCGTGCGGCGGCGGCGTGGGCAAGTCGCTCCCGATGTACGTGCCCAGCGACGGCAGCTCGCCGCCGATCACCGGCCTCGGCGGCCAGATCGGCACCGACGGCGGTGGCACCGACGCGAGCAGCGGCGCGGCGGGCACGATCCTCGTCGACGCGGGCACACCCAACGGCTCGGTCGAGATCGTGATCAAGTCGCCCGCGGCCGACTCGCTGCTCAGCACGAACTCCACCGCCGACGTCGCGGCGCTGGTCACGATCAAGGGCGGCACCGACGTCGTCGATCCGTCCACGGTGCGCGCGTCGCTGACTCCCGCCGTGGGCAGCGTCGCCGTCTCGACGTCGCCGCTCGTCTCGACGACCACGCCCGATCTCTACACGGGCCGGCTCTCGCTCTCCGGGCTGGCGACGGGCGATTACACGCTCACCGTGACGGCGCGCAGCTCGACGAACGCCCTGGGCACGGCCTCCGTGAAGGTGAAGCTCGACGGCGGCCCGAAGATCACCGTCATCTCGCCCGTCCCCGGCCGCCACTACAAGGGCAGCTTGATCGTGCAGGCGGTGATCGATCCCGGCCCCTACCCGCCCGCGTCGGCCATCGCGAGCTCGATCGCCGGCACGCCGATCGCGCTTGCGGCCACCAGCGCGGCCAACGTCTATCGCGCGGCGTTCGACCTCACGATGCCGAACGCGCTGGTGGACGATCAGGTCTTCGAGATCTCGGCCAAGGACGGGAAGGGCACGACGACCACCATCAAGTTCACGTTCAACGTCGACGTCGTCGGACCGACCATCGCGATGACCCAGCCCGTCCCTGGAGCCATCGTCGGCCAGGTGATTCGCCTCTCGGCGATGATCTCCGACTCGGCGGGCGTCGACGCGTCGACCGCGCAGGTGCTCATCGGCGACAAGGCGAACCCGCAGTTCAAGCTGCCGCTCAGCCTGGACTCGACGGGCGCGTTCAGCACGCTCTTCGACACGAAGCTGCTCACGCAGTGCAAGCTGCCGCCCAGCCAGTCGCTTTGCATCGTGCGGCCCACGATCTCTTTCCGCGCGGCCGACGCGCTGGGGAACGAGTCGACGATCTCGTACGAGATCGCCGTCGACAACATCCCGCCCATCGCGGACCTCGTGCCGCCGAAGATCCGGGCCAGCAAGATCGACGAGGGCCTGCGCTGCTCGTTCGAGTTCGATCCCCTGAGCCGAGACCTCTACTCGGGCGACGCGCCCAACGACGGCTGCCGCGTGCCGCAGCTGTTCGACTTCCGCGCCCGCATCCAGGACGACGGCAACCGCGCCGCCGGCATCAAGCAGGTCCCCATCGCCGAGGTCGACCCGAACCTCACGGCCGGCTACGTCCTCGTCGACACGTCACAGCCGCTGGTCGTCGACATCGACGGCGACGGCAACTGCGACACGATCAACCCGAAGCTCATCCCGACGACGACGCCGCTCACGGGGCCGCGTCAGGTCCTGAAGGTGCGTTTCAAGCCAGTGCCGCCCGCGGGCAGCGCCGACTTCCGCATGGACCCCGCGCTGCCGAACAACCTCGGCTGCCTGCCGGGCAAGGACACGGATCCGCCGCTCGACATCTGCCACGTCGAGAACCCCACGGCCGCGATCAGCTACAGCGGGGGCAAGCTGCCCGCGATCTGGGCGGCCGAGCCGATCGCGCCCGACGACCCTCAGTACTGCTTCGGCAGCCAGCTGGACACGCTGGCGAACAACGTGCCCGACAGCTCGACGACGCCCGCCGGTTGGCGCTGCATCGCCGTCGCGACGGCCGACAAGAACGGCAACCTGAGCACGTCGATGCCCATCCGCGTGTGGGTCGACTACACGTATCAGGGCTCGTACGCCTTCTGCGATCACCCGCCCAGCAACGCGCCCCCCATGCCCAGCTGCACGGGCACGTACGACAAGGCGACGGACACGGTCTCGGCCAAGGCCTGCACGGCGCGCGGCTTCACCCTGCCGGCCGGCAGCCCGATCGAGGTTTGCTTCAACCATAACTGCAACTGAGCGCGGGAAGGGCCCTGGAGGCCCTCCCCGCGGGCCCCTCCCAGCGGCAGCTCGATGAGCGGCGCCGAGGTCCGATTCAGCTCAGAGGCGTTGCCTTCATAGGGTGAGCCGGCTCGGCGAAGCCGAGCCTCCCGATTGCTTGGATCAGCGCCTACAATCACGTCGCGCATGAGCGACGTCGGCGTGGAAGTGAGTCATTTGACGAAGCGGTTTGGGGGCTTCGTCGCGGTCGACGATCTTTCGTTCTCGGTGGGGCGCGGGGAGATCTATGGGCTGCTGGGGCCGAATGGGGCGGGGAAGACGACGACCTTGCGGGTGCTCGCTGCGATCTTGGCGCCGTCGGAGGGACGCGCGGAATTGGGTGGCGTGGACGTCGCGCGAGAGCCGCAGGAGGCGCGCCGGCGGCTCGGGTTCCTCACGGGATCGACGGGCCTCTACGCGCGTCTCACGGGGCGCGAGCTCTTGCGGTACTTCGGCAAGCTGCACGGCATGACCGACGAGGCGATCGGCGAGCGGACGGCGTTCCTGGCGCGCGCGCTGGACCTGGACGCGGCCGCCATCCTGGACCGGCGGTGCGAGGCGCTGTCGACGGGGCAGCGGCAGCGCCTGTCGGTGGCGCGCGCCGTGCTGCACGATCCGGCGGTCCTCATCCTCGACGAGCCCACCGTGGGCCTCGACGTGCTGGCGTCGCGCTTCCTCCGCGACTTCGTGCGCGGCGAGCGCGACCGCGGAAAGGCCGTGATCTTCTCCACGCACTACCTCGCGGAGGCCGAGCTGCTCTGCGATCGCATCGGGCTTCTGCACCGCGGCCGCATGCTGGCCGAAGGCACGCCTACGGATCTACGCGCGCGAGTCGGCGACGCACCCAGCCTGGAGGAGGCGTTCCTGCGCTACGTCGCGGCGCCCGCGGCGGAGGCGTCGCCGTGAGGCTGAAGGACATCGGCCTCGTCGCCGGGAAGGAGCTCCGCGAGACGCTGCGCGATCGCCGCACGCTGGTCGTCATGATCCTGTTCCCGCTCGTCGTGTACCCGCTCACGTCGCTGCTGATGGCGCAGGTCATGGCCAGCCACACGGCGCGCGGCGAGGCGCGGCGCTCGCGCGTCGCCGTCGTCGGGCCCGCGGCGCTGGTCGAGGCGGTGCGCGCGCGCCTCGGCGCCGACCCGAAGGCCTTCGCGCCCGAGGCGCTCGGGCAACGCCCCTCCGGCGCCGTCGACGAGGCGGGCGATCGCGCCGCCGTCGAATCGGGGTCGCTCGACGCGGTCGCCGAGCTCGAGGCGCCGGCCGCGGGCGCGGCGCGCGTGCGCGTCGTCTACGACGAGGCGCGCGACGAGTCGCGCCAGGCGCACGATCGCGTGGGCGGCGCCCTCTCCTCCCTGCTCCCCGCCGGCTGCGCGCCGCTCTACACGCTCGAGGATCGCAACGTCGCGCCGCGCGCGCGCGTCGGCGGCTACGTGCTCTCGAAGCTGCTGCCGCTGGTGGTGGTCGTCATGATCATGCTGGGCGCCTTCTACCCGGCGATCGACATCACCGCGGGCGAGCGAGAGCGCGGCACGCTGGAGACGATCCTGTCGGCGCCCGTGAGCCGCTTCGACCTCATGACCGGCAAGGTGCTGGCCGTCGCGGCGCTCTCCTCGGTCACGGGCCTCCTCAACATGGCGTCGATGTCGCTGACGATGCTCGAGGGCATCCGCCTCGTGGGCGCGTCGTCGCCCGTCGCGATCCCGTGGACCCGCGCGGCGTCGACGCTGATCGTCGTCGTGCCGGCGGCGTTCCTGTTCGGCGCCGTCATGGTGGCGATCGGCGCGATGGCCCGCAGCTTCAAGGAGGCGCAGACGCTGCTGACGCCGGTCTACTTCCTGTGCTTCACGCCGTCGCTCATCGCGGGCCTGGGCGATTGGGACCTCTCGGGCGTCGCCGCGCTCGTGCCCGGCGTCAACGTGACGCTGCTCGCGCGCGATCTCGTGCTGGGCAAGGCCACCCTGGGCGCGACCTTCGCCGTCGTCGCGAGCACGCTGGCCTTCGGCGCGCTCGCCCTCCACCTCGCCGCCCGCCTCTACGACTCCGAGCGGCTCCTGGCGGCCGACGAGGGCGGGCTGCCGCTGGGCGCGTGGGTGCGCCGGCTCCTGGGCTGGGGCGGCGGCGCCCAGGCGGAGGGCCGCGCGCACGTGCCGGGCCCGACGCCGGGCCACGCCCTGGCCGCGTTCGCGATCGGCTTCGTGCTGATGATCGGCGTCTTCGTGCCGCTGCAGAAGTGGCGGCTCGCGACGGGGGTCGCCCTGTCCGAGTGGGTGGGCATGCTGGGCCTGACCGTGCTCTACGCGCGCGCCACGGGGCGGCCGTTCGCCGAGGTGCTGCGCTTGCGCCCGGCGCCGGCGCGCGCCCTCGTGGGCGCGGCGCTCATCGGCCTGTCGGCGTGGGCCGTGCTGGCCATCCTCGCGCAATGGATCGCGCCGCCGCCGCGCGAGCTCGAGGAGAACCTGCGCAAGTTCGTGGTCCCGAGCGACGGCAGCCGCGGCTACGTGCTGACGCTCGCGCTCGTGGCCCTCACGCCGGCGATCTGCGAGGAGGCGCTCTTTCGCGGCGTGATCCTGCGCGGGTTCGCGGGCGGCCTGCCCCGCACGACGGCCGCCGTGCTCACGGGCGTGCTCTTCGGCCTGTTCCACCTCGACCTCTGGCGTCTTTTCCCCACGGCGCTGCTGGGCGTGGGGCTGTCGCTCGTCGCGCTCGAGGCCGACTCGATCCTTCCCGCGATGCTGATGCACTTCGTGAACAACGGCGTCCTCGTCACGCTCGCGTACCTGGGCGGGCCCGAGCCGGCGAGCGGTGAAATGGGCCGGGGCGCGCAGGCGGCCCTCTTCGCCGTCGCGCTGGTGGTCGTCGGGGCGGGCGCAGCGCTCGTGCGCGGCGCACGGCCGAAGAGCGACACTCTGTAGCGCAGTTCACGAAGTTTTGTTGTCCGGGGCTCTGGGTGCTGATAAAAACCCACACTGTGGGTGAAGCGGCGATGACGACGAACGGTGACGACAAGCGGGCCGTCGGCCTGCTCCGAAAGTGCGACGTGCTCGCCGAGGTCCCCGTCGAGGCGTTGCAGGTGCTGGCGCCCAACATCAAGGTCGGCAGCTACCGCCCGCGGCAGGTCATCTACCTGCCGGGCGATCGCGCGCAGGGCGTTCACTTCCTGACGAGCGGGCGCATCAAGATCTCGAAGGTCACGCGCGACGGGAAAGAGCTGACGCTCGCCTACCGCACCGAGGGTGACTTCTTCGGCGAGCCGTGCCTGCTGGACGGCGGCCCGCGCGAGGAGATGGCCGAGGCGATGGACGCCTCGATCACGGTCGAGGTCGACCGCGAGCTGCTCGATCAGCTGCTGCGCACGAACGGCGTCGCGGCGTACAAGTTCTCGCGGGCGCTCATCGCGCGGCGCAAGGATCTCGAGACGCGCGTCGAGCAGCTGATCTTCAAAGACGTCGGCTCGAAGCTGGCGGAGCTGCTGCTGAGCCTGGGGCAAGAGCACGGCATCGCCGACGAGCGCGGGCTGGTCGTGGGCCTCAAGATCACGCACCAGGAGATGGCGAACCTCATCGGCTCGACGCGCGAGACGGTCTCGCTGACGCTGTCGCAGTTCAAGCGCAAGGGCCTCATCCAGACGGAGGGCCGCAAGGTCATCCTCTCGGATCCCGAAGGCCTCCGCGCACTCGCCTGACCCCTCGGCGTTCGAACGGCGCCTCGCGCCTTCGAGCAGCGGCCTCGGCCCTTCGTTCGATCGAAGCGCCGCTTCGCGCGGTTGCGGCGCTGCTTGGCTTTGCTGCGCGAGGGGCGCGGGTCCTGCCGCTGCAGGCTCCTCCCCACTGGGCCGCCGGCGGGGCCCGAGCCATCCGCGCGGCGACCTTCTAGGCGCGCCCTCTCGATCGCCGCGTGGCACGCGGCAGCGCCGCCAGCCCAGCGGGGTCCCCCCTTCCGCGTCACCCCCGCCCCTCGCTCCGCTCCGCATTGAACGAAGCAGGACTTGCCTGCTGAGCCAGAGCGAGCGAAGCGAGCGCGTTTCCTGACGGGAGGCGAGGCTCCGCCTCGCCGGCTCACCTTGCGAGAGCCGCTGGGGAGGGCCCGCGGGAGGGGCCACCAGGCCCCTTCCGCGAAGCGAGCGAAGCGAGCGCTACCACCCGCCGCGACGGCCGCCGCCGCCGCCACGACCGCGACCGCCGCCGCCCTCGCCGTAGTCACCGCCGCCACCGCCGCGGCCGCGACCACCGCCGCCGTAGCCGCCGCCACCGCCGCCGTAGCCACCACCGCCACCGCCACCGCCGTAGCCGCCGCCACCGCCGCTGCGCGGGGCGCGCTCGCGCGCTTCGCTGACGTTGATCGGGCGGCCCTGGATCTCGCGGCCCGTCAGCGACTGGATGGCGTCCGCGGCCTCCTGATCGCTGCCCATCTCGACGAAGGCGAACCCGCGGGGACGACCAGTCTCGCGATCCATCACCACCTTCACCTCGACGACGTTCTTCCCGCCCTCGGCGAAAACATCACGCAGCTCGGGCTCGGTCACGTTGTACGACAAATTCCCGACGTATAGCCTCGTTCCCATCTCGTTCTCCTTCGTTCGTTCACACGGATTCGCCTGGGCGGTTCAGACCTCGGAACGGATCTTCGCGGCGCGCGCGCCGGCGATCGTCGGCATTGAAGCCACGACCTGCGCAAACGGCGCGCACACCTTCGAGGAGCCCCGCGAGGGATCTGAGGAACGGGGGCTGCCTGTGACGGCAGCTGCACCTGCGATCATCGAACACAGCACGCGGAGACTCGCTGACCGTTTCAGGCTACCAGCGGGTTTTCGCGATGTCGAGACAACGAGACCCGTTCGAATGCACAACGGGCCCGAAAAATGGGCCAAAGGGCGCGATCCTCACACCTTGGCGCACACGGCCCCCGACGCGCGATCGGGGGCCCTCCCTATGTTTGCCGGAAAATCAGCGCGCGATCAGGCGAGCCGCAGCGCTTTCCGCACGGCCGCACCCGCCTCGGCCGTCGTCGCGGCCTTCGTGCCCGGCGCGGCGACGTCGCCCGGCAGCACGCCCGCCGAGATCGCGGCGTTCACCGCCGCTTCCACGGCGCGCGCCTCGGCCTCGAGACCCAGCGAGTGGCGCAGCAACATCGCGACGCTGAGGATCGTCGCGAACGGGTTGGCGACGCCCTTGCCCGCGATGTCGGGCGCCGAGCCGTGGATCGGCTCGTAGAGGCCGCGCTTGCCCTCGCCCAGCGACGCCGACGGCAGCATGCCCATCGAGCCCGCGAGCATCGACGCCTCGTCGGTGAGGATGTCGCCGAACATGTTCTCCGTGACGATGACGTCGAAGTCGGCCGGGCGGCGGATGAGGTGCATCGCGCACGCGTCGACCAGCATGTTCGACAGCTCGACGTCGGGGAACTCGTTCTTCATCACGCGCGCCGTGACCTCGCGCCACAAGCGCGACGTCTCGAGGACGTTCGCCTTGTCGACGGAGGTGAGCTTCTTGCGGCGGCCCTGCGCGATGCGCGCGGCGCTGCGCACGATGCGCTCGACCTCTGCCTCGGTGTAGAGGCACAGGTCGGAGGCGCTGGTCGCGTCGCGCTTCTTCTCGCCGAAGTAGATGCCGCCCGTGAGCTCGCGGACGACGACCATGTCGACGCCGGCCAGCAGATCGGGGCGCAGCGGCGACGCGCGCAGCAGCTGCGGGTTCACGGCGACGGGGCGGAGGTTCGCGAACAGGCCCAGGCCCTTGCGGATCGCCAGCAGGCCCTGCTCGGGCCGCACCTTGGCGCGCGGATCGTCCCACTTCGGGCCGCCGACGGCGCCCAGCAGCACGGCGTCGGCCTTCTGCGCGAGCGCGAGCGTCTCGGGCGGCAGCGCCGAGCCGGTGGCGTCGATGGCGGCGCCGCCGATGAGCGCCTCCTGAAACTCGAAGGTGTGTCCCCCCGCCTTGGCGACGGCCTCGAGGACGGCGACCGCCTCCTTGGTGACCTCGGGACCGATGCCGTCACCCGGCAGAACACAAATGAGCGCGCGCATTCTGAATCTCCTTCGTGGAAAGCGCGCGCACGATACAAGCTCGGCGCCGCCGATTCAACGGCGCCCCACCGGCGCGCCGCGCTGCACGTGGGGCCGTCCCGGTGCAAACGTCGGGAGGGAGGCGCACGGGGCGGCCCGCGGCGTGGTGATATATGTCTCGGAATTTCCTCGCGACGGGAGAGCTCTGCCATGCGTGAACATTCGCTTCGTCTACGGCTTGGACGTCACTTCGGCTGCGCAGCGTTTGCCGCAATTCTGGCCGCCGCCGGGTGCTCGAACGAGAGCCCCGGCAGCTCGACCGGCGCGGCCGGCACG
>DASZUD010000386.1:0-18201 GCA_035548155.1 Polyangia bacterium
CGGCCGGCGCTCAGGGTGCGGCGGGCACGACAGGCGCGGCCGGCGTCACGGGCGCGGCGGGTACGACCGGAGCGGCCGGCACGGGCGCCGCGAGCGACGAGTGCAGCCCGCCGTCGGGGAAGACCATTCACGTGACGGGCACGAACGTCTTCAACATGAGCTTCAACGGCCAGCCTATGTACCTCAACCACGCCAAGGCGCCGATTCGCGGCAAGCTCTGGCTGTTCCTGGGCGGCATCGGCGGCGGGCCCGGCTCGGGCGGGTTCGACGCCTTCGTCAAGATGTACGGCTTCCACGTGTTCATGCCGAAGACCGACACGAGCCTCGTCGGCGGCAGCGTGCCCCAGAAGTACAAGGACATGCTGAAGACCGATCCCAACAACAAGGAAGCCAACCGCCAGGTGGGCGACGCGCGCATGGAGCTGTGGGACGGCAAGGACCGCGTGGACTGGTATACGCCGCCGACGAGCATCCTCCAGGAGACGATCGACGCCATCAAGTTCGCCATGGACAAGGATCCGGGCGGCGACTGGGGCTACTTCCTCAACGACGACGGCACGCTGCGCACGACGGATGTCGTGGCCGCGGGCTACTCGTGGGGCGCGCAGACGTGGTCGATGATCTCCACGTACGTGCGCTTCGGGCGCGTGTTGCCGCAATCGGGGCCCGTCAATGAGGGCTTTCCGAACGGGACGTGGATGACGGATCCGTCGGCGACGCCCGTGAAGTGTAAGTACGCGCTGGTCAGCGACGGTCAGGCCGACGACATCTTTCCGAACGTCCTCAAGGCCGGCTGGATCGGCCCCACGGTGCCCGTCATGCTGTCGAGCAAGGGGCCGTACACGGCGGATCAGCACCTGTTCGAGCTGATCGGCGGCGACGGCGGCACGAGCCCCGGTGGCCATACGGTCTTCTGCAACGACAATCCGGCCAACCAGTGGTGGCCCGTGTGCAAGCACGTGGTCGGCGTCGAAGAGTAGCCGCGACAGACCGACGTTGGACGCGAAGGCCGGCCCTCGAAGGAGACGCCGGCCTTCGGCGCTTTCGGGGGGCACGATCAGCGCGGGGGCGCAGCGGCCCGGCGCCGGCGGACGGAGGCGATCGCGGCCCGCAGGAACGCGCCGAGCGCGCACACGGACACGAACACGGGCGTGAAGCGCGTCGCACCCACGAGGAGCCACGCGCGCCAGTGAACCTGCAGCGCGCCGTCGGCCGCCAGCGAGTGAATGGCGCCGCGCGGGTTCAGGTCCCAAGCCGTGCCCAGCGCGATGACCGTCGAGGGAGTCGCCGCGATGGCCGCCACGGCGGCGATCGCCATTAGCTCCCGAGCTGCGCTCTTCCCCATGCGGGAAGGATAGCGCCGCCGAGGTGCGAGTCAGCTCGCGCGGAAGTCACTCGCGGACCGGCGTGGCCTTCAGCGCCGCCTTGCCGTCCTTGACGTAGACGGAGAAGCGGACCGTGCGGCAGCCGTGCTTGGCGACGAGCTGGGCTTTGTTGTCGCGCAGCTTCTGGAGGAACTTGTCGATCGTGAGGCCGGCCGTGGGCTCGCCGCAGGCCTTCTTCGTCTGCACGAACTCGTCGTAGACGTGGGCGAAGTGGGCCGCCTCTTCCTCGTTGTGATCGTAGGGGACGACGCGCGTCGCCTCGCTGTCTTGCTGCTCTTCTTCGGCGTCGCCGAGCGCGGCCGTGGGGAGCGTTGCCGCGGGAGGCGCCGAGATGGTCGCGGGCGGTGGCGCCCAGCCCGAGGGCTTCGGTGCGGGCGCGGGAGCGCTGCCGAACGTGCTGGACGCCGCGAGGCTGCTCTTGAGGGGCGCCGTCGGCTTCGAGAACACCGAGCCCGACGGGGCGGACGGCGGCGGAGGCGGGGGCGGCGCGAAGGACGAGGGTGGCGGCGGCGAGAACGCAGGCGGCGGGGGCGGCGCGAAGCCTCCCGCGGGCGGCGGGCCGAACGCCGGCGGCAGATCGCTGCCCGCGAACGCCGAGTCGGCGCTGGGCAGGTCGAACGTGCTGCCGGCCGCGGGCTTGCCACCCAGGATGGCGTTCAGATCCTTGCCGGCCATCTCCGACGGCGCGGCCGGCGCGTGCGTATAGCGCTCCATCGCGGCGTTCACGTCGCGCGCGAGCCCACCGAACTTTCCGCCGTAGCGGTTGTCCGCGATCTTCGAGATCTCGCCGCGCGCCAACTGGGCCACCTCGGCGCGCAGCCGCGCGAGCGGCGTCTCCACCTCGAAGCGCTGCGCGAAGAGGCCGATGCCGATCATCACGCCCAGCGTCGCCAGCACGCCGATCCAGGGGAAGTTGCCCCACTTCAGATCGTCCGAGCTCGTGTGCGACAGCAGCGACATCAGGTCCGTGCTGGCCGGCTGCATGCCCAGCAGCACGTAGTAGGCCTGCTGCTGCCCGGCTTGACCCGGGAACGGCGCCGCGACGGCCAGGAGCTGATCTTTTCCAGACTGCAGCGGAATGGCCGGTGTGCGCTTGACCTTCTCGATCTCGCCCGCGTGCTTCTCGACGAGGTCGGGCAGCGACGTGAGGCCGGAGGCGTCGCGCGTGGACGCGATCACCTTGCCGCGCAGGAGCAGCGCGACGTCGACGTCGAGGTTCTTCTTGAGGCGCTCGACCAGGTTCTCGCCCGTCTCCGCGCCCACGTACAGCGCGCCCACGAAGCGATCGTGGTTCTTCGAGAGCACGGGGGCGGCCGCGACGCGCGTCAGCTTGCCCGTCGAGCCCCACACGTCATCCGAGAGGTAGCCGCGCAGCGCGTCCGCGATCACCTCGGCGCCGCCGATGTAGTCGCCGTACTCGGCCTCGTTGTCGCCGATGCGCGCGACGACGCGGCCCTTGAGATCCGTCGCCACGAGCGACGAGATGCCGCCCGTCGCGAGATCGGGGATGAGCGCGCGGAAACGATCCTGCAGCGTCTTGTGCAGCACCGTCCACTCGCCCGCGCCGCGCGACGCGGCGTCCAGCGAATCGGCGACGATGGCGTCGCGCCCCAGCTTGGACACGCGATCGATCCACTTGTGCGCGTCGACCTTGAACATCTGCTCGGCGGCGTACTGCGCGCGAGCGAGGCGCTGCCCCTCGAGCACGCCCAGCTTCTGCACGGCGGGCCGCGGGCCGATGAGCGCGAAGGTCAGGGCCAGGCCCGCGACCAACGTGACGATGATGAACCAGATCTTCGAGAGGAACATGCGGCGCTCGCGTTCCTTTACTCCGCCGCTTCCTTCTCGTTCGGCGCGGCGACCTTGATGGAGAGATCTTCCTTCTTGCTGGCGTCCACTTCCTGCTCCGTCGCCCAGGCGCCGCGCGTCCACACGCGCAACTTCACCTTGTCGTCGGGGACGTTCGGGATCGAGAAGCTCCCGCGCTCGTCCAGCGTCGAGTAGTACGGCGAGCCCACGACGATCACCGAGATCATGATGTGCGGGTATTCGGAGTCGCGGATGACGTAGCCGCCGATGGTCTCGAACTTCACGTGTCGCGCGCCGCCAGGCGGCAGGCGCTCGATCGGCATGAGCTGCGTGTTGTCGGGCGTCGACAGCTCGTGCGTCATCTTGCCGGTGTTCTTGATCTCGAGCACCGACCCGGGCCCGAGGATCACCAGGCGCGGGCGGGCGTCCAGGCCGCCGATCTCCACGGTGACGGTGCGCGCGGGCGGCGGGTGCGCGCCCTTGATGTCCTCGAGCACGACCAGCGTCTCGGCCTTGGCGCCGCCCGCGTTTTGCACGGGGACGTCACCGTTCTCGAGGCGCCAGTACCCACCGTAAAGGCGCGTGCTGCGTGCACCCTCCGGCAGCTTGACCGTGCCCTTGACGGTGAAACCGGCTGCCTGCGCGGGCGCGGCGGGGGCGAGCACGGTGCCGAGCGCGAGCGCGGCGAGGGCGTAAGACGCGAGTCTCATCATCAACCGGCCGGCGAAGAGGCTATCCGCGGCGCGTGTGCGGTGTCAAACGGAAACCCTTCAAAAATAGCCGGAAAGAATCGGCTTTTACTACCGATGCACGTCGATGTAGGTGCGGGATTGCGCGCGGCGCCGAGACCACGCAAGCTACGCGCCCGCATGACCACGAAGCCGTCCAAGTCGCTCGAGACCTTCCCGAACCCGAAGCCCGAGCGTGACTACGTCATCAAGTTCGATTGCCCCGAGTTCACGTGCCTGTGCCCCAAGACCGGCCAGCCCGACTTCGCGACGATCAGGGTCGAGTACGTCGCCGACGCCCTCTGCGTCGAGCTCAAGTCGTGGAAGCTGTACCTCTGGTCGTTCCGCGACGAGGGCGCCTTCCACGAGGCCGTCACGAACCGCATCCTCGACGACCTCGTCGCGGCGACGCGGCCCCGGCGCGCGCGCATCGAGGCCGAGTTCAAGGTGCGCGGCGGGATCACGACGACCGTCGTCGCCGAGCACCACAATTGAAGACCCAAGCTCCGGCGACCCGAGCGCAGGCAGGCTGAGCCTCCCGCCGCGAGCGCGGAGGGCACGGGAACCCCTTGTGGGTTCCCGTTTAGATCCTCGGCCGCGTCGGTGCGGCCGGCGCGCGCCGCGTCGGCAGGGGCGCGTCGAGGAGCAAGTGCTTGCGGATGAACTCGAGCGCGGCGTCGGCCACGTCCTGCCAGCCCGAGTCGATCGTCAGGGAGTGCCCGCGGGTCGGCAGTTCGAGGAACTCGGTGGGCTCTTCGTTGCGCTCCTGCCGCAAGAAGCTCCCGTGGGACATCTTCCGCGGCACCGTGTTGTCCTTGTCGGCGGAGATCACGAGCATCGGCCCGCGCCGCGGGCTCTTCGTGTTCACCTTCACCTCGCTCCACGGGTTCAGGTTCGCGAGCGCGGCTTGGAAGAGCGGCAGTCCCGGCGCGGGGACGGCGAACGTCTCGTAGAGCTCGCGCGCCTCCGTCTCCGTGACGGCGTTCGCGAACGCGAAGCGGAACTGCTCGAACGTCAGGGCCACGGCGCGATCGTAGTTGGCGGGGTTCGACAGCACCGGGGACGCCGCCTTCAACGCCGAGAAGGGCAGCGACAGCACGCCCCGGAACGGCGCCGGGGAGATCGCGACCGTCGCCGAAGACAGCCCCCGCCCGGCGAGGATCTCCGCGATCAGTCCGCCGAACGAGTGCCCGACGATGGCGGGCTGAACCTTCAGCTGCTCGGTGACGGCGGCGAAGTGGTCGGCCGCCTCCTTCACCGATTTGTGCGCCAGCGCCCTCGGCACCTTTCGCGCTTCGTCGACCGTCTCGGGCTCGTCGGGCCATCCCGGCGCCACCGTCGTGAAGCCGGCGTCCTCGAAGAACCTGCACCAGCGCGACCAGCTGTCGGCGAGCAGCCACAGCCCGTGCACGAACACGACGGGCTGCCGTCCCGAGTCGTTGGCCCGCGCGATCTCCTCCCGCTCTCGCGCCGTGATGCCCATACTTCGCACCCCCTCCATTAAGACCATGGGCAAGCGAAAGGCCACGCGCAAGCCACGCGTGGCCTTTTCTGGATGGGTGGGGCGCCGTTACCGGCGCTTCACGGCTGCGCTATCGGCGCACTATTTGTGGTGCTTTTTGCCGCCCTTGGCCGGCTTGGCCTTCTTGTCGGCGGCCGCGACCGGCTCCTCGGCGGGCGCCGCCGTGGCCTTCGTGGCGACCTCGTTCGAGCCCTTGTTCTGGATGACGGCCTCGGTGACGCGCGTCTCGCCGAGGAGGTCGCGCGCGCCAGGGATGCGCACGGCCTTCTCGTCGCGCTCGATCTGCTTGTCCAGCGCCTCGACGCAGGTGCTGCAGTCCTTGTTCGCGAGGCGACCCAGCGAGAACATGATCGCCTGGTGCACGGGGTAGTGGTCGGGCGTCATCGTCGTGATGGGCTTCATCGCGGCGAGCAGCAGCGGGATGCCGTTCTTCGCGTCGCCCGAGAAGCCGATCGCGAAGGCCGCCTTCTCGGCGCGCGTCCAGCTCGGGTCGTTGAGCTTCTTGCCGTAGCAGGCCACGTCCTCGCCGCACTCGTTGGCGACCAGCATGCGGTCGAACGCCAGGCCGAACTGACCCTGGGCTTCCTCTTCCTTGTCGACGAGCGCCTTGAACGCCTCGAACGTCTCCTTGCCGGCGATGCGCGAAAGGGCGATCGCCGCGCTCGCGCGCAGGTCGGAGGCCTTCTGGCCGTCGACCATGACGTAGCCCGACTTCGCGACCTCGAGCAGCGTCGGAACTGCGCGCCGGTCACCCGAGAGGTAGAGCGCGTCGACGGCGCTGGCGCGCTCTCCCGGGTCGGCCTTGCCGTCCTTGACCACGGAGAGGATGGCGTCGACGGCGTCGGGCGTCGCGATGTAGCCGAGGGCGATGAGCTCGGCCAGGTGCTCGCTGCCCTTCGCCTTGCCGTGCAGGCGCGCGATGAGCGCGGGCACGGCGCTCTTCGCGCGCAGATCTCCGAGGACGATGGCCGCCTTGTGCGGCACGACGCCGGGCGTGGCCTCGTCGAACTTCAGCTTCGTCGCCATCTCCTGGACGTCGGCGTTCTTCTCCTGCAGCAGCTGCACCAGCGGCTCGACGGCCGGCTGGCCGATGCGCACGAGCCCGAGGCGGCACTCCTGGAACGTCTGCGTCCCGCGCCCCGTCATGAACAGGCCCTTGAGCAGAGCGGGGATCGACTGCGGGTCACGCAGCTCGGCGAGGCCCAGCGCCGCCTTCTGGTTGAGCGCGAAGTCTTGCTCGTCGGCCGACGTGGTCAGGATCTTCATCAGCGGCGGAACGGCGCGCTTGTCGCCGATCTTCACCAGCGCGCGCAGCGCCGCGAGGCGCGCGTTGTTCGCGCGCGACTTGATGGGCAGCGGCTTCTCGAGCGCCTTGATCAGCGGCTCGACCGCGTCGGTCGCCTTCATCTCGCCGAGCACGCCGGCAGAGATCGTCGCCCGATCGAAGTCGTCGTCGGTGTAGTCCAACGCCGAGATCAGCAACGGCTTCGTGCGATCGTCCTTGTAGCGGGCCAGCGCCTCGAGGTGCTCGGGGCGCTTCGTGTCCTGATACAGCTCGATGAGCGCCGGCACGGCCGGGCGCGCCTTATCGACGTCCATCTTCGCGAGGTTGTCGAGCGCCTCCTTCTGCGTGCGCAGGTCCTTGAGCTGCTTGGCCCACGTCATGGGATCGTTGGGATCCCCTTGGCAGGCGAGGCTGGATAGGGCGAGCGAGAAGGCGAGAGAAAGGGCGAGCGTCGAGGTGCGCATCGGGGGTCCCTCCAAAGAGGCGTTTGCAGATCGGCGGTAGCGTTGACTAGCTAAACACGAAAGCCCGCGAGAGGACCAGCTTTGCTGGTCCGAGCGAGCACAGGAGGGTAGGTAAGCTGAAGATCCACCAACCCGAGGGAGGACCAGCTTTGCTGATCCGAGCGAGCACGGGAGGGTTTGGGAACCCTCTCAGGGTTCCCATCAAAAAAAACGGCCGGCTTCGTTCGAATACGAAGCCGGCCGTTTGTCGCTGAGAGGCGCGTGGGTCGAGGGGGGCGCGCCCGGCGGTCGTTACATCGCGGCCCCGCCGCCGCCCTTGGCCTTCGGGGTGACGGCGAAGTTCACGTTCTGATAACCGGCCACGGAGATCGAGTACATGATCTTCTTCAGCATCTTGAACTCGACGTTCTTGTCCGACTGAACGATCGCGATGCCGTTGAACTCTTCGCCCGGGTGAAGGAGCTTGTAGTTGTTCTTCAGCGTCACGAGCTTGTCGTGCAGCTCGGCGATCTTGAAGTCACCCGTCGCCGAGTCCTTCATGAGATCGTCGGCCGTCGCGACTTGCGAGCCGTCCAGCGTGACGACGTCCTTGCTGACACCGACGACGGGCGCGCGCTCGAGGTCGGTCCAGTTCTGGGCGTCCGGCAGGACGATGTTCTTCTGAACGAACAGGATCTCGCCCGTCGCCGAGAAGGACATCAGCAGGAAGATGACGAGCATCGTCATCATGTCGATGTACGCGACCAGGTTCAGCGGCGCGTACAAGCTCTTACGCCCGGCGTGGCTCAGCTTCGCCGCGGCGGTCTCGAGCTTGACCGACTTGTAGAGGTGAGCGTGAGGTGCGTGAATAGGCATGTCGCGCTCCCTATATTCCTGCGCCGCCGGCGTCGATGAGTGAGATGTCCGGGAAGCGCGCCGTGAGCGCCGTGTCCATCGTCTTCACCAACGTCTCGAACTTGATCGCATCCTCGGACGCCACCTGCACGTCGTTCTTGTCGGGATGCGTGTCCTTGAACTTCTTCAGCTCGCCGCCGAGCTTCTCGAAGTCGTACTGATCGCCCTTCTTGGGGATGGGCTGCTGGTCCTCGCCGGCGACGAGGTTGAACCCCTCGCCGTTCACGACGACCACGAGCTTGACGATCTTCTCGGGCGGCGTCTCTTCACCAGCCTGCCCCTGACCCTTCTGGTGCGCCTCGAGGCGGGCCAGCTGGGACCAGACGGCGGTGATGAGGAGGAACGCCACCATACACGTCAGAAGATCGATGTACGGAACCAGGTTCAGGTCGGCGTTGACGGACTTCTTACCGCCTTTGCCGCCGGAGTCGACTGATACACCCATGATGTTCTCCTAGACGGAGAGGGGCGGCGAACCGCCCCTCATCGATTGGATGTTAGTACTGCTGGCCCTCGCCGCCGCGGCCCGCGACGACCAGGTTCAGCGTCTCGACCGTGCCCTGGTTGATGCCGTCGAGCACGCCCTGCGTCTGGCCGTTCAGCCAGGCGTACGTGGCGAGACCGAGGATACCGGTGCCGAGGCCGAAGGCCGTGCAGTTCATGGCCTCCGAGATGCCCTTCGAGAGCATCGTCGCCTTCATCGAGGGGTCGACGCCGGCGACGCCGGCGAACGACTTGATGAGGCCCGTGATCGTGCCGAGCAGGCCGGCGAGCGTCGCGAGGTTGCCGAGCATCGCGAGGTAGCCCGTGCGCTTCTCGAGGCGCGGAAGCTCACGAAGGGCCTCCTCGTCCATCGCCTGCTGCACGTCGTGCTCCGAGCCGCCCGCCTTGCGGAGGCCGGCCGCGATGATCTTCGTCACCGGCGCGGGGCTGGCCTGACAGGTGTTCACGGCGCCCTGGATGTTGCCCGAGACGATCTGCGACTTCAGCAGCGACATCAGCTTGTCGACGTCGACCTTCGACTTCGAGAGGTACATGAAGCGATCGACGGCGATGCCGATCGTGAGGATAGCGAGGAGGAGGATCGGCCACATGCCCCAGCCACCCTCAGAGAAGTGCTCCATGATGAACATCGTCGTTCTCCTTGTCCGTCTAACTGATTGAGTCGTTGAAAATTGGGTGAGCCGGCGCGACTAGCCGCGGAGGGCTGCCTTCGCCTGGAACAGCAGGTTCGAAACGTTCTTCTTCACCTCGGCGATGTCGTCGAGGGCGTTCTGGGTCTTGCCGTTCAGCCACGCGAAGGCCGCGAGGCCGATGATGCCCGTCGAGAGGCCGAAGGCCGTGCAGTTCATGGCCTCCGAGATGCCCTTCGAGAGCAGGGTCGCCTTCTGCGACGGATCGACGCCGGCGACGCCGGCGAACGACTTGATGAGACCCGTGATCGTGCCGAGCAGGCCGGCGAGCGTCGCGAGGTTGCCGAGCATCGCGAGGTAGCCCGTGCGCTTCTCCAGCATGGGGAGCTCGCGAAGCCCCGCCTCCTCCATGGCCGAGTTGATCTCCTCGTCCGAGCGGTTGGCGCGCATCAGGCCCGCCTGAACGATGCGGGTGAGCGGCGTCGAGTTGCCCGAGCACACCTTGATGGCGCCCTGGATGTTGCCCGCCGAGATCTGCGAGCGGAGGAGGGCGACCAGCTTCTCCTTGTCGATGACGGCGCGGCGCAGGTACACGGCGCGCTCGATCAGAATCGACAGCGTGATCATGAGCAGAAAGAGGATTGGCCACATTCCCCATCCACCCTCGTGGAAGGCATCGGCCAGCATCTTGAGAACGGTCATCCGGCTCCTCCTTTGGACTTGCTGATTTCGCGCTCGACGGGCGCTCGAGCTTCGGGCTGCAAACTTTCGCGATTGCTTCGTGACCGGCAGCGGCGCTTTCCGTCGCTTTGCGCCCCAGTCACGACAGCGTGCCGTGTGTGAAGCACTTACAGTGCCAGCAAGTTTCCGGTGCGTTAACCCGGGATTTCCCGGGTGCTGACGTCATAGGGCCGTAGCGTTTTGCCCCGTTCCGTGGCTTTTGGCCGCAGAGCGAAGGAAGTGTTGCCCCGGTTGAAGCAACGCAGCGCGACCGGCGTCCTTAGATGCGCCCCTTTGGAGCTGCCGACGGGAATTTTCCTTGGATTCTGATACGTTTCCGCCACCAACATGGCGACGGGTTCCAAACGGCGGTCCACGATCACGGGCCTCGTCGTGCTCATCCTGGCCGCAGGCGGTGGGTGGTGGGCCTGGAAGCGCTCGAGCCGAGAGACCCCCGTGACCTTCCGGACGGTGCGGGTCGATCGCGGGGCCGTCGAGTCGACGGTCACGGCCACCGGGGCGCTGAACGCCGTCGTGACGGTCCAGGTCGGCTCGCAGATCTCGGGCACGATCGCGAAGCTGGGCGCGGACTTCAACAGCCAGGTCACGCAGGGCCAGATCATCGCTCAGATCGATCCGACGCGCTTCCGCGCCAATGTCGCCCAGGCCGAGTCGAACCTGAAGTCGGCCGAGGCGGCGCTCGTGCGGGCGAAGGTGAACGCGCGGCAGGCGAAGATCGAGCTCGACCGCGCGAAGCCCTTGGCCGAGCAGAAGGTCATCGGCGCGGCCGATCTCGACGCGGCGCAGTCCAAGTACGATCAGGCCGTGGCCGATCAGACGGCCGCCGAGGCGCAGGTGGGCCAGTCGCGCGCGCAGGTGGGCATGGCGCGCTACGACCTCGAGCACACGACGATCCGCGCGCCCATCTCGGGCACGGTGCTGCAGCGGTCGATCGACGTGGGCCAGACGGTGGCGGCGTCGTTGCAGGCGCCCGTGCTGTTCACGATCGCGCAGGACCTGTCGCGCATGGAGGTGCACGTCGCCGTCGACGAGGCTGACGTCGGCAAGCTGCGCGAGGGGCAGGAGGCGACGTTCACCGTCGACGCGTACCCCGGCGAGGCGTTCAAGGGGACGATCTTCCAGATCCGCTCGCAGCCGACGGTCACGCAGAACGTCGTCACGTACGACGCCGTGCTGCGCGTCGACAACAAGGGCGGCAAGCTGCGCCCCGGCATGACGGCTTCGGTGCGCGCGGTCTCGCAGCGGCACGAGGGGGTGCTGCGCATCTCGAACTCGGCGCTGAGGTTCCGGCCGACCGCCGACCTGCTCGACGCCCCGACCGGCGGGCCGGGCGCAGGGGCGGGGGCGCCGGGCGGCGGAAGCGGCGGCGCCGGGAGAGGGCCGCGCGCAGGCGCTGGCGAAGGCGGACGAGGCGCAGGCGGCGGCCGCTGGGCGAAGGTATACGTGCCGGCGGGCCAGAAGGTCAGCGTCGTGCGCTTCAAGCCCGGCATCTCCGACGACGAGTTCACCGAGATCGTGGGCGGCAACCTCAAAGAGGGCGACGAGGTCGTCCTGGACGCGACCGGCGGCTCGCAGCCTTCCAGCCCGCCCGGCGGCGGCATGGGTGGCGGCGGCAAGAACAGCAGTCGAGGCCCGCGGTTCTTTTGAGCAGGAGGACCGCCCGGCGGCTTTGACGATGACCTCCTCAGCAATCTCCCGGGGCCGCCTCTGCGTCCCCCCTGGCCCCCGCTGGCCGCAGCAAAGCTGCGTCGCCCAGCCTTCGAGCTCGCGATGGCGCTGATCGAAGTCGACGGGCTCACGAAGGACTACGTCATGGGCGACGTCGTCGTGCACGCGTTGCGCGGCGTCTCGTTGCAGGTCGCCGAGGGCGAGTTCGTCGCCGTCATGGGCTCATCGGGCTCGGGCAAGTCGACGTTCATGAACATGATCGGCTGCCTCGATCGGCCGACGGCGGGGACGTACCGGCTCGACGGCGTCGACGTCGAGGGGCTCGATCGCGACGAGCGCGCGCTGATCCGGAACCAGAAGATCGGCTTCGTGTTCCAGGGCTTCAACCTGCTGGCCCGCACGAGCGCGCGCGACAACGTCGAGCTGCCGCTGACCTACGCGGGCGTCCCGGCGCGCGAGCGCCAGCGGCGCGCAGAGGCGGCGCTGGAGATCGTGGGCCTCGGCCAGCGCATCGATCACATGCCGAATCAGCTCTCGGGCGGCCAGCAGCAGCGCGTGGCCATCGCGCGCGCTCTCGTGGGCGAGCCGCCGCTGCTGCTCGCCGACGAGCCGACGGGCAACCTCGACTCGAAGACCAGCGACGAGATCATGGGCATCCTCACGCGGCTCAACGCCGAGCGCGGCATCACGATGGTGGTGGTCACACACGAGCCCGACATCGCGGCCTACGCGAAGCGCGTCATCGTCTTCCGCGACGGGCGCATCGAGTCGGATACGCGGCGCGACCCCTCGGCGCGCGCAGCCGATCGGAAGGACAGCGCGTGAGCGTCTGGGCGCTCTTCGTCATGGCCGTGCGCGGCTTTTCGCGCCACCGCCTGCGCGCGCTGCTGACGGCGCTGGGCATCATCATCGGCGTGGGCGCGTTCATCACGATGGTCGCGATTGGCAGCGGCGCCAGCGCCAAGGTCAGCGCACAGATCGCGTCGATGGGCACGAACATGCTCATCGCCTCGGGCGGCACCTCCAATGCGGGCGGCGTGCGCGGCGGCTCGGGCTCGTCGGCCTCGGCGGCGCTCACCGACGACGACGTCGCGGCGATCCTTCGCAACGTCTCGCAGGTGCGCTTCGCCGCGCCCATCAACTCGACGAACGCGCAGGTCGTGTGGGGCGGCGCGAACTGGGCGACGTCGATCACGGGCACGACGTCGGACTACCTGGACATCCGCGGGTGGTCCGTCGAGAGCGGTGAGTTCTTCACGTCGCAGGACATCCAGGCGGCGAACAAGGTTTGCGTCCTCGGCCGCACGGTGGCCGAGCAGCTCTTCGGCGGTGACGACCCCATCGGCGAATTCGTGCGCGTGCGGTCGCTCTCGTGCCAGGTGCTGGGCGTGCTGGCGGTCAAGGGCCAGAACCAGATGGGCCAGGACCAAGACGACGTCATCCTGATGCCGTACACGACGGTTCGGCGGAAGCTGTTCAACTCGGGCGGGGCGCAGGCGAACGCCGTCTCACGCATCCTCATGGGCGCGACGTCGGCGGACACGACCCAGTCGGCGATGCGCGCGGTGCAAGAGCTCCTGCGCCAGCGGCACCGCACGAACGAGGGCGATCCCGACGATCCCAGCGTGCGGGACCTCTCGGAGTTCGCGAAGGTGGCCGAGGAGACGACGCGCACGACGACGCTGCTGCTGGCCAGCATCGCCGCCGTGTCGCTGGTCGTGGGCGGCATCGGCATCATGAACATCATGCTGGTGTCGGTGACCGAGCGGACCCGCGAGATCGGCATCCGCATGGCGATCGGCGCGCGCGGGCGCGACATCCTGCTGCAGTTCCTGCTGGAGGCCATCGTGCTCACGGCGGCGGGCGGCGCGATCGGCATGGCGCTGGGCACGATCACGGCGCGCCTGCTGGCCTCGGCGATGGGCTGGCCGGCGCTGCTGGGCGCGCAGAGCTACGTCATGTCGTTCGCGTTCTCGACGATCGTGGGCGTCTTGTTCGGGTTCTACCCGGCGCTGCGCGCGTCTCGCCTGGACCCTATCGAGGCGCTGCGGTACGAATGAAGTAGGTATGCGCGTCACCCGGATCCTCGACCTCATCGTGCTCCTCCTGCTGGCGACGGTGCTGCTCATGCCGCAGCCCGACGCGACGGTGAAGCCCGCGCTGAACGTCGATCCCGAGCTCGGGGATCGTGTGGCGGAGCTGCAGTCGGTGCTGGTCGGCAAGCCCGACGACGCGAACGCCGCGCTCGAGCTCGCCAACATCTACCTCGACGGCCACCGGCCCGACTGGGCGCTGGCCACCGTCGGGCCGCTCGCGAAGGCGCGGCCCGACGATTTTCGCTTCCAGCACGTGCGCGCCATCGCCTACGCCGACAGGTTCGAGGGCGCGCCCGCGTTCGACGCGGCGACCAAGGCGCTCAAGCTGTGCGAGGACGCGCCCTCCGGCATGCCCGAGTGCGGGGACGCGACGCACGCGCGCCTCGTGCTGCTGCGCTCCGCGCTGGCGAGCGTCGCGAACGTCGACATGAAGAACCAGCCGTACCTCGCGAAGGAGCGCATCTTCCGCGAGCTCCACCCGGTGTTCGTGCCGAAGCCGAGGAAGCCGAAAGCGGGCGTGCAGCCACCGTCGATGAACGCTCCGAAAAGCGCTCCATCGGAAACCGACACCGGGGCTGTTCAGAAGCCTTGACACCGAACTGCCATCTGAACATTATTCCGCCCGCTTAACTCATGCGCTCGTAGCTCAACTGGATAGAGCATCGGCCTTCGAAGCCGAGGGTTAGGTGTTCGACTCACCTCGAGCGCGCGACCGACGAGCGAAGCTGAAAACTGAATATCCGGGCGTGTAGCTCAACTGGCAGAGCAGCGGACTCTTAATCCGTTTGTTGAAAGTTCGATTCTTTCCACGCCCACAACGTAGCAGCCCTGAATCGTTCGTGATTCCGAAAGGGCTCAACCGCCGCCGACCAGAGTCGCGGCTTCCGCGGGTACCAAATGGGTCCTAGCGGCCTCTGATTCCGCCTCTGATCGCGATTCGAAGGGGAGCACCTTCGCGGTCGCGTCGGAGGGGATCGTGAAGCTGAGGCGATCCGACTCCTTGACGCGATGGTCGCCGGAAAGGTGGCGGTACACCGCCGCGGTGAACGCGACGGAAGCGTGGCCAACGTCGTAGATCGAGCCGCCCGCCATGAGGAAGACTGCACCGCGCTGGTGCGCAAGTCGTGAACGCGGATCACTTGGTGAGGAGCTTCACGACCTCAGCATGCTGTTGAGCGTGATCGTCTGGCTCCTGCGCGCACGTCGCCAAGAAGCGCTTGCCCCTCGGCGCGCACTGGTTCTCGCGCGGCTCAAGCACCGGAACTTCTGATGCCCTCCTCCTATCTCGAGTTCCCATGATGCAGTCTCAGTGTTCGGAGCAGCCGACGCAGCGGTCGGTCTCGGGGATGGCCTCGAGCCGTTCGAGCTCGATCGGCCCGCGACACCTGACGCACTCCCCGTAGGCTCCGCGCTCCATGCGCGAGAGCGCCTCGTCGATGCGGACGAGCTCGGCGCGCTCGGTGTCACCGAGCGTCTCGAGCAGTGTCGCCGTCGTCGCGAGAGCGGCGAGGTCCTCCCAGTCCGGTTCACGCTCCGAGCGCAGCTCCGCTGCGTCGCGGAGGGCCTCGTTCCCCATCTTGAGCAGCGCGAATCGCCGTTCGAGCAGCCGTCGCCGGAATCTCTCCAGGACTTCGTATCTCATCCAGTTCTCGAGAGGGTGCGATGTTCGTGCCAGATCGGTTCAGATCCCGCCCGAGTGTTCTTCGACGTCGGACTGCGTCCTCACGATCGCCGCCCGTCCCCGGCCGCGTCGTTGGGGACACGATCCTTGAGGCGGCGCGAAAATGCCGGCGCCGAGCCCTTCGTCATCGGCTCCCCACGGGTGCCCGGACCTTTCGAGCCTTCTCCGCGGCAGCGTCGCTGAGCGCGTCCTTCGCAGCCAGATATGCGCGGCACCCGTCGAGCGTGCGCACGCGCCCATAGTCCGCCTCGGGGACCTCGATCCCGAGTCGCTCCTTGAGACCGACGACGAATTGCAAGAACGTGAACGAGTCGATGTCCAGAGCGCGGCGGAAGTCGGCGTCGGGAGCGAGCATCGCGAGATCGGCCTCGGGCGCGAGGCTGGCCAGGAGGTCGCGCACGATGGCTTCCACTTCAGCGGCGGTGCGACTCACTTGAGATCCTCCGGCGTCCCGAGACGCCGCGCGATCGCTGCCAGGAACCGCGCGCCTGTGATGCCGTCGCTGGCGCGGTGGTCGCCCGAGAGCGTGACGTTCATCACGGGACGCACGCCGAGGAGGCCGCCGATGGCGCGCGGACGTTCGGTGACCGCTCCGAAGCCGACGAGCGCGACTTGCGGCGGATAGATGACACCGAACACCGTCTCGACCCCCTGCTCGCCGAGGCTGGTGACCGTGAGGGTCGCGTCGGAGAGCTCGGAGCTGCGGAGGTGTCCGCTGCGCGCTCGTACGATGAGATCGCCGAGCTCGCGCATCAGCGCGTCGAGCGGCTTGCCCGCGACGTCGCGGAGCGCCGGCGCGATGAGGCCCGCGTTGCCACGGAGGGAGATGCCGACGCCGAGGTGGATCGCCCCGCTGGGCCGGAAGGCGCCGTCGATCCAGAAGCCGTTCATGGATGGGACTTCCTGGACGGCGAGGGCGGTCGCTTTGAGGAAGAGCGCCGTGGGAAGGATGCGCCCGGTGACCGAGCGTTTCCGGTTCTCCTCCGTGAGCCACTCGAGCGCGCCGCCGAGATCGACCTCGCTCGCGAGGTAGTAGTGCGGAATCTCGCGCTTCGACCGTGCCATCGCGGCCCCGATGGCACGTCGGATGTCGACCGCTCCGCCCGCGAGCCCGGGGGCCTGCGCGACCGATGGCGTGGGAGGCGAGGCGGGAAGAGATGGAGCCCGGGCCGTGGCGGCAGCCTCGACATCGGCGAAGGTTATTGCGCCATGCAGTCCGGTCCCCGCGAGGCCCGTGATATCGACGGCCAGCTCGTGCGCGCGCTTGCGCGCGGCGGGCGAGGCCCGCACGGGCCCTGCGCTCGGGGCCGGCACGGGCGGGGCCGCGGCGACCGCGGATGGCGCGGCGGCGGGCAGCGGGGGCGCAAGGGGGGCGGGGGCGGGCGGAGGGGTGGGAACGGCGACCGACGGCGGCGCCGCAGCGAGCGCTCTCAGCGTCGCGAGCGTCGTCCCCACGGGGACCTTCGTTCCGGGCGGCACCAGCAACGTGTCGATTGACCCGCTCTCCCAGATCTCGACGTCCACCGCGCCCTTGTCGGTCTCGACCACCGCGACCACGTCGCCGCGCTTGACGTTCTGCCCGGGCTTGACGAGCCACTCGACGAGCGTCCCCGCCTCCATGTCCGCCCCCAGCGACGGCATCCGGAACTCAGGCATGGCCGCTCATGGCGCGCCGGACGGCGGCGACAATGCTCGCGGGCTGGGGCAACGCCGCTTCCTCGAGGTGACGTGGATACGGAATCGGAACCTCGGCGGTGCAAACGCGCTCGATGGGCGCGTCCAGATCGTAGAACGCCCCTTCGACGATCCGCGATGCGATCTCAGCCGAGAGGCTGCCGCTCCGCCACCCTTCGTCCACGATGACCGCCCGTCGGGTCTTGCGCACCGAAGCGAGGACCGCGTCGGAATCGAGTGGCCTCAGCGTCCGCAGGTCTACCACTTCGACGTCGATCCCTTCGCTCGCGAGGGTGTCGGCCGCCGCGAGCGCCTTGGGGAGCGAGCCGCCGTACGTGACGATCGAGGCGTCCCTGCCGGCGCGCCGCACGCGCGCGCAATCGATGTCGACCGGTCCCCCGTCGGCCGGCGACGCGCCGCTCGCTCCGTAGAGGCCGACGTGCTCGAAGATCAGCACGGGATCCGGATCCTCGAGCGCGGTCCAAAGCATCCCGCGGACATCCTCGACGGTGGCCGGCGCGACGACCTTGAGCCCGGGGATGTGTGCGTAGAGGCCCTCGAGGCTGTGCGAGTGCTGGGCGGCCACTTGACGGCCCCCCGCGCCGGTCGCCATACGGATCACGAGCGGCACACCCATCTGGCCGCCCGACATGTGACGGAGCGTGGCGGCGCTGTTCAAGATCTGATCGAGCGCGAGCAAGCTGAAGTTCACCGTCATGATCTCGACGATTGGGCGCATGCCTCCCAAGGCGGCGCCGATGCCCGCGCCCACGAAACCATTTTCGGAGAGAGGTGTATCTCGGATCCGCTCGGGCCCGAACTCCTCGAGGAGACCCTTCGTGACGGCGTAACAACCTCCGTAGCGCCCTACGTCTTCGCCCATGACGAACACCCGCGGATCGCGGCGGAGCGCGTCTCGGATGCCCTCGCGCGCCGCCTCCCGATACGTGAGAGACGGCTGCCCGCTGGGCGACGCGGCCGCCGGGGTCACCTGCGCGCCTCCGCGTACGTGTGACGAGTGAGCGTCTCTACGGGCTCGAACGTCCCGGCCTCTGCGAAGGCCACGGCCTCCGTGACCTCGGCGGCGACCTCTCGCTCGAGTCGCTCGTGGTCGGTGTCCT
>DASZUD010000387.1:0-4121 GCA_035548155.1 Polyangia bacterium
TCGCCCTACGCCAACCTGACGAGCCCGCTCGATCGCACGCGCGTCCAGAAGCTCGACGCCCGCACCGTGCGCATCCACGCCAAGCCAGGGCTGGGCTTCCTGCCGCTGCCCGACACCTGGGTGAACTTCGGCGGCATCGTCCCGACGGACTACCACCCCGTGACCAACGTCGTGGGCGCGGGGCCGTACAAGCTCAAGGAGTTTCGGCCCGGCCAGCGGTCGCTCTTCACGCGCTTCGAGAACTTCTACAAGAGCGGCCAACCGTACGCCGACGAGCTGGAGATCATCGAGTTCCAGGACCAGACGGCGCGCCTCGCTGCGCTGCAAGGCGGACAGATCGACATGGCGAACGCCGTGGCTCCCGAGCACGTCCCCCTCTACAAGGACAACCCGCGCGTCACGCTGGTGAGCTCGGCCACGACGGGGTGGCAGGCCTTCAATCTCAACCAGCGCGTCGAGCCGTTCCGCGACGCGCGCGTGCGCAAGGCCTTCCGGCTGCTCGTGGACCGGGGTGAGCTCGTGGCGCGCGTGCTGAACGGACAGGGACGCATCGCCAACGATCTCTACTCGCCGCAGGATCCGACCTTCAACCACGACATCGCCCAGCGGCCGCGCGACGTCGCCGAGGCGCGCGCGCTGCTCAAGAGCGCCGGGCACGACGGCCTGTCGGTCGAGCTGGTCGCGCCGCCTGCCGGCATCGCGGCCGCGCTGGTCTTCGCCGAACAGGCCAAGGCCGCCAACGTCGAGGTGCGCGTCAAGAAGGTGGACGTGCCGACGTACAACGGCCCCGCCAAGCACACGTTCGCGATGACGACGGGCAGCTCGCTGGGGCAGCCGTACCTCTGCACGGGGTTGAACCAGGACTCGCCGCTGGCCGTGACGAACCGGACGGGCTTCGACGACCCTCGCTTCGGCGAGCTGTTCCTGCAGGCGCTCAAGACGCGCGACCTCGAGGCGCGCAAGTCGCTGGTCCACGCGGCGCAGCGCATCCAGCACGACCGCGGCGGCATGGTCATCTGGGGCTTCGTCAATGAGCTCGACGGCATCGCCCGCCGCGTGGGCGGCGTCGTGCCCGAGCACTCGCAGTTCTCGACCTGGCGTTTCGATCGGATCTGGCTGAGGGGGGACATCGCATGACCGTCGCGCCGTTTCACGAGACACCACCGCGGTCGCCGGAACAGAGCTCGGGCACGATCTGGCCCGCGGCGGAGGTGACCGACGACCACCTCGTAGATGAAGCCGCCGACGTCACCGCCGAGCTTCCGGCGCCGCGGCGCGGCCTCCCGGTCTGGGCGCCGTGGTTGCTCGGCCGCCTGGGCTCGGGCGCCGTCGCCGTGCTCGCGTTGAGCGCGATCGTGTTCGCGGCCACGCAGGCGCTTCCCTCCGACCCGGCGCGCGTCATCCTCGGCCCCGACGCTCCCGAGGCGACCGCGCGGATCCTGCGGGCCCAGCTCGGCCTCGACCAACCGCTGGCGACGCAGTACCTCCACTGGCTGGGCCGCGCCGTCCACGGCGACTTCGGCCGCTCGCTCGACTCGCACGTCCCCGTCATCGATCTCGTGGCTCGGCGCCTGGGCAACTCGCTCGTACTGCTGGGCGCCGTGGCCGCCTTCGTCCTTCCGCTCGCCCTCGTGCTCGGCGTCGGCCTCGCGCTGCGCCGCGACGGCCGCCTCGATCGCGCCGCCGTGACGTCACTCATCGTGCTCAAGGCATTGCCGCCGTTCGCGGTCGCCATCGGCCTCACGATGCTGCTCTCGACGTCGGTCTTCGAGCTGCTGCCAGCCGTCTCGCTCGTGGAGGCCGATCGGCCGCTGTGGCGGCAGCTGCCCTACCTCGTCCTGCCGACGCTGACGCTGGGCCTGTCGACGCTGCCCTACCTCGTGCGCCTCGTGCGCAGCTCGATGATCGAGGTGCTCGAGACCGACTACGTGATGCAGGCGCGCCTGCGCGGCATCCCCGAGCGGCGGCTCGTCTGGCGCCACGCGATCCCGAACGCGCTGGTCCCGGCGATCCAGGGAGCGGCGCTCACGATGAGCGTGCTCCTGGGCGGGACGCTCGTCGTCGAGG
This sequence comes from Polyangia bacterium, assembly GCA_035548155.1. GTDB lineage: Bacteria > Myxococcota_A > Polyangia > Fen-1088 > Fen-1088 > DASZFV01. The sequence goes on from DASZUD010000387.1 coordinate 2,068, forward strand.
TCATGTTCGCGTATCCCGGCATCGGCAGCGCGCTCAGCGCCGCCGTCGGCGCGCGCGACATCCCGGTCTTGCAGGGCGTCGTCCTCATCCTCACGACGGGCGTCGTCGGCGTGAACCTGCTCGCCGATCTGCTCACCGTCCTCCTCACGCCTCGGCTGCGCGTGGCATGACCTCGTCACGGCAAATCCGCTTCGGCGCGGCGCTGCTGGGCCTCGTGCTGCTGCTCGCCTTCCTGGGCCCCGCGCTGGCGCGCCACGATCCGCGCGCGCTCGTCGGCCCCGTCTACGGCGAGCCGGCCGCGGGCGCGCCGCTCGGCTACGACTACCTCGGCCACGACGTGCTCTCGCGCGTGCTCGCGGGCGGGCGCTCCGTCGTGTGGATGGCGCTCGCCACGGCCGCGATCGCGCTGACCGTCGGCACGGCGCTGGGGCTGGTCGCCGGGTACGGCCACCGGCGCGTCGACCAGCTCATCGTCTGGGGCGCCGACGTCTTCCACGCGTTCCCCAGCCTCATCCTCGTGCTGCTCGTCGTCTCCGTGCTCGGCCGCGACAAGTGGCTCATCGTCGTCACGGCGTCCGCGGCGCTCGTGCCCGGCGTCGTGCGCCTCGTGCGCGGGCTCACCGTGGGCGTGGCCTCGCAGGAGTTCGTCGAGGCCGCGGAGATGCTGGGCGTCTCACGCCGGAGCATCCGCGTGCGCGAGATCCTGCCCAACATCGCGACGCCGCTGCTCGTCCACATCGGCACGATGCTGGCCTGGGCGGTGGGCATCCTCTCCGCGCTCAGCTTCCTCGGTTACGGAGTGGCGCCCCCCGCGGCGGACTGGGGCCTCATGATCAACGAGAACCGGGCCGGGCTGCAGGTGCAGCCGTGGGCCGTCCTGATCCCCGCGGCCGTCATCGCCGCCTTCACGCTGGGCGCGAACCTCGTGGCCGACGGCCTGGGTCGCGCGCAGGCGCGGATCGGTGAGCGATGAGCGTCTCTCTCGCCTCCCTGGCGCCGGGGCCCACGCTGTCCGTCGAAGAGCTCTGCATCCAGCTCGATTCGGGCGCGGACGTCGTATCGCGCGTCGACTTTCGGGTGACGGCGGGCGAGGTCGTCGGGCTCGTGGGCGAATCGGGCTCGGGCAAGACGACGATCGCGTCGGCGCTGCTCGGCCACGCCCGCGCGGGCGCCCGCATCGTGTCGGGGAAGGTCGTCGTGGGCGGCGTCGACGTCTTGCGCTTGTCTGCCGTTGCGCGGCAGCGCCTGCGGGGGCGCGTCGTCAGCTACGTCGCGCAGGATCCGGCGACCACGCTGAACCCAGCCCGCCGGGTGGGCGCGCAGCTGGACGAGATGCTGATCGTCCACGCGCCCGACCTCGGTCGGGCGGCGCGCGCGGCGCGCGTCGCGGAGACGCTGCGCGACGTCGGCCTGCCGGCCGGGCCCGATCTTCTCCAGCGTTTTCCGCACCAACTCTCGGGCGGCCAACAGCAGCGCGTGCTGCTCGCCCTCGCCTTCGTGCTGCGCCCGCGCTTGATCGTGCTGGACGAACCCACGACCGCCCTCGACGTCGCGACGCAGGCGCGCGTCCTGGCGACGATCCGGCGGCTCTGCCGCGCGACGGACGTCGCGGCGCTCTACGTGTCCCACGATCTTTCCGTCGTACGGAGCCTCGTCGACCGCGTCGTCGTGCTGTACGCGGGCCGCGTCGTCGAGATCGCCGACCGCGATCGTCTCTTCGCGTCGCCGCTGCATCCCTACACGCGCGGCCTGCTGGCGGCGATCCCCGATCCGGCGCGGCGGCGCCCGCCCCTGCCGATCACCGGGCAGGCGCCGGCGCCGGGCGCCCGCGGGCTCGGGTGCGCCTTCGGCCCTCGTTGCGCGCGGCGAGACTCGTCGTGCACGCGCGAGACGCCGCTGCTGCTGGCGCGCGCCGTCGGCCACGCGGCGGCGTGCTGGCACCCGCTGCCGCCCGAGGCGGCGGCGCTGCCGACGGTCGAGTGGACGAGCGCGCGGCCCGCCGAGGACCACCGCACCCCGCTGCTCGACGTGCGCGGCCTCCGCGCCTCGTACGG